>NZ_JBANFK010000007.1:0-203735 GCF_037861105.1 Rhizorhabdus argentea
GGTGGCGGCGGGCTAGGCTCCACGACTGGCGGCGGCGGTGGCGGCGGGCTAGGCTCCACGACTGGCGGCGGCGGTGGCGGCGGGCTAGGCTCCACGACTGGCGGCGGCGGTGGCGGCGGGCTAGGCTCCACGACTGGCGGCGGCGGTGGCGGCGGGCTAGGCTCCACGACTGGCGGCGGCGGTGGAGTCTGCTCGGCGGCCAGGATCGTCAACGCTGTCGAATTTTGGGGCGCTTGCTCGAACGCATAATTTGTGGCGATCAGGCCCTCGCCGTTGATCGCGACGGTGCCCGAAGCGGACCCGGCATTCGCCGCCGACGTGAAGGTCAAGGTGCCCGACGTCGCACCGCCGAGAGTTTCTCCCGCGACAAATCCCGTGACGGTCCCGGTGAAAGACGGATTGGGCTCGCCGACGATGCGGCTGACGGGGTCGGCGACATAGGTCAGCAGCGCAAGCTCGATTTGGCCGACATCGCCGGCCGCCGAGCCGGGCAGGACATAATTGCTCAACAAAGTGCTGGAGCCGCTCGCGAAATCGGTCGCGTCAAGGCTGGTGCTGACGGAGATACCGGTGCCCGCATTGCCGCTGGCATAGCTGCCGCTCGTCTGCGTGACCGTGATCTCATCGCCACTTGCAACCCCCGACAACGTGTAGTTGGACGGAGCAAGCGTCGCGATGGTGGTGCTGTCATAGACGCGTGATACCGTTCCGGTGAGGCTGATCTCCAGTTGCTTCGGCGTGATTGCGCCGATCGTTCCGCTAACCGATGTGGGCAATGTGTAGTTGGCCAGCAGCGTATCCTGTCCTGCCGTATAGTCGGTTCCCCCCAGGTTCACCTCGACATTGATATCCGTGCCGACGTTCGGGGAGGCGTAGATTCCTGTGGTCGGGTTGACGCTGATGCTTTGACCATCGATCAACCCGCTGAGCTGATAGTTCGATGAGGCCAGCGGCGCCGCAGTGGTGCCGTCATAGTCCCGCGACACCGCGCCGGCGAATGCCGCCGTCAGCGGCTTCGGGCTGATCGTGCCGACCGCGCCAGAGGCCGAGGTCGGCAAGGCGTAGTTGCTGGCCAACGTGCCTGATCCGGCGGTGAAGTTGGTTGCAACCAGGTTGGCGCTGACGACGATGTTCGTTCCGGCATTCGGGGTCGCATAGCTGCCGACGGTCTGGTTAATAGCGAAGCTCTGACCATCGACCAACCCGGAGAGCTGGTAGGCGTTCGCCGTTAACGTCGCGGTGGTAGTACCGTCATAGATGCGGGATATATCGCCGATCAGCGTCGCGGTGAGCGTCTTGGGAGTGATCGTGCCTGTCAGGCTGACCGCACCGCTGGGCTTATAGCCGTAAACGGGTTTGCCGGCACTGTCCTGGGCGATCAGGCTGATACCGTTCAGGACGACGGTTCTGGACCCCGCATCCGGAAGATCGAACATCCCGCTGGCGGCGCCTGCGACGATCGTATCGCCGTTGATCGCTCCGCTGCCCGAAAGCGCAACGCTCGGCAGGTTGATAATCGTCGTCCCGTCATATTCGCGGGAGATGTTCCCGGTGACCGTCACGGTGGGGGCTAGCGAATATATATATCCGTTGCCCTCCGCCGGCACCGACGACGCGCCATCGGTCGCGCCGACGCTCGCCAGATTCGACGTGGTCGAAAATCCGATGCCATAGGTCTTGAAATCGTGCGCCAGCGATCCGGCAACGTCAGGCGTGCTACCGAAGGGCGAACTGTTGTTGCTGAACACCCGCCATGTTCCACCGAGGCTGTTCAGCACGGCGCCGTTGGTCGAAGCGTTCACAAAGCGTTGCCCGGCGGCCAGTCTGATGTCGCCGCTCGTGCGGAGATCGGCGTTCGTTCCGAGCGTGAGGACGTTGAGGGATTCGATACGCAGGCGCGCCAGCCGGCTCGAAAGGCCGATGCCGCCATCAACGGTCAGCGCGCCGTCGCTGCCGATATCGAGATTGAAGCCGCCGTCGATGGAGGAAGTCAGATTGACCGCGCCCGCCGCTTGGAACGACAATATGCTGTCCGCGGTCAAGCTGATCGGGACTGCGATTCCCAACGCCGATGCGCTCTTCACATTGAGCGCACCACCGTCGAGATAAAGATTGCCGACCGCCACGTCGCCGGAGCTTCCCGCCGTCCAGTCGAGTTTGCCCGCGCCGGACTTGGAGAAGCTACCGCCAGCGAGCGAGCCCGTGACAGTGCCGCCCTGCGCGACGGAGAGCTGAATCTGGCCAGTGGCGGCCACAGCAATCGACCGCGTCGACACCGTCTTGGACGTGCTGACGAGGTTGGCCAGCGAATTGATAGAGCCGACCGCCTTCGCGAAGGTGATGTCGTTGTTCGGATTCGTGACGGTCAGGCCATATTTGGAGGTCGCGGGATCGATGCCCGCGAAGGTCGTCGCGCTATCGACCGTGCCGTTGAAGCTAACATTGCCTTGCGCGTTGATCGCCACGTCACGGATCAGCTGGACATTGCCATTCAGCGTAGCCTGGCCTCCGAAGCTGGTGAAATAGAAGCCGGTACCGTTTTCAGTGCGTTGTCCGCCAGGGGGCGTGAAATCGATCGTGACTTGATCGCCGCCGCCCGCTTCGCCGAAATAGGCGAGTATCGGGTAGGCCGTGCCGGCTGTGAGGTTGATGTTGCCGCTCCCGAACACCACGCCATGGGCACCGGGGGCCGAGGCGACCGCCGACCCCGGAGTTACGCGCGCTTCCAGCGATGCGACGGTTTCGCCCGCATTTCCCAGGAACAGATAGGAGGCGTCATCGCTGCCGATCCGGAAATTATAGGACCCGCTGACGCTGGGCTGGAAGAATCCAAGGAATCGCACCGAATAATTGTCATCGAAATTCGCGCCCGGGGTAGTCGGGTTTATAGATGTGAAGAGATTGTCGAATCGATAATCGGGCCGAAGCTGCGCATTTTGGAAAAAACTGAAGTTGTCGTTGAAGTAGCCTGAATATTTAATACCCTGAAGGCCGTTCGACTGCCCGCCGATCGTGGTGATGTTGCCACCGAGATAGATGGTGCCGATGCCATCATTGTTGCTGTCCGCGGTCAGCACTACATTGAGGCCGCCGCTGGTCGACGTGATATTGGCGCCTGGCTGGACGATGATATCCTTGTGGGCACGCAAGGTCAGCGTCGCCGCTGCGCCCGACGATTTGGTGAGGGAGGTGTTGAGGGTGATATTGCCCTCGCCGCTACTGCTGGCTCCCGTCTGCGGCGCGTTAGCAGTGTCGACAGTGACATTGGTGCCGCTGTTGAGCAGGGAGACGAGATCGCTGGCACGCACCTCGGAAGAATTCTGCCCACTGAGCTGATCGACGATCTGAATGTCGAAGGGATCGAACAGCCACTCGCCCGCAAGCCCCCCGGCCGCCGAAGCGGACCCGGTCACGCCATCGATCCGGAGCGTGTGGCCCGAGGTTTCAATGATGCCGCCATTGCCGCCGAGCGATCCGCCATTGGCCTGGAAATCGCCCGCGGCGCGCGTGATGGACAAGGGATCATAAATGTCTGACCACAAGGATAGAACGCCGCCATTGCCGCGGGTCACCGCGCTGGCATCGAGCGATGCTCCACGCATGACCGTGGCATAAAGGGCAGAAGCCCTTCCGCCGATCACCGCTCCGTGCAGACCGCCACCGACGTGGATGTTGCCGCCACCGGCATCGCCTCGCGCGTCCACCTGGGCGCGCTCCGACAGCAATATCCGCTTGGCAGAAATGGCAATATCGCCGCCGGTCTCGTTCGCCCCAAGGCCCGAGGCATCGAGCTTACCGGTGACGGTGACGCCTGCGGCATCACCTGCATCGAGGATGATTTCTCCATTGCGAAGCTGAACGGATTGCGCCTGAAGCAATCCCCCACTGTTGATGGTGCTCGCCGCCGCATCCGCGGCGCCGCGGACGGTGAGCAGAATGCGGCCACCATCCGCTGCCAGCGTTCCGCTGTTGATGATCACTCCGTCGGAGGCAACCACCGGGAGCGGTTCAGTGATGGCGAAGGACAGTAATTTATCGCCTACCAGGTCCAGCGAGAATCCCTGTGCGCCCAACAAGGCCACCGTCCCGAGCCGCGCCGACACCAGGCCGCTGTTGTTGATCTTCCCGCCGGCGAGAACGGCATAGCCATTTTCCACGGCAATCTGGCCGGCGTTCGCGATCTCTCCTTCGCCGTGTCCGCTGAACGCATAGCGCCCGGCCATGAAGTCATCGTCGACGATATCGCGCGTGCTCGCGAGAAAACCCGCGGCCTGTACACGGCCGCCAGCACCAATGAGAACACCCGAAGAATTGAGAATCCAGACCTGCCCGTTGGCGGAAATCATACCATCGATGTTCGACACGCCGCCGCCGGTGACGCGGTTAAGCGTGATCGAGCTTGAATCTGGCTGCTGGAACCGCAGCGTGCTTCCGCCAGGAACCGAAAGGCTCGACCAGTTGATCACAGCCTTACCGCTGGTCTGATTGACGATGGTGGTGCTGCCTTCGACGGACAAGGTTGCGGCACCGCGGACCACGACGGGCGCGCCGATCTCGCCCGCCTCGGCCGTGCTCAGCGCGAGCAGACTGACTGCGGCAACCAAGGCGCGCCGGCCGGAAAGGCGGATCATAGCCGCGCGCTTTGAATAGCGCAGGCAACATCCGCAACTTCAACGAAACCGCACACGATACATCCCCCTGTCGGAACGCTCCCTGGAGCATCTCTCGATCAGCTGAGGATAGAAGAAGGAGTATTTAGAATTGTAACCAATTCACGCCGACAAGTTACGGGAGATGTTATACTTACGTCTTATGCCGGGCGGAGCTCGCTAGCAACGATCCGGCGCAAAATGGGCGGTTGCCCTTCCCTTTCTCGTATTTCTCCGTAAACGTCCGGGCCTGATCATCCGATCGGAACAGGAGGACCGCGATCCATGGTGCAGTCGTTCGGTTTTGCCGCGCTTGAGGCCAAGGCCCCGCTCATTCCCTTTTCCTTCGAACGTCGCGATCCGCGTCCGCACGACGTGACCATCGAGATTCTCTATACCGGCATCTGCCATTCCGATCTGTTCTTCGTGAACAACGACTGGGGCAACAGCATCTATCCGATGGTGCCGGGGCACGAGATCGTCGGGCGGATAACGGCGGTGGGCGACGGCGTGCGCAAGTTCAAGGTTGGCGACATGGCGGCGATCGGCTGCATCGTCGATAGCTGCCGCCAGTGCGATCCTTGCCGGCACGATCTTGAGAATATGTGCATCGAGCATCCGACGCCGACCTATTCGGGATATGAGCGGGACGGCGAACGGATGACCTTCGGCGGCTATTCCAACAACTATGTGGCTGACGAAGCCTATGTCGTGCGCGTGCCCGACGCGCTGGATCCAGCAGGTGCCGCGCCCTTGCTGTGCGCGGGGATCACCACCTATTCACCGCTCCGCCATTGGAAGGTCGGCCCCGGCAGCAAGGTCGGCATCGTGGGTATCGGCGGCCTCGGACATGTTGCGATCCGATTGGCACGCGCGATGGGGGCGGAGGTGACGGTGTTCACCACCTCACCCGGCAAGATCGCCGACGCGATGGCGCTGGGCGCGCAGGCCGTCGTGGTTTCAACCGACGCCGGACAGATGGCGGCGCGGACCGGCAAGCTCGACTTCATTCTCGACACTATCTCCGCTCAGCACGACATCAACGCCTATCTTGCGCTGCTCCGTATCGACGGCACTCTCTGTCTGGTGGGCGCGCCGGCCGAGCCGCTGCCGGTCGGCGCCTTCTCGCTGATCGTCGGGCGCAAGTCACTGGCCGGCTCGCCAATCGGCGGCATCGCCGAGACGCAGGAGATGCTCGATTTCTGCGGCGAGCACGGCATCCTCGCGGATATCGAGCTGATCGCGATGAAGGACGTCAACACCGCCTACGAGCGCCTCCATCGCAGCGACGTCAAATACCGCTTCGTCATCGACATGGGCACTCTGGCAGACGCGCGCCGCCTGGCGATTGGTTGAGTCGGCGACCGCCGCCGAATAGCCAGCCGTCATTCAACACCAGACCCTCGAGGCGCTATGGCCATCCGCCGGGCAATCCGAGAGTTTGGAAAAACAGGCGGATGCCATCGGATCCATTGCTTCAATTTGAATGAAAACGAATCCAGGCAACTGGTTCCGCGGCCTCACTGGTGCGCAGCCTGATCGAACCATGCCGTGGCAATAACGATGTAAGCCGAAGGCTCCCTCCAAAAACCAGCCAACTTGGCGCATCAAGGAACGATGCAAGGCCATGTCAACGGACACTCACTTACACGTCGATCGGTACAAATATATATAAGGTCAACTAGATAGGAGTGCATAGCGTGACTATGATCACCCGCTCGTGTCTAATTCTTGTGCTTGGCCTCGTCGCAAGCCCGTCAGCCCCGGCCGCGCCGATCCTGATGGCGCTGGGCAATCCTGATAACGCGCAGTTCGTCAATCCTTCGATAGACGAAATCCCCGCTCCAATGCCCAGCCGGATCATCTGAATTGACCAACGAGGGCGACGATCGCTCGAGCCGGTCCCCGCCACCGCGACTCGTCCTCGCGCAATTAAAAGCGGGTTCCCTGCCGCGACCGGCGCCGAGGCACCAGACGGTGCGCGGCGCTCCGGCAACCGTCACGATTTTCAGCAATTCCGAATTGCGGTTAGAGGGTCTCGAACGAATGCTGAACGGCAACGGATTCGCCGTGAGATCGCGCCTGCACGACCACAGCGGAACTGTTCCGGCCGAAACCACCGCCGACGGCAACGTGTTTATTCTGGACGCGCCGGCCGACAAGGAGGGAATCGCCGCTATAACAAGCCTTCGGCATCTGCACCCCTCGGCCCGTATCGCGCTGTTGTGCGATCACTGTGACAGCCAGGATCTGCGACTGGCATTCATGGCTGGCGTGGATTCAGTACTGTTGTGGAACTCGAAGCCCGCCGCGCTGGTATCGATGCTGCGACTCGTTGCCAATGGCGAGAGACTCGCCCCCTCGCCGCTTGTCACGGAACTCGTGGAGACGTTCGGTTCTCGAGAAGTGCAGGCTGCGGGAACTCGCCACGGTCCATCGGAACGTGAACTCGCAATTTTGCGGTGCTTGGCGGATGGCTGCTCGAACAAGGAAATAGCTACGCGACTTGGAATAGGCATCGCGACCGTACGTCTTCACATCCGGACGCTCCTGCGCAAACTCGGAAGTATGAACCGTACGCAAGCGGCAATCTGGGCCGTCTCCAATGGTTTCGGGAACCAGACCCGCTAGCCGTTCCGCTGATGGCACCTCAATGCCACGTGGGAAGGCGCAGTTCGACCTCCTGGGCGAGCACCGTGAACCCTTCGGCGCGGAGCTCGTCTGCCCAACGCCTGGCTTGCTGCACCGACGTCATACCCGACGCAACTTCGTCCAAGACCTCGTTCGCCTCTTGGCTACCTAGCACCGATATTGGGACATGTTGTATCATTGAACTAGCACTACCCCCCCGAGTTAGAGCGCCCTCAGAATAGGTCGAAATCGCCACTGGATCCATTACCCATATGAACTCATCCCAATATCAAAATGGGTAGAGCGGCATTGCCGTAATCTATTTTGCAGTCGTTACAGCAACCGCGGCCGAGGCCCAGACGATATCAATGCAAATCGCCGGCTAACGAACCGGTCGCTCGAAAACTCCGACCGGCGGCTCGCGATTTCCCAGAGCACCTACGATGATCCGGTCAGTGTCCGCCAAAAGCATTACGCTGTAATTCCAGACGAATAGCGCAGTTGAACAATGCACAACCGACATCATGCGGTTCATCAATCACGATGCGCGGCAACCTGAACAATGGCGCTTGAGAGCTTCACCCGCTCCATCGACGGAGTCACAAGTGCCGATCAACCGATATAAATCAACCAGGTTGTGCGCGAGGCTCGGCCGAAACGCCCCCCTTACGATGGCGGATCATTCCCAGCTGGCCGCGATACCCTGTCAGTTCAGGACGATCGAGCGCTCGGCCTTTTTTCAACGCGAGGGGCAAAGCGTCACCCATTTCGCCCTAATAGAGGACGGCTTGGCGTGCCGCCAAAAGTTCACCAACGCTGGCGACAGACAGATCGTCGCTTTCCATATGCGCGGCGACTTCCTGAACCTGCAAAATCTCTTCCTCAGCACCTCGGAGGACAATGTCCAGGCCGTGACGCGGACTCGGATCATGGAGTTCCCTATGGCGGCGCTGCGGCGACTGGTTTTGAACAATGCCTCGATCGGGAGGGCGATTTGGATCGAAGCGCTGGCCGACGCAGCGATTTGCCATGAGTGGATTCTGAACATCGGCCGCAGAAACGCACGCGCACGCCTTGCCCATCTGCTGTGCGAGCTGCATACCCGCCTGAGCGCCTCCATCGAAAACGGAGATCGCCAGCTGTTCTCAATCACGCTCGAGCAATTCGCCGACGCGCTGGGGCTGACGTCGGTGCATATCAGCCGCGTGCTCAAATGGTTGACCGAACAAGGCGTAATCGAACGCTCCAAACGGCGCATTTCCGTCAGCAAGATTGCCGAACTGCGGCAGATCGGCGACTTCAACGACAGCTATCTAAGGGTCGATCAGCATCAGGCAGCGCCATGATGCCAACGCCCGATGAACGCCGGCACCGCTTGGGAATTCACGGGTAGTCCAGAAGTCTTAGCCGATGCCTCACATGATATCGGCAAGGCTCGGAATGGCGCATCCGCCAACAGGTGTCCTGCTCTAAAATGGCCTAAACCTGCGACATACAGCGGGAACCCGACAACCTGTTTACGACTGGAGTGCCAATGTCGAATGGAGCTTATGCCGTCGCGGGAAGCGAGTTCCTCGTGAACTCGACGACGACGGGCGTGCAGACAGATGCAGCAATCACCGCCCTCGCCACGGGTGGGTTCGTCGTCAGTTGGACAGATAATAGCGGTGTCGGCGGCGACAGCAGCGGATCGGGGATCAAGGCCCGGCTGTACGACGCCAATGGCGGCGCGCTCGGCAGCGAGTTCCTCGTCAACACGACTACCGCCAACGCCCAGGACCAGGCCTCGGTCGCGGTGCTCGGCACGGGCGGCTTCGTGGTCACCTGGACGGATGCGAGCGCTGCGGGCCCCGACCCCGACCGCCTCGGCGTCAAGGCTCAGATCTTCGACGCCGATGGTGCGAAGATTGGATCGGAATTCCTGGTCAACAGCACGACCCGCCTCAATCAGAGCAGCTCGGTCGTCACCGGCCTCGCATCGGGCGGATTCGTCATCAGCTGGGTCGATGCCAGCGCGACCGCGCCCGATGCCACCGGCACCGGCGTGCGCGCCCAACTATACAACGAGCTCGGGCTTAAGGTCGGCGGCGAGTTCCTCATCAACACCACGATCGCCAGCAGCCAGCAGGCACCGGTCATCACCGGGCTCGCCTCGGGCGGCTTCGTCGCCAGTTGGGTCGACAGCAGCGGACTGGGCGGCGACTCCACGGCGCCGAGCATCAAGGCCCAGGTCTTTACGGCCAGCGGTGCGAAATCGGGTGCCGAGTTCCTCGTCAACACGACCACTGCCGCGTCGCAGGATCAGCCGACCATCACGTCGCTCTCCACCGGAGGGTTCGTGGTCGTCTGGCGCGATACCAGCCTCCAGGGCGACACCAGCGGCGCCGGGCTGAAGGCCCAGGTCTTCACGGCCAGCGGAGCGAAGGTCGGAACGGAATTCCAGGTCAACACCACCGAGTTCAATGCGCAAGACCAGCCCACAGTGGCGGGCATCGCCGGAGGCGGCTTCGCGGTAAGCTGGCGCGATAACAGCCTGCTCGCCTCCGACGCCAGCGGCTTCGGCGTGAAGACGCAGGTCTTCGACGATCTCGGCCACAAGGTCGGCGCGGAAATCCAGGTCAACTCCACGACCCTCGGCACGCAGGAGCTGCCAAGCATCGCTTCGCTCTCGTCCGGCGCCCTGGTCATCGGGTGGACCGACCGCAGTGGACTGGACGGGGATCCCGATGGCGGGATCAAGATGCAGATGTTCAATCCTACCAGCGGGGCGATCAGCAACATCGCTCTTTCCAACAGCACCGTGTCGGAGGCGGCGGTCGAGAACACCACCTTCGCCAGCCTCTCGGCCAATGGCGCGAGCAATGCGCTCTACAGTTACGAGATCGTCGACGACTCCACCGGCGGCGCATTCGCCGTCCAAGGCAACCGGCTGGTCGTGCAGGACAGCCTTGCGCTCGATTACGAAAGCGCGTCCAGCGCGACGCTGACCATCAGGGCGACCGACGGCTTCGGGAACAGCTTCGACAAGGTGTTCGGCCTGGCCGTCACCGACTCGATCGTCGAGGATCGCTATGGCGGCGGACCGGAGCTGCTGGCCAACACCAGCATCGCCAACAACCAGCAACTCGCATCGGTCACGGCGATCGCCAACGACCATTATGTAATAACCTGGACCGACGGAAGCGGTCAGGGCGACACCAGCGTAAACGGGATCAAGGGCCGGATCGTCGATGCCGATGGCAACCCGATCGGCGGCGAATTCCTGGTCAACACACAGACGCTGAACAGTCAGGACACTTCGGCGGTGGCGGGGCTGGCATCGGGCGGGTTCGTCGTCACCTGGGCGGACAACAGCGCGGTCGGCGGCGATACGTCGAGCAGCGGTATCAAGGCGCAGATCTTCGATGCCAACGGCAGCGCCACGGGCGGAGAGTTTCTGGTCAACGCATCGACGTTGAATGCGCAGAAGACGCCGGTTGTTGCCGGGCTGGCATCTGGCGGCTTCGTCGTGACCTGGTCGGACGCGAGCGGACAGGGCGGCGACAGCAGCGTCAGCAGCGTGAAGGCGCAGATCTACAACGCTGCCGGCAACGCGGTCGGCTCCGAATTTCTGGTCAACACGAATACGGCCAACGCGCAGGATACGGCGGTTGTCGCCGGGCTGGCGTCGGGCGGCTTCGTGATCAGTTGGCACGACAGCAGCCTGATCGGCGGCGATGCCAGCAAGGATGCCGTCAAGGCACAGCTCTTCGATGCGGCCGGTGCAAAGGTCGGCGGCGAGTTCCTCGTCAACAGCCTGACGCAGGGCAATCAGCAGCAGGAAAGCATCACCGCGCTGAGCACCGGCGGTTTCGTGGTCACCTGGGCCGATGCCAGCCAGCGCGGCGGCGATCCCGACAATTACGGCATAGCCTTCCAGATCTACGATGCCTCCGGAGCCCCGCTCGGCGGGCAGTCGCTCGCCAATACCACGACGGCGGGAGCCCAGCTGGCCCCGGCGGTATCCGCGCTTGCGGACGGTGGCTTCATCATCAGCTGGGCCGATTATAGCGGCAGCGGCCCAGAGGTCGGTACCGCCGGCATCAAGGCACAGATATTTACCGGCGGCGGCGTAAAGATCGGCGGCGAATTCATCGCCAACGGTCAGCTGCCCGGAGTCCAGGCTGATCCCACCGTGGCAGCCGCCGGCAATGGCGGGTTCGCGGTCGCATGGACCGACTATGGCGGGATGGGCGGAGACGATCTTGGCACCTCGATCAAGTACAAGATATTCGACCCACTCGCCGTGCAAGGCGGGCCACCGCCCCTCATCGCCACTGCGGATATATTGGCGGGAACCGAGGACCAGCCGGCCGTTTTCCAGATATCCACGCTGCTTGCCAACGATACCGACAGCTATGGACTGCCGATCTCGATCAGCAGCGTGACGGCTGTCTCCGGCGGCTCGGTAGTGCTCGACGGCAATGGGGGCATCCTGTTCACACCCTTTGCCAACTTCAACGGTGCCGCGCTGTTCACCTATGCGGCGGCTGACAGCGCCGGCAACAGCGCCACGGGTCATGTCACAGTCAACGTGGCCGCGGTCAACGATGCGCCAACAGCCTTCAACGATTCCGTCAACGTGTCCGAGGATGGCGGCACCATCCCCGGCGGCGTGTTGCTCGCCAACGACAAAGACCCCGATGCCGGCGACAAGCTCACCATCCAGCCGCTGCCGCCGACGACATCGGCCGGAGCCAACCTCAGCCTGCTGAACGGCGTGATCACCTATTCCCCAGGCGCGCTGTTCCAGAAGCTTGCTGCCGGGCAGACGGCCAGCGACAGCTTCGCCTACACGGTCGCCGATCAGGGCGGCATCACTTCGAGCGCCACGGTCTCGCTCACCATAACGGGCGCCAACGATGCGCCGACCAACCTGAGCCTCTCGAATGCTCAGGTGAACGAAAACGCCGCCGCCGGAACCGTGGTCGGAACACTGGCCGGCCTCGATGTCGACCAAGGCGACACATTGAACTTCAGCCTGACCAACAACGCGGGCGGACGTTTCGTCGTCAACTCGACGACGGGGGTGATCTCCGTCGCGAGCGGCGCAGTGCTCGACTATGAGGCGACGCCCACGCAGTCGATCGTCGGGCGTGCCACCGATTCCGCCGGGCTGTTCGTCGAGGCCAGCTTTACGATCGCCCTCAACAACCTGCCCGAACCCAAGAGCTGGACGGGCGACAACGGCGTCAACGTCTTCACGGCCCCCAGCAACGATCTGTGGACGATCAACGGCTTAGGCGGCAACGACGTGCTGACCGGCAACGCCAGCGCCGACACCATTTTTGGCGGCGCCGGCGTCGACACGCTCGATGGCGCGGCAGGTGCCGACTCGCTTGTCGGTGGCATCGGCAATGATAGCTATTATGTCGACAATGTTGGCGACAAGGTTGTCGAGAATGTCGGCGAAGGCACCGACACCGTATACACATCGGTCAATTTCACGCTTGATCCCAACATCGAGAACCTGAACCAGACAGGTTCGGCTGACCTCTCGATGACCGGCAACGATTTGGCCAACACCGTCAATGGCAACGCCGGCGCGAACATCATGCATGGCGGACTCGGCGGCGATCTGCTGATCGGCAATGACGGCAACGACGTCTTATGGGGCGAGGATGGCGGCGATTTCCTGCAAGGGGGCGCCGGCGCCGACACTCTGATCGGCGGCGTCGGAGCGGACGAGCTGACCGGCGGCGCGGGCGCAGACATATTCCTGTTCGACTATCTCGGCACCTCCACCGATCGGGACAAGGTGAAGGATTTCGTCGCCGGAGAAGACCTGTTCCAACTCTCCCGTGCGGTGTTCACCGCCTTCGCCAACTTGCCGGCAGGAGCGATACCGGCATCCGGCTTCTTCAACGGGGCCCAGGCGGTGAGCAGCGACCAGCATCTCATCTACCAGCAGTCGACGGGAAATCTCTATTATGATCCCGACGGTGCGGGCGGTGTAGCGCAGATCCAGATCGGCCTGCTGAGCACGAAACCGGCGCTGACGGCCAGCAGTTTCACGTTGATCTGAGCGGATCTCACAGCATGGCCGATGCAAAGGCGACGGCCATGCTGCGGAGATGCGATCACTTTCGCGCGGGTGGCGGTGGCCCGAAGCCGTTTTGATATTCGATCTTCGCCTGCGCCTTCAACGCGGTCAACGTGCGCTGAAGCGCTTCTTCCGCGGACTGTTTGCGCATGAGGGCGAGCCCGGCTGATTGAGCGTCCTCCCCGATCAGCGGCGCAGGTGTCCTTTTCAGAACGGTCACGATCGTCGCGATCCCGCCAGAGGCGAGGCCTAAGGGCTCCGAGCCGGCGCCGAGCATCCGCGTAAGTATCGGCTGCGGCATCGAGATGGTATCGAGTTCCCGCGTCGCCCGCTCGAACTGGATGCCATTCTGTCGCAGGCCGGCCACGACATCGTCTAGCGACTTCGCAGCAGCGAACCAACTCGCGCGCAGTACTGATTCCGGCGCCCGGATCTGGTCGATGGTCAATATCTCGCGCTTCTCGAAGCGGGTCGGATGCTCGGCGACGTAGCGCGACACATCCAGGTCCAGCGGGGTATGTACCGACTGCGCAATCTGCTGCTGCAGCAGTTGGATCGCGATGGTGTCCGACGCCTGTCGAACAGCCGCCAGATATTCCGGCGACTTGTCGATCTTGCGCTCCTTCGCCGCCTCGATCAGCAACTCGCGGTTTATCAGCTGCGACAAGGCCTGGTTCTGGCGCTGCTTGCGTTGAGCCGCCGATGCGGACCCACTGTCGCGGATAACCATGTTGAGTTGCTGCCGGGTGATCTCGTCACCGTTGACGGTCGCGATGACCTGCCCTTCCGGCTTCTTTTCGCAGCCGGCCAAAAGCGCCAGACCTGCGATCAACATCATCGTGCCGTGGGTTTTTCTCATTGCTCTCTCCCGTTAAGACGCTGGCCGTAGCGGCGGCGGATGCTCATGCCTTCGGACCCAGCATGACTTTCAATGCCGTTGGCCCGGAAACTTCCGTCAATTCCCTGGCGAACAACTTCAGCATCGCCAGCGACCGATCCTGATCGGGCGAGATGATCGACATGCGTACGATTACCCCGTCAGGAATCGAGCCCGAGAAGTTGCTGTGGACGACGGCAAGGTTTTCCTCGAGCCACGTCGTGGGAAAGGATGTGCCGATGCGCGTCCAGTATAGCAGCTGCTCGATGCGGCTATAGGCGCTGGCGGTGAAGAAGCCGCTCGCCACGCGTTCTCCGCCGCGCACGTCGACGCTGACGGTCTGCTTCGGTCCCAGCGTGAAGCCGTTGGCCGGATAGCAGGCCTCCGGCCGGTGAATCTGGAACAGCCCTGTCTGACCGCTGCCATAGGCGATCAGGAGCATCAGCACGATGCCCGACGGATGCTGATAGGCGCGGGTGAGCACCTGATCGTAAATGCGGAGCGGATCAACATCCTCAGGCGGCAGTACGAAACTGCTGGCGCGCTTCGCCGACCAGGATCCGATCGTGGAGGGGATCGACTTCTCCAGAGCACCCTTTGCAAGCGGGCTGGTGCCGCGGTTCGGTTTCAGCGCCAGACCGGCGGCCGATGCGGACAGCAACAGCGATCCGAACAGAAGCTGCCGCCGCGACGGCCCAATGCCGGCCCATCTGTCTTGGCTCATATCGCCACGGCACTTTTTCGGCCGCGGAGAGCACGGACAATCGTATCGGCGGTGACGAGCGCGAGCATCGCCACCACGAACATGAAGATCGCGGCAAAGTCGTGGACGAACCCCTGACCCACCGCGTCACCGAAATAATGGGTGACGAGGATCAGAACGAAGACCCTCGTGAAGTTGGCCGTCACCGCGATCGGAAAGATCAGCATCAGCAGGGGCAGCGACTCCCGCCAGCGGCCTTCGTAGCAGATATAGACATAGAACACGCCGATGGCCGACAGGGTAAGCAGCGAGTTGAGACCGGAACAGGCCGTGGCCACCAGGATCTCATATTGGTCGATAAAGATCACCACACCCGCCTGGGCGACCTCGTAGCCGAGCCTGGAGAGAATCTCGACAGCCATTGTGGATATACCCATCTTGAGCACGCGGCTCAGCGGAAGCACGATGGTGTCGAGCTGGGGGAACATGAACACCATATACACCAGCGGAAACCACAGCGCGCGCAGAGCGACCGCTCCCGCGTGATAATAGAACAGAGCGATGCAGGCAGCATAAGCGGACAGGCACTCTACCCCGAGCCAGCCCAGCACCCGCGCCGCGACGAACAGCAACAACGCCGGCACCAGCACCATCATCGTCAATGGCAGCGAACCTGGTCGCGAAAGCCTGGCGACTTTGCGACGTTCCCGACCGATCAACCATAGCCCGGACGCGAAGATCAGCGGACCATGGGCTGTCTGCTCCTCGGTCCATGCGCCACGCGCGAGATCGATTATCGTCGGGATCACGAATATCGCGAGGCTGATCCAGAAAAACCACGCGGGTTCTATCATTTGCCAAATGCGGAACGGACTACGGACTGGGTCCGGGCTGCGCAGCGTGGCACTGTCCTTTAAGATTGAGTGATCCAAGTCCTGAACCGAGGCCCTATGTCTAAATTCCTGGTCGAGCGACCTCGACGGCTGCTGAACGCAACTTTGCTCAGAAGGATGCACGCCCCATGCAAATTTATTGGAACAATATCCTGACTACGTTCGCTAGGCGCATGCGCGATCGGGCACCGTGCGAAAAAGGGCGAGTTTCTTACCAAGTTCATGGATCAAACCAGGCGGGGTCATCAGGGAATGGCGAAAAACATAGTGTTCACCGGAAGGCTGGTCGCGGCGGGACTTGCCCTGGCAGGAACAGCCTTGCAGGCGCAGAACGTTGAACTTACCGATTCCCGCCCGACGACATATGACCCGACCGGGATTGGCGTCGGAGGCTTCAGGGTCTACCCTTCAGTCCAGACGAGACTGACTTACGACGACAACATATTTCTGCGGGACAACAACGTGGTAGGCGATGGCCTGGTGACGATCACGCCCAGCGTTCGCGCCCAATCCGACTGGACGAACCACAGCCTCGTGATGACCGCCTCGTCCACGGTGCGCCGCTATTTTTCGAACCAGGATCAGAACAGCGAAGAGTATCGGGCGGTGGCCGATGGCCGGCTGGACATATTGCGATCGTGGAATGTCGGGGCGACCGCAGACTATGGCCATCTGATCGAGCCTCGCGGCACTGTCGGTAACGACTTCATCACCGGTGAGCCGGTCCGTTATGATCGTTATAGCGGCGCGCTCCGCACGGCCAAGACATTCAACCGGATCGCCTTCAGCGGCGGTGTGAGTGCCGACCGTTATCGATATCAGGACGTCAAGAGCGGTGGCATCTTGGTCGACCAGAGCCTGAGGGACCATGATACGCTGGTCGCACGGCTTCGGGTCGATAACCGGATCGGCGGCTCGTCCAGCGTCTTCGTCTCGACCTCGATCAACAAGATCAACTACCCCAATCTGAAAAGCCGCGATTCCAAGGGCTATACCGCCCTCGCCGGCATAAGGTTCGAAGTCACGCGCCTGCTCCACGGCGAGGCCGGGCTTGGCTATATCCATCAATCCTTCGACGACCCTCGCTTCCGCGGATTCAGCGGCCTCAACTATAGCGCTAACCTGATCTACGAGCCCACGCGGCTGACCACCTTCCGGCTGAAAGCCAGCCGGCAGATCGCGGATAGCGCCCTCGCTGGCGTGCCTGGAGTGCTGCAGAGCCGTGTACGCCTCGAGGTCGAGCATGAACTGCTGAGGCGGCTTATTCTTACCGCCTATGTCGAAGGAAACCGGGAAACCTATCGCGGTCTCGACCGTCGCGAACAGCGCTATTACGCTGGAGCTGGCGCGCGATATTATTTGAACCGCAATTTCGCGGCCACGCTCTCTTTCGATCGTCAGCAGCAGAATGGACGCGGCCTGTTCAACAATGACTATCGCGGAAATCGCATCTCCCTCTCGATTCTGGCCCAACGCTGATCGCACAAGCAGACAAGGGTTCCCTGTGGGAAGGTAGAGAAGAGCACATTGCGACTTCGGCTCACCGCCCAAACCATTGCACCGGCCGCAAAAAAATATGACGCGCTGCACAAATGGCCGCTTTTATCTCTCCGGTCACCGATGCGGCGAAACGAAATCCGATAACGCACGTTGTGGCCCGGTGAGCTCCTGCGGCACGAGGGTACCCCATTGTCCACCAATATCGATCTCTATCGGGACCACGAGATAGCGCATCAAAATCTCGCACTAACAGGGAATACGGGCCAAGAAGCAACGAAGGATAAAGTCAACTTCAACACGCTGATCGCGATACTGCGGCGGCGTAGGGCTTTGTTTTTCGGGGTTTTATTCGGCATCGTTGCATTGGTCGCGTTCCTGACATTCCGGGCGACGCCGCTCTACTCGGCTTCGTCGCAGGTAGTCTTCGACAACACGCCGACCCAGGTGACGCCGGTGCAGGAACAGATCGTGCCCGTTACCGGCGAAATCTCCTCGCCCATCGTCGATACGCAGGTCGAAGTCATTCGCTCCAGCGAGCTGGCCAATCAGGTTGCCGACGCGCTGCAGCTGGACAAGTTGCCCGCGCTTGATCCACGCAATGCGACGCCTGGCCGCCTTGCTGCGCTCCAGTCTTTCATCACCGGAACGCCGCCGCCCTTGTCGCAGCGCGCCTATGATCCGCAGGCGCAGCGGGAATATGTTCTCCGTTTCCTGAAGGACAAGCTCGAAGTCGCGCGCACGGGCACGTCCTACGCGCTGACGATCACCTTCACGTCGACAAGTCCGGAGTTTTCGGCGCTGGTCGCGAACGAATATGCCAAGCAATATTCCCTCCAGGCGCAGAAGAACAAGCGCAAGGAAAATGCGGAAGCCATCGTCTTCCTCAAGAAGCGCATGGAAGAACTGCGTCGCCAGGCCCAGATCGACACCCGCGCCGTGCAGGATTACCGCATCGCACATAACCTGCTGAGCACCAATGCCGCACAACTGACCGAGCAGAATGTCTCGGTGTACGACCAGCAGCTGGCGATGTCGCGCGCCGCCGCGGCAGAAGACCGGGCCAGGCTCGCGACGGCGCAGCAACAGCTCAGAAGCGGATCGCAGGGCGACGATGTCGGCGCAGCGCTGCAATCACCGGTCGTATCATCGTTGCGGACGCAGCGGGCGCAGCTGGGCTCGGAGCTCGCAAACCTGCAGGCTCGCTACGGCCCGCTGCATCCTGACATCATCAAGCTGAAGGAACAGGTGGCCGATCTCGACAAATCGATCCAGACCGAGATCAATCGCGTGATCTCGAACCTCAAGGCCAACACCAACGTGTCCAGCCAGCGGCTGTCCTCGGTGGCCGGCAGCCTCGGCGCGGCACGGGGCGTATTGGCAAGCAGCAATCGGGCGCTGGTCGGGTTCGACGATCTCACC
Source organism: Rhizorhabdus argentea (assembly GCF_037861105.1). Taxonomy (NCBI): domain Bacteria; kingdom Pseudomonadati; phylum Pseudomonadota; class Alphaproteobacteria; order Sphingomonadales; family Rhizorhabdaceae; genus Rhizorhabdus; species Rhizorhabdus argentea. The sequence continues at coordinate 18,755 of NZ_JBANFK010000007.1, forward strand.
CGCAAGGCCGAAACGTCCCAGGGACTCTACGAGGCATATCTGAACCGCTACAAGACCGCAGCGGCGCAGGAGGGCACCGAGACCGCCGATGCCCGCGTCGTTTCCTGGGCGCAGCCGCCGGACGGGCCCAGCAGCCCGAACATCCCGCTCAACATGTTCTTCGCAGTCGCGCTGGGCGTTGGTGCGGGACTGGCCGCTGCCTTCGGAGGCGAGTTGCTCTTCTCGGGTCTGACCACCGGTGAGGACGTCGAAAACAACCTCAATGTTCCCTATCTGGGAACGATCCCGCTGCTCGACTCCGTCGTCGACAATCCACCTCCCCCGTTCGAGGCGGTGGCAGAGCACCCGCATTCCAGCTTCAATGCATCGCTGCGCAGCCTGCGGACCTCGATCGAATATTCCGTAGGAGCGGTCGTCCAGGTCGTGGCGATTACGTCTGCTGTGCCGAAGGAAGGAAAAAGCACCACGGCCGCCTGCCTCGCCCGGGTTGCCGCCGTCGATGGCGAGAAGGTCGTCCTGGTGGACTGCGACCCCCGGCGCCGGGCGGCCAACAAGCTGGTCGCAGATCCAGCCGACGCCGGCCTGATCGAGGTACTGCGCGGCCGGGCATCGCTGAGCGACGCTCTTGTACAGCACCATGAGAGCGGAGTGTGGATCCTGCCGCTCAACAAGACGCCGGTGGATGGTGGCGAAATGGTCACGGGCGATGCGCTGGCCAACGTGATCAAGAAGCTCCGCGAGGAGTTCACCTACATCATCATCGATACCCCGCCGGTGCTGCCGGTGGTCGACGCACGCGTGATCGCGACATTGGCCGATGCGGTGCTGTTCATCGCGCGTTGGCGCAAGACGCCTGATCACGCTGTCCGCAATGCACTGAAGCTGCTGCCCGCGCGCCGGATGCATCTGGCCGGGGTCGTGCTCAGCCAGGTCGATATGCGCAAGCAATCCCGCTTCGGATATGGCGATGCCACCGCCTATTATGACAGCTACAAGGAATATTACAGTTGAGCGCCGAGTTCCCACGCGAGGTCTGGCGGGCGACATGCGAAGCGCCGCGTCGGGTGGCGATCATCCACTACTGGCTGGTCGGCATGCGCGGTGGCGAACGCGTGCTCGAGCGTCTGCTGCGCCTGTTTCCCCAGGCCGACATCTTCACCCACGTCTATGTTCCGGACAAGGTCTCGGCCTTGATCAGGAGCCACAAGGTGACGACCACGTTCATCAACAAGCTTCCCTGGGCTTCGAAACTCTATCAGAAGTACCTGCCGCTGATGCCACTCGCGCTCGAGGAGCTGGACCTGCGCGGCTATGATCTGGTTATCAGCAGCGAGTCCGGCCCGGCCAAGGGCGTGATCACCGCAAATGACGCCTTTCACCTCTGCTATTGCCACTCGCCGATGCGCTATTTGTGGGATCATTACCACGATTACCGTCACTCCGCAGGCTTCCTTTCCAGGATGGCGATGCCATGGGTGTTCCATCGCCTTCGGGCGTGGGATTCCGGCTCCGCGCATGGCGTCGACACGATCCTCGCCAATTCCAATTTCATACGGAAGCGGGTGCAGAAGGCATGGGGCAGAGACGCCAAGGTGGTATTTCCGCCCGTCGACGTCGACCTGTTCAGGCCCAGCACAAATATCGAAGACCGTTATCTCTGGGTCGGCCAGATGACGCCCTACAAGCGGGCGGACCTGGCGGTCGACGCGTTTAACGAACTGAAGCTCCCGCTGCTGATGGTGGGCGAAGGCGAGATGGCGGCGGAACTCAAGCGCCGCGCCGGACCCAATATCACGATTGTTCCGAAGCTGGACTTCGATCGACTGCGCCTTGCCTATTCGCGCGCCAAGGCGCTGGTGTTCACGGCAGAGGAAGATTTCGGCATAGTGCCTGTCGAGGCGATGGCGTCTGGACGCCCGGTGCTGGCCTATGGGAGGGGCGGTGCGCTCGACACCGTTGTGCCTGGAAGCAGCGGTCTTTATTTCGCCGAGCAGACCACCGAATCGCTGGTGGAAGGCGTGCGAACGATGGAGGCTTGGCTGCCCGGCTTCGACCCGGCAGCCGCCATGAACCAGGCGCGCAACTTCTCACCCGACAAGTTCGACGCCGGCATCCTGGGGGCGCTCTCGCAGTGAGAGCGATCAAGATAGATGCCCTGCGCTCATAAAGCCTGACCAATGCTACCGACGCTCCTCGGGCTGATCTTGTTCGCCATCGGGCTGTTCCTGCTGTTCAGGAAAAGCATCGAGGCGATGGTCGCCTTCTGCTTCGGCTGCACCCTGCTGGGCGGCGGCGCGGCGGCGGTGTTGCCGGCACTGGGCGGCGCGTCCATCCCGCCCGCCTATCTCGGGCTGGCTTTCGCGATCTTGCGGATCTTCCTGCCGGGCGGACGGCAGGGTCGTCTTGTGCAGGACAGCCTCGGCGCCAACATCTTTCTGCTGGCCTTCGCCAGTTACGGAATCGTCTCCGCATTCATCCTACCGAGGATCTTCGCCGGCGATATCAATGTCGTTCCACTAAAGCCGGTCGGCCTCCGCGGAATGTTCGGAACCACTCCCCTCGTCTTCACCTCGCAGAACATCACGGCTTCGCTGAGTCTCGTGGCGACCGCGCTCTATGCGGTCGTAACCTATGTCGCCTGCCGCCAGCCGCGCGGTGCCATCATGATCGTAAAGGCTGCAACTGTAGTAGCCTTCATCCATGTCTATCTTGGGGTCAGCGCGTCGCTACTCGCCGGCACCCCCTATTCGCTGTTCATCGACTTCTTCCGCAACGGCTCTTATTATCAGTACAATCAAGGGATTGGCGGCTTCGCGCGCATAACCGGCGTGTGGCCGGAGCCGTCGGCCTACGCTAATTTCGGGTTCTTCTGGTTTGTATTCGCATGCGAGTGCTGGCTGCGCGACATCATGCCGCGGCGTACCGGCTGGGCCGCCTTCCTGATGGGACTGGTGCTGGTCGTCTCGACCTCGTCGACCGCCTATGCCGGACTGGCTGCCTATCTGGCCCTCTTCATCGTCCGGATGATCCTGTTCCCGCACAGCCTCAAATTCTCCAAGGCGGCGATGCTCCTGGCGACGACGCTGGCAATGGCGATCGGCGTCTGCGTATTGATCCTGTTCCACCCGTCACTGGCGAAGACGCTTGGCGACGTCCTCTATGCCCTCACCATCGAAAAGGGCGACAGCCTGTCCGGACAACAACGAGCGTTCTGGGCGAAGCAGGGCGTCAACGCCTTTTTCGCGTCGAAGGGGCTCGGCATCGGCGTGGGTAGTTTCCGCTCATCCAGCCTCATCACGGCCATCCTCGGATCGACCGGGATCATCGGCTCGGCTACTCTCATCATATTCCTCCTCCACGTCTTCAAGCCGGGCAGGATGTCGACCTATGTCAGCCGCCGGAACCCGGTGGAAGATGTCGGCGCCGCGGCCGGCTGGACCGTGATCATGTCGCTGTTTCCGCTCGGGGTCAGCTGGCCGACGGCGGATCCAGGCTATGTCTTCGGCATATTCTGCGGCATAGCGCTGGCCCTTCGCGCGGCTCCCGCCCGCGTGAGAGCTAGCCGCGATGTCGGGCGGCCGGCTGGTGTCACGCCGGTAGCATTCGAAGCCGCCACTTGATCTGGACACGGCGCATAGCCCTCGTAACGGCTGGTATCTGTTCGGCAGTCGCGGTCATCGGCCTGCTGGGCAGGCTCTCGGATATAGCGGACTCGGTCAACCAGCTTTCGATGCTGTGGTGCCCGATAGGCCTGCTGGCATCTGCCTTCCTGATCCGGACCGCCCGGCAGGCTGCGATCGCGAGCTTCGTGACGCTGGGGCTATACGCATCGGTTATGCTGGTGCCCGAACTGTTCGCGAAAGCTGCCGTGCACCGGGAGATGGGCGGTTCGGGCGACATCAAGCTTATCCAGTTCAACCTGTTCAAGAACAACAGGGATCCACAGGCGGCGCTCGATTGGCTGCTTGCGCAGGACGCAGACATCATCACGATCAGCGAGGGCTCTAACAATGCGCGCCAGATCCTGCGCGGCCTTCAGCCGGACTACCCTTATCAGTTCAGTTGCCGAGCGAAATATTTCTGCTCGACGCTGATCCTCTCGAAGCGGCCTCCGCTCGAGGTCGAGCATCTCGGCACCGGCGATCAGGAGAATGCGAAAGGCCTATCTGCGGTCAAGGCTACGTTCGAGGATGGAAGCGTTCCCTTCTCCGTAATCTCCGTCCATTTGATGCGGCCATGGCCTTTCAATGACCAGAGGTCCGCGATCCAGACCCTGCGCCAGGCGGTGCGGCGATCGGCGCGGGATACGCTGATCGTCGCCGGCGACTTCAACACACCGCCGCACAGCTATGCCATGGAGCGGCTCGATCGCGCGCTTGGTCTGCGGCGGATAACGCGGGAGTTGCCGACCTGGCCGGCCCTGCTGCCGCGGAGACGCAGCTGGCCCCTGCCGCTGCTGGGCCTCGATCATGTATATGTCGGTCGCGCGTGGCGAGTGGCCTCGCTACGTACGGGACCATCGCGCGGCTCCGATCACCGGCCCGTCATCGCCACCTTGGCGCTGGCCCGCTCGCCCGCCCCCTCTGGCAGCTCCGCAATCGACAGCATGAAGCGGTAGAGCTTCTCGGCGAGCGTCGCCGGGTGGAATGCAGTCGCGCGTTGAGCCGCGTTCTCGCGCATCGTTTCCAGACCCTGCCGATCTTCGATCAGGCGCTCCATGGCCTTCGCCCAGGCCGGCACATCACCGGCTTCGACGAGCAGACCGTTATCTTCATGATGAACGAGCTCGGGGATGCCGCCCTTGTTGCTGCCCAGAATCGCCAGCCGGCAATTCAGCGCATTGATGGCGACGCCGGGGGAGTTTTCAGCCCAGATCGAAGGGATGCACAGCACATCGCTGGCGACCATCCAGTTACTGACCTCCTCCTGCGGTACCCTGCCCGTAAAATGAACCCAGCTGCGATCGCCATAGCTGTTCCGCAAGCCTGCCGCGCTTGGTCCTTCCCCCACGATCGTGAGCGAGAAGTCATAGCGGTCGGCCAGAGAATCCGCCGCGGCGAGCAGGGTTTCGACACCCTTCGTCGGATGGATGCGCCCAACATACAGGAAGCGCACCTTCTCGGAGGGTGCAGATGTGACGGTCGGTTCCGGATAGCGGTTCGGGTTAGGCGCAACCAGCGTCAGATATTTGTGCAGGGGAAAGTGCGCCTCGACCGTCTCCAAATTGGCACTGGAGGGCGAATAGAAACCCAGCCGCTTGACCTTGGAGATGAGATGCTGCTTCCACCAGGACGAAGCGACGCAGGTGGCGCAGCGCGTGCGGCATTCGCGGCCGTCCTTGAACATGCTCGAACGCAGGCAGATCACCGCCAGATCGTGAAGCGCAAACATCACGGGCAAGTCGCGTTTGGCCAGGCTGGAGAGGATGTTGAATCCGATCCCTGCCAGCAGGTGGATATTCACGAACTCGGGCTGGAAGGCATCGATGACGCTCTCAACGAGTCGGCGGTTTCGCGGATCGAGATGATCCTGAAGGTGCCACAGCATCTTTTGCGGCTTGGGACGGTCGATATGGTTCGCGGCGGCGTAGCGCCGCGGCATCCATATCCGCCAGACCCTGAGACCGTCCTTGTCGACAACGTCATCCTCAGCTTCGCCCGGAAGGTTGGCCGTGGTTACGACGCCGACCTCATGCCCCTGGCTCTTCAGCCACCGGGCAAGATTCCAGGCGGATATCTCCGCACCACCGATCACGTTGGGCGGGAAGAGAGTGGAAATGACGAGAACACGCACCGGTCTGGCCAGCCTCAGGACGTGGATGGGCGATGGCGGCCCAGCGCACCAGCCCGGTTTCGGCGCGCTGATATCAAGACCGCGGCTCGATACGAGCCCGGCGCCACATGCCGGCAACGCTCGAGCGTGCCCCCGCCAAGAACAGGACCCAGACAACGGACGCGATGCCGACCCCTGCCAGCCCCGTCAGCGAGATGGCGATCATGCTCAGGAAGGCGCTCAGGGCGAGAGCGGCGATATTCAGAAGCGCCACAGCCTTGTCCCGCCGTCGGCTGTAGAGGCCGACATTGAAGATATCTGAAACGGGCTTCATCACCGCTGCGCACACCATCGACAAGAACAACGTAGACTGCTCCGTTAGTTGGTGGATGTCCACCATCGGCAAGACGTAGAGCACCACCCCAATCAACGGCGCGGCGAGGCAAAGCCCGAATATCGCAGCCTGCCTGATGTAACCGACCAGAACGCGGCGCCAGCGTTCTTGATCCGGATCGTCAATCGCCCTTGCCAAAGAAGGCAGGGCGATCTGCACCGTGGAGACATGAACGAGCACGTAGAGGCTGTTGGTGATCGAGAAGGCGAAGGTATAGATGCCCGTCGCGGCGCTGCCCAGCAGCCAATATACGATGAAGCGATCGAGATAGGTCTGACCGGCGAGACCGAGATCGTTCACATATATGAGCAGGTTTGTGCGGGAACGCTTCAGCAGGACACCGACGCGTGGCGCCTGCCTCCAGAAGGTCGGACCGATGCGCCTCGCGAGGAAGAGGACTGCGATCACTCCGCTGACCATCAGGGCGAGGAGCCAGGCTACGAATATCGCCGACAGGCTGCGCAGCCCCGGAGCCACGATCCCGACCAGGATTACCGGCGGGATCCAGCTTGCCGAACGAATGAACAGCAGCAGGTTGGCCAGCACGGCGTGGCCGCGGTTGATGATCATCACATGTAGGTCCGTCGCCAGGGTCTCCAGGCTGACGATAAGGCCGAGCAGCAGAGGATGGCCGCCGAGCAGCGACAGGCTCCAGGCCCCCGACAGGGCCGCGCAGAGCCACACCAGCGCCAACATGGAGAGGCTGACGATCAGCCTGTCCCGCGCTGCCAGATGGGCTTCTGCCTGGCTCATTGCCAGGATATCGCGGTTGAGATGGTAGTTGATGCCAAGCCCCAGCACCGGGGGCATGATCCCCGCGAGGCCGACCGCCAGCCCGAAAGTCCCGAGACTTTCCAGGTTGAGATATCGAAGCGCGTAGATCGAAAGAGCGAAGCGGCTTGCGAGTGCCGTAGCGCGCAAGGCCATTGCCGTGATCTGCGTGGCCGAAGGGAGCTGATGTGAAAGCCGCATCATGTGAAATCCGGCGCTTGCATCATGTGAGGCGCTGGCGGGCCGTTGCCGCGGCACCCGATCCCATATGCGCAGGATCGGCTTTGCTCAGGGCTTGTGATGGTTGGGCAGACGCTTCGCCTTGACGTCTATCGCACGTGCGGCGGGCGATCGATCCGTGCCCAATCTCCTCGACCTGCCTTGTGGCGAGCGGAACAGCCTATGGCGCGCGGACCGCCCTTTCGGGGATCGCAGGACGAGCGTGACCGCTGCGACCGTAGCTGCCAGCCAGACGAGTATCGCGGCCGCAGTCCAGCTCGTTACTTCGTTGGTCCAGATAAGCAAAAGCGTTATGACAAAAGCTGCGGTTACACCGATCGTCGATCGCATACCGACTCCGTTTTTTGCCCCGCTTTCCTCGTAGTGACGAATTCAAAGCTTTTTGCAAGTCTCGTTGCATCCATTTCACCCCGAGGGAGTTAAACCGCCAGCGGCTGATCCAGCTGGTCCATAAAAAAGGGTGTTCTATGAACCGTCGATTGCCAACGCACCTTGCGGCACTTGCCGCCCTGATCGCGATTTCGGGCTGCACGACGACCGCGCCTCCCTTGGCAGTCGACGCAAGCTCGTCCTTGCAGGGCTATCACCTCGGGGCCGGCGACCGGCTGCGCGTCACGGTGTACAACGAGCCCGCGCTGACCGGGGAATTCGCGCTCACCGACAACGGCTCGCTTGCCTTCCCCTTGATTGGCGACGTACCGGCCGACGGGAAGACCATTGGCGAGGTGCGCGACATGCTGACGACGAAGCTGGGGTCAGGTTATGTCGCCAACCCGAAGGTGAGCGTCGAAGTAGTCAACTATCGACCCTATTATATCCTTGGCGAAGTCGGGCGTGCCGGCTCATATCCCTTCGTCGCCGGATTGACCGTCAGTCGCGCGATAGCCATGGCGGGCGGTTATTCCACGCGCGCCAATACCAGCACGATCTTCATCAAGCGAGAGAATGATCCCGTAGAACGCTCGATCGCGATCAAGAAGACAGACGTGAAGATTCTGCCGGGCGATCTGATTCGGGTCGGCGAACGCTACTTCTGACATCTGCCATAACACTGCTCAGCCCCGCCGCCTGTCCGTTCAGGTGGGCGGAGCTGCACGCTTGAGGCGCGTCCAGCACTAGCGCCTGCTGCTCCCCTGATCCTCGGATCTGCCAGAGAGACCCGCTGATTGCACTTGATGCACCAGCGAAGCGGTCGCGGCGGCTGCCGCAATAACATGTCCCGCTTCGCCATCACAGCCGACGGCAATGTTCGCCGCAGATGCAGCCTTGCGCGTTGCATGTGCGTCATAGGTTAAAAACCTTCGAATTTTGGAGGGCCTAACGGCGATGCCGGCGCTCACTTGTCGAGCAGGCGGAGCAAGGCGAATCTGGCCGTACAGAAGGCATCGTTCCGGCAGCGAAGAGCGGGATAGTTGCGGTGCGGCAACGTCAAGCCGAGGGCATTGAGGGATCAAGCGAGCGGAACTATTCCCAAGTATTTCCGTTAGATTGCGGGCCTTATGAAGGGAGCGTAATGAAGCGCAATCCTTCTGATCCGGCACCCGGTGCTATTTCTCGCTGCGCTTGCGAAGCATAGGGCAGCGCCGTTTGGTGGATCGCTGGCCTGCTGAGTGCGACGTAGAACAAATCGGCGAACAGCTTTCAAGTCCGCAGGATGACGAATGTCCACGAAGGTAGAAAAAGGGTTGATCTCAGTCGCGCGGACATCGATCGCCGCGCCATCGCCTGCCCAAGCCCGGAGCGGCCATTGCGGCCCGGCCGGTTTCCGGGTGCAACGATGATGAGCCGCCCCGAGACATCCGTTTTGCAGCCGGTCATGCTGATCGAGCCTGCTCCTCGACCTCGGGGCGAACAAGATAATGGATATGAGCCGGTGTTATACGAGTCATTGCGTCCCAAGCCCTCATTCCCAGCCGTTCAGGAGACCGCCACCCGGCGGGCCTCCAACGACGACGGCTTCTTGGCCCCCGCCGACAAGGCGGACGCGATCATCGTCCGTGCTCTAGACATAATCCTGAGCTTGATGATCATGCTGTTCCTGGCGCCGTTGCTGATCATTGTAGCCGCCACAATATTTTGCACCGATCCCGGTCCCGTCATATTCGGCCATCAACGGGTCGGACGGAATGGCGCCAAGTTCAGATGTCTAAAATTCAGAAGCATGGTGATGGACGCCGACGCGCGCCTTGCAGAGCTTCTGGCCAGCGATCCTGCTGCGCGGCAGGAATGGGCCAAGGATCACAAGTTACGGAATGATCCGCGGATCACGCCTTTCGGGCGCTTCCTGCGCAAAAGCAGCATCGACGAGTTGCCGCAGCTTATCAACGTCCTGCTTGGCGATATGAGCCTGGTCGGTCCACGCCCGATCGTGGCGGCCGAGATCGTGCGCTATGGACGCTATTTCGACCATTATTGTCGGGTTCGCCCCGGGTTGACCGGCCTATGGCAAATCAGCGGGCGGAATGACATTTCCTACCGCCGCCGGGTGGCTGCCGATGTCGCCTATTCGCGATCGAGGACATGGCGTTTCGACGTGCAGATCCTGATGCTGACGGTGCCATGCGTTCTTTTAGCCAAAGGATCATATTGAGCCAGCAGTTACGTCAACCAGAAGATCAGCCCCAGAGAAGCAGGGCCGATAACATGATGATGCTGGTCCAGACAGGGTTCGACCATTGTCGTCGGGCAATGGTTATATCTGCCTGATCATATTTTCCGTCTCGGAAATTTGCGTCATTGACAACAGATGAACAATATTTCGTCTAAAAATAATATAACTGTAATCCAGTGCACATTATTTCTGCTTTTTCCATGTGAAACAATGCAAATATCTATGGAAACTGAACGTAGATTAAACTATTGTCTCCGTGCGGGGGGCCTCCCTAAAAGAGGTACGCACTCAACGAAAGGTACGACTATGAGATCGATCGCATCGATTGCATTAGCGGTGGCGGCGTTTGTCGCGGCGCCCGCCTCCGCTGCTACGTATATCCAATATGATAACTCGACCGCGACGTTCGGAAATACCAGCGTGACACCTGGAACCTTCTCGGACTCGATCGACTTGGGGTCGTTCGACGGCTTCATCCAGGCTGGCCAAGCGTACCGGATCTCCGGAACGATCTCGACCAGCTATCAGGATGCCAGCACGCAGAACATCGACTTCAGTTCGGTTTCGCTGAATGGACAAAACTTCACGCTGACCCCCGCAGGCCGGTTTGAATTTGGTTTTGTCAGCGATGTCGCTGCCGGCGCTGCAAATCTCCTGACGATCAGTGGATCGTCGGGCGCCAACGCCAGCTATGCTGGAACGCTCAATATCGCGGCCGTTCCGGAAGCCGCGACCTGGGCAATGATGATCATCGGCTTCGGCTTCGTGGGTGGCGTCGTCCGCACCCGTCGTCGCACTGCGAATGCAGCGGCGAACGATCGCCTGGCATTCAGCTGATTATCTTGATACCCGCCAGGTAACCTGGCGGGTATCTTCCCTCCTGATAGATGCTCAAGCAGGAGCCATCTTGTTTGGGTTCGGCTCTATAGAGCAATGGGGCGTAAGCAGCCCAGCTACCGTGGTGCTTTACTGCGATCACACTCGCATCGCGTCGTCGTCGCCGTTTGCACGGGCAGAAGCGGCCTATCCTATCCGGCTTCATAATTCCTGTGAAACCATGTTGAATCCCGGGCGTTTTTGATCAGATCCGATAAATCCGACTCACTTCGAAAGCGTTACAATGCGAGTTTGAGTTTTCGGTCGATGGCGGAAAGGCATGACACTGAACTCGTCTATGGATATACTTCTTATGCTCGCAATTGGAGCGCTGCTTGGCTGGTTCTATAGCTGGTTGATCAGTGTCCACGACAGACGCGAAGTCATATTCGGCACGATCGTCGGCGTCGCCGGAGCCGTGATCGGGGGTTTCGTGCTTACCCGATTGTTCGGCGTCCCGCCTCTAACAGGCGGCAGCCTTGCCCCATCGACTGCGATCGTTTCTTTGGCGAGCGTCATCGGAATACTCGGAGGTCTTGAGCTTTTTCGCGGTGGCTTCAATCCCTGACCGAATATTCACGGTGTCGTCCTAGTCAGCTACGCGCGCACCTTGGTCGGATCATGTGCCGTCGCAAAGCGACTCAAATATCTATAACGCTCTTTGCGCTCGCGGGGCGATCGGTCCGGCCACTCTGTGTTCTACCGATGGACCGCTCGAGCTGAACAACTCGAAAGCACGTGCACCGCTTGCACCGCCTTACCAGCCGCGACGGGTTGCTGGTGGCCGGGTGCGTAACCCACGCATGAATTCCCCAACGACAGAGTAGATGCATTCGCGAATCCTCAACTCGTAGCTATGGGACAACCGCTGATCGCATTTGATGTTCCGGCTCCGGACGGACTTTCGATGGCAAGATTGCCATGCCCGTTCCCGGCAAAGGCATCTCGGTAGCCTCGCGGAGGGGATAGGCGAGCATCACCGGCCCCGCGCAACACGCATCACCAGACAAAGTTCCCCGTAAGAACCCGTTAATTAATTTTTCCTAACAGCCTGTCCATAGCAACGAAGGACAGGCGCAATGAGCAATTCGATTCGCACAGAAGACTTTATCCAAAGCATCGGCGTGAATGTTCACATGGCATATAATGACGGAAAATATGCCAACTCAGCCAATGTCATTACGGACATGAAATATCTTGGGCTCAGCAGTGTCCGCGATACTGCTCCTGCCTACTGGTATCAGAGTAAAGCATTTGACGCGATGGCGAACGCCGGCATCAAGTTCGACTTCGTCGCCTCTGGCAACCGCAACCCCGCCGATGTCGTTGCGGCGATTGAGACCTTCGCCAAGGCGCACCCCGGCGCCACGATCGCGATCGAGGGCGTCAACGAAGTCAACAACTGGCCCGTCACCTTCGGCGGCGTCACCGGCCTGGCAGGCGCTACCGCCTACATGACGGCGCTGGCCAAAGCGCTCGCCGGCAGCGCAGCCCTCAGCAACATCGACACCTATGGCCTGACCGGTGCCAATATCGTTCAGGACGTCGACTACTCCAATTTCCATGCCTATCCCAAAAATGGCGCCCAGCCGCTCCGTACGCTGATGGCCGGGATCAAGGACCAGACATCTGCGATGGCGGGCAAGCCGACGGTCCTGACCGAAGCCGGCTACTACACCGCGCCGACCAGCTCCAACTGGGGCGGGGTCGATCAGGCCACCCAGGCCAAGCAGACGCTGAACCTGCTGATGGACGCGACCAAGCTCGGCGTCTCACACACCTATCTTTACCAGCTGCTGGATGCCTATGCCGACCCATCAGGGGTCAGCGTCGACAAGAACCTCGGGTTGTTCGATCTTTCCAACAATCCGAAGCTGGCGGCGACCGCAATCCATAATCTCACGACTATCCTGGGCGATGGCGGAGCCACCGCTACGACTTTCACGACCCAGCCACTCAACTACACCGTCGCCAATCTTCCAACCGATGGCGCCGTGCTGGCGATGCAGAAGTCGGACGGCAAGACCGATCTGGTGGCCTGGTCGGAGCCAGACATCTGGGACGAGATCAATCACCACGCGATCGCCGCGGCCGGCAAGGACGTGACGTTCGATTTCGGCACCAACCATGTGAGCGTGAAGATCTTCGACCCGCTCGCTTCGGCCGCCGCCGGCTCGACCTATGCGGACGTCACCTCGGTTCATGTGACGATTACCGATCATCCAATGATCGTCGAAGTAACCGATATCCCGGATCCTGTCGCGCCTCCCCCACCCGCACCGGTGGAATCTGTGGTGGCGCCGGTGGTGCAAACTGCGACGACGCTGGTGGCGCAGGCCGTGGTTGCGCCCATGGCCACCACCGGCCCCGCCACGGTTCCAGTCGTTTCGAGCGGGGACCCGTCGGCCGAGTTGATCGCCTCGCTTGTGACCAGCGGCACGTCAGCGCCGGCCGGCGGCTCTCTGACGAGCAGACTGTCCGCCACCCGACCGGACTTCCTGGGCGGCGAAGGCAAGGATCAGGTCTACGGCGATGCCCAGGCTAACACGATCATAGGCGCAGGCGCGAACGACACGCTGTACGGCGGCGGCGGCAACGACAAGCTCTATGGTGGCACGGGCAACGACGTGATCGACGGCGGCACCGGGCAGAACCAGATCTTCGGAGGAGACGGCAACGATACCATCTACGGCGGGAACGGCGGCAGCAGCCTGTCCGGGAACGCGGGTGCCGATGTCATCATTGGCGGGTCGGGCAATGACCTGATCATTGGCGGCACAGGCATCGACAGCCTGACCGGCAATGGCGGAGATGATGTCTTCCGTTTCACATCGGGCGATTCACTTGGCGCGACAGCTGCCGAACTGGATCGGGTCGTCGACTGGATGGCCAGGTACAAGATCGACCTCGACATTTCCGGCAGCGCAGCCAACTATGTGGAAGCGAAAGCTGCCACTTTTGCCGCCGCCCAGGGCCAGGCCGACGCCCTCTTTGCACAGGGAACCATCAAGATCGCGGCGTTTCAAGTCGGGACCGACGCCTTCCTGTTCGCCGAAACCGATGGCAGCCACGCGGGATATGACGTGGCGCTAAAGCTGGGCCACGGCAACCTGGCGAACGTCGAATATGCGACGTTCATCTAGAGCGGGCACTCGGCGCTGACGTGATGGAACGGAGTGCCCCCCGGTGGGTCAATGGCCATCCGTCATGGCCTTGCCCCACCGGCGAACGCGAGTGACGTGGCCGATGGAGGAGCCTCAGCTAGCCGCCTTCGGCGACCTGGCGCCCCGCGGCGCCCCGCGGCGCTTCGCTGCGCAGCACGGGCTTCTTCCCGAGGCCGATCTTTTTAGCCATCTCGCGACGTCGATCGGCATAATTCGGCGCAACCATCGGATAATCGACTGGCAGGTTCCACTTGCGACGATAATCGTCCGGCGACATCCCATAATTGGCCATAAGATAGCGCTTGAGCATCTTCATTCTCTTGCCGCTTTCGAGGCTGACGAGATAATCGGGTTTTACCGATGCACGGACGGCAACCGCAGGCGCTTGCTGCTCGGCGGGAAAAGCAGCCGGAGCGTCCAGCCCGACTAGCGCCGCATGAACGGTCTTGATCATGGCCGGGAGTTCGCTAGCGTGGACGGTGTTCGCAGCAACATGAGCCGCTACGATATTCGCCGTAATGGCGCGTAGAAAATCTGACAACGGCTTACCTCCGCTGCGGTGGACTAGACCGATCAGCCTTTACGGAAGCTTGGCGCTGGTCATTCCAGCAAATGTTAATCAGCGCGGTGTGAACTCGCACGTCCCAGGCACTGTCACATGGAACGAAACGCAGGCGTTATAGTTCTGCCTATGGAATCGGCTCTCGGGCGGATTCCATAAAAGGGGCTAGGAACCCATCGGCAGTTCGCTCCGGTGGGTTCCACGCCATGTACCGTGGAAACAGATTATCCCACAAAGGCCTTTTCAATGACGAAATCGGCGGGCTTGGCATTCGAACCCTCCTCGAAGCCAAGCCGCTCCAGGATCGCCGAGCAGTCCCGGATCATGTCCATGCTGCCGCACATCATCACCCGGTCGGTCGCTGGGTCAAGCTTCGGCTCACCCTCGACACCAGCGAACATACCGCCGTCCTCCATCATCGCGGTGATCCGCGCCTTTCGCTCGAACGGCTCCCGCGTCACGGTGGGCACGTAGCGAAACTTCGCAGCCGCCTCGTCCTCGACCAGCGGATCACCGGCGAGCCGCTTCTCGAGCACGTCGCGGAAGGCAAGGTCGCTCAGCCGGCGCACGCTGTGTACGATTACGACCTGTTCATAGCGTTCATAGATGTCGGGATCGCGCATCACCGACAGGAAGGGCGCGAGCCCGGTACCGGTGGCAAGAAGAAACAGCCGCTTGCCTGGCGTCAGAGCGTCGGCGACCAATGTGCCGGTCGTCTTACGCGCCAGATAGATTTCGTCGCCTGGAATGATATCGCGTAGCCGCGACGTCAGCGGACCATCCTCGACAGCGATCGAGAGGAATTCGAGTTCGTCCGAATAGGAGGGGCTTGCGATCGAATAGGCACGCAATAGCGGCCGCGCATCGGTCGGTAGGCCGAGCATCACGAACTCGCCCGAACGGAACCGCATCGAGGCAGGCCGGTCCACCGCGAAGCTGAAAAGATGCTCATTCCAGTGCTTCACCCAGAGCACTGTCTGGATATTGAACGAATCGTTCGGCGCGATCTTTACCGCTTCCGTCCGGTTGCTCATCGTTGGCGTCCTTCCTGTTCCATGTGCGATCATGCGCGCTCCTTTAATGTGGGGAACAGACAGGCGTCACATGGGAATATTTTGGCCGGACTACAGCTAAGCTTCGCGCGTGAGCACGGGCAAGCGGCGTCAGGGCTCGGCAGGGCGAGAAAAAGCAACCCCGTCCGCTCCCCGGAGATGGAGCGGACGGGGCGCAAACCGTCCTAGGGACGGAACATGGGCGCCGACCCGGACGGGCTGACGCGGTGAGGGCTCGCAAGATCGTCGAGACTGCGGATCGGCTGCAGACGGCCGGGCTCGACCAGATCAATGAAGCGGTCGAGCAATTCCTCACCATCGTCCCACCATCCGAGCCCGTCGGACGGCATGAAATGACCGCACTCGCCGAATCGCGCAAAGCCGGCACCCCATTGCCGTGCCAGGCTGAACGCCCGGTCGGCCGAGATGGCGGGATCGTCGTCACTTGCTATGACGAGCGCAGGGAATGTGAATATGGCAGTTGGCAGGGGCGCGAAGCATTGCAGCCGCGGATCGGCGCCGGCAGCCATCGGATCGCAAGGGCCGATCAGCAGCGCCCCGGCCACCGCGTTTTCGCTCTCGCTGCTCATCAGCCCAGCCCAGGCGGCGATAGTAAGCGCACCGACGCCGTGTCCGACCAGGATTACCGGAGCATCGACCCGGCGAAGGGCATGATCGAGCCGCATGACGCAGCTGTTACGATCGGGCTGTCGCGCATTGCCCAGATCGACAGCGCGGCAATCGATGCGGCTCTCCGTCCAGTGTCGCTGCCAGTAGCCGGCGGCGTTGCAATCGAGATCCGGCAACAGCAGCGTCACCGGGGCCGCGGATGGGTGCTCGAAACGGGACGGCGCCATGCTTCGGTCCTCCTCGACTCGGCCGAAACAGGCCGGAAGTCGTGGAAGACTTTATGTCTATCGGTCGGGTTGTAAATAGCTGTGCGACCAAATGCGGCAAGATTGCGGCAAAGCGGAAAACCAAGCCGACATCGCTAAAAAATGCTGTCTAAGTGATTGAAATCACTTGCCTCTATTTTTCCGGTGGGTTTCCAGATCAAGGATCATGTTGTCGCCTTCGGGCATCAGCCCAAGCCTGCGTGCAATCTCCTGATAGGCTTCGACCTCACCGCCCAGATCCTGGCGGAAGCGGTCCTTATCCAGCTTCTCGCCGGTTACCATGTCCCACAGCCGGCAGCCGTCGGGGCTGATCTCGTCGGCCAGGATGACGCGACTATAATCATTGTCCCAGAAGCGGCCGAACTCGAGCTTGAAGTCGACCAGACGGATACCGATGCCGGCAAACAGGCCACACATGAAGTCGTTCACGCGAATCGCCATGTCGGCGATATCGTGCATCTCTTCCTGGCTCGCCCAGCCGAAACAGGCGATATGCTCGTCGGCAACCATCGGATCGCCGAGCGCATCGTCCTTATAGTAATATTCGATGATCGTGCGGGGCAGCTGCGTCCCTTCCTCGATCCCGAGGCGCTTCACGATCGAACCTGCGGCCACGTTCCGCACCACGACCTCGATCGGCACGATCTCGACCTGGCGGATCAACTGCTCGCGCATGTTGAGCCTGCGGATGAAGTGGGTAGGAACGCCGATCGTTCCGAGCAGGGTGAAGATGTGCTCGGAGATCCGGTTGTTAAGCACGCCCTTGCCGTTGATGGTGCCCTTCTTCTGGGCATTGAAGGCGGTCGCGTCGTCCTTGAAATATTGGATCAACGTGCCTGGCTCGGGGCCTTCGTACAGGATCTTGGCCTTGCCTTCGTAGATTTGGCGGCGGCGGGTCATCGGTCGGGCCTCCGGGGGCGCGGGAAACAGAGAAGCCCCGGAGACAACGTCGATTCGGACGCGCCACCGAGGCAGTTCGACGTCGCCTTTACAGCGATTGCGGGCCCCACGCAAACGCTGCCGCGCCGCAGCAACATTTCACGTGCATTTGTTCCGGCACAAGCCTACTCCGCCGCCGATTTGCCGTGCGAGGGCTGCTTGATGCAGAGTGATGTGGCCGACACCCAGGCGGGACAACCGCTTACCCGGCGTCGGAAGGACACAATGGCGGCGCTGACGCTGGGTGCGCTTGGCGTTGTGTTCGGCGATATCGGCACCAGCCCGATCTACGCCTTCCGCGAAGCGCTCGGCCAGGCGGCCGAAGGCGGTATCAATGCCAGCGAGATATTGGGCGTGCTCAGTCTCGCGCTGTGGGCGCTGATCCTCGTCGTTACCTGCAAATATGTGCTGTTCCTGA
Organism: Rhizorhabdus argentea; assembly: GCF_037861105.1. NCBI lineage: Bacteria > Pseudomonadati > Pseudomonadota > Alphaproteobacteria > Sphingomonadales > Rhizorhabdaceae > Rhizorhabdus > Rhizorhabdus argentea. The sequence goes on from NZ_JBANFK010000007.1 coordinate 36,450, forward strand.
TGCGCGCGGACAACAATGGGGAGGGCGGCGTGCTTGCCCTGATGGCGCTCGCGCAGCGATCCGCGCGCAAGCGCCGGATGCTGGTGCTGGTGCTCGGCGCGGCAGGAGCTGCCCTCTTCTACGGCGATGGTATCATCACCCCTGCCCTGTCGGTTCTGTCGGCCGTGGAAGGCCTCAAGACCATCCCGGGACTCGAGCATGCCATATCCCGCGGGGAGATCATCCTGATCACCTCGGCGATCATCGTCGGCCTGTTCCTGATGCAGGCGCGGGGCACCGCGCTTGTCGCCAGCCTTTTCGGTCCGATCTGCCTGATCTGGTTCCTGACGATCGCGGCCATAGGGTTGATCCATATCTCCGACGAACCCGCCATATTGATGGCCTTCCTGCCCCACAACGGCGTGCTGTTCATGACCAATCACGGCATGGCGGGGATGTTCGTAATGGGCGCGGTATTCCTGACGGTGACGGGCGCGGAGGCGCTTACGGCGGATATGGGTCACTTCGGTGCAAGGCCAATCCGTCTAGGCTGGCTCATCATCGTCTTCCCGGCGCTGGCACTCAACTATCTCGGCCAGGGTGCTTTTGCCCTTCACCGGCTCGAGGTTGCCGCCGCCCGCGGTGTGGAATTCACCAATCAGGACTGGTTCTTCCTGATGGCCCCGGGCGCCGCGCGCATCCCGCTGGTGCTGCTCGCGACCTGCGCTACGGTGATCGCCAGCCAGGCGGTCATCACTGGCGCCTATTCGCTGACCCAGCAGGCGATCCAGCTCGGCCTGCTGCCGCGCCTCAAGATCCGCCAGACCTCCGAACACGCTGCCGGCCAGATCTACCTGCCGTCGATCACCATGTTGCTGTTCATCGGCGTGATGATCCTCGTGCTCGGTTTCGGCTCCTCTTCGGCGATGGCATCCGCCTATGGCATTGCGGTGTCGGGCACCATGGTGGTCACCACATGCCTTGGCTTCGTGGTCGTGCGCCGCTCCTGGGGCTGGCGCCTGCCGATCACACTGGCGGTGATCGCGCCGCTGCTGTTGCTGGATGTCTTCTTCTTCGGCGCCAATATCCTGCGCGTCTACGAAGGAGGCTGGGCGCCATTGATTGTCGCGGTGGGCGTCGGGCTGCTGATTGCGACATGGGTACGCGGGCGGGCGCTGCTGCTCGCGATCGACCAGAGCCAGGCGATCGCCCTCGATGAACTCGCCAGGATGCTGCGCACGCGGCCGCCCGAGCGCGTGCCGGGCCTGGCGATCTTTCTGTCATCGAGCGTTGAAGCCGCACCGAGCGCGCTGCTCCACAATCTCAAGCACAACAAGATCCTGCACGAACGCAATCTGGCGTTGACGATCAATACGGTGAACAGCCCGGTGGTGAATGGCGCGGACCGGCTGGAGATGCACGAGATAGACGAGAATTTCACCCGCGCCGTGCTGAACTACGGCTTCATGGAAAGTCCCGACATCCCGCGCGATCTCGCTTTCGCGCTTCGCCATGGCGACAACAAGCTCGAGCCGATGCAGACGAGCTACTTCATCGGACGCTCGACCCTGCGCCCGTCCAAACATAGCGGCATGCCTTTCTGGCAGGACATGTTGTTCATCTTCCTTCATCGCAATGCTTCCGACCCGACCGACTTTTTCAGGATCCCGCCCAATCGGGTCGTGGAACTTGGTTCGCAGACGACGATCTGAGGCGCGCGACGGACGGCCCGGCTTTGCACGCGGCGCACAAGATCCTATGGCGGAACAATGATGGACGCGATCGACATAGAGAAGTTGCGCGGCTCCTTTACCGGCCACACCGGGGAACTGGGCCTGCGCTATGTGGCCCATGGCAAGGACTGGGCCGAAATGGCATTCGACTATGATCCGCGGTTCGCCATGGACCGATCGACCGGCATCCTCGCATCCGGCCCGATCATCTCGTTGATCGACAGCGTCTCCGGTTTGTCGATAATGGCCAAGATAAAGCGGATGCGGCCGATGGCGACGCTCGATCTGCGGATCGACTATATGCGATCGGCGCCTGCAGGTCGCTCGATCACCGCGCGCGCGACCTGCTACCGCGTCACGCGTCATGTCGCTTTCGTCCGCTGCGAGGCGCATGATGGCGACCCGCACGATCTTGTCGCGCAGTCGATGTCCAGTTTCTTCTTCACGGCGGATTGACATGCAGCAGCCGCCCTATGCCGAAGTCATCGGTGCCCGGCGCAACCACGCCGACGGCGAACCGATTCTAACCATCCCCTGGCGGATCGAAATTCAGGGGCGGCCGGGCTTCGTTCATGGCGGCGTGATTGCAGGGCTGCTCGAGATGGCGTGCTACGAAGCGCTCAACCAGGAACTGGGTGAAGGCGACCATCCCCGCGTCAAACCAATCAACGTCGCCGTCGATTATCTCCGTGGTGGCGTCATGATCGACACGCATGCGGTGGCGCAGATAGTACGGGTCGGCAAGCGCGTCGCCAATGCCAGTGCCATATGCTGGCAGGACGACCGCGCCAAACCGATAGCAACCGCGCGGATGCATCTGCTGTTGGATCGATAACCGGTCGCACCGCGACGGGATCAGACAGCGCAAGCGCCGGTCTGTTCGTCAGCGACGGCCGCGGACTTGCCATCAGCGGCATGCTCACGCGACTCCGCGCGCCTCGGGAGAGCCTCTCCCAATGTGAGAATCGACGGATCGGGAGACGGTCACTCAGCAGTCAACCCGCTAGCCTGGTTGAGAACCGTCGATACGCCGGTGACGATCTGGGCGGACGCGAAGGGCTTTTGGATGAAGACGCTGCCGGGAACGCCGAAGGCGCTCCAGTCGCTGCCGCTATCCGCGCTGACATAGACCACGCCCACCTGGGGATAGCGTTCCCGCGCATGCCGGGCGACGTCCCATCCGGATACGTCGCTCGCCACCCTGATATCGGTCACCAGGCCGACCGGGCCATGGCCCCCTCGATCCAGGAAACGGAGCGCTTCATCAGCAGTGCCGCAGCACGCCACTTCGAACCCGCCTTCGACAAGAGCGTCTTCCATCATCGAACAGATCATGGGTTCATCTTCCACGACCAAAACCAAATTCTTGTCCACCAGCCATCCCCTCGGGCCACCCGTCCGATATGTCCACTTGTAGTCAGAACGAGCTTGCGCAGTCGGCGTTCCCAAGCGCTCGGATATTAATCCCCGCGGTGCAAGCGAGCTCGGAACAACCTTTTTTCAAGATTTTAGCCGTTATACGGGGTTATTCGAAACGCTTATGTAAATGACCTCATGGAATCGCATGATCTCACCACCATGAAAGGCTGTTCCTCCACCCTCTCGTTCGACGGGATTTGGGCGATGCGATTCGGCAGCTTTGGATGTCTCGACCGCGAGATGCGCGGCGGCGTCCTGCAAGTGCAGCCCGAGCGGCTGTTCGGCGGCGACAGCAATTTCGTCTACCATGGCTCGGGAAACGTCAGCGGGAGCGAATTCGCCGGATGGCTCGATATCATGCGCCATGGCAATGATCCCACCGTCACCTGCTTGTGGGGTACGAACGAGCGCGTCTACAAGCTTCGCCTCGTTGCCGAACTTGTTTCTCCAGACCACGTCGAGGGAAGGTTGCTGCGGATGGGCCATCCCGACAAACACCTGACCATGCGCAAACTCATGCCCCTAATCACCGTGGTCTGACGCGCCGCCCGATCCACATCAGCCGCCTGCCGCAAGCGCTTCCACGACCGGCGATCCGGCTCTAGAAACGCTGTATGACCGATTTTTCGAACCTGCTCCTGCCCGACCGTAGTGAAGCCGCCCACCTTCTCACCCCGCTTGCCGCCGAGGATTGCAGCACCTGGCTGAAAGCGCAGCCAACCCAGATCCGCACACTTGCCGCAGCCGGCCAGTTCAAGGCGAAGCCCGGCGAGTTGCTGATCTTGCCCGGCCGAAAGGACGGCGAATGGTCCGCAGTCTTCGGTGCCGCCAAAAAGCCGGGTCCGTGGGACATCGCGGCAGTCGTCCAAAAACTTCCGGCGGGCCGCTATCGGCTCGAGGGAGAGGCTCCGGTGGAAAGCGCGCTAGGCTGGCTCCTCGCCCAGCACCGCTTTGATCGCTACCTGGAAAAGCCAGAGCCGGTCCGGGCGCGCGTCCTGCTTACAAAAGATGCTGCCGGCATAGCGTCCACGGTTGCACTGGCCGAAGCTGTTGCGTTGGTCCGCGACCTCGTCGACACGCCAGCGGCCGACATGGGGCCGGCCGAACTCGCGGCAGCCGCGGAAGCCATCGCGAAGGAGTATGATGCCGCCTTCCGGCTCACCCAGGGCGACAGGCTCGAGCAGGATTATCCGATGATCGCCGCGGTCGGGCGGGCTGCGACCCGTGATCGCACGCCCCGGCTGATCGAACTGGAATGGGGCAACCCGAAGCATCCGAGGATAGCGATCGTCGGAAAAGGGGTCTGCTTCGACTCGGGCGGGCTCGACATCAAACCGTCCTCGGCGATGCTCAACATGAAGAAAGACATGGGCGGTGCGGCACACGCGCTGGCGCTGGCGCGGCTGGTGATGGGCGCGCGCCTCCCGATCCGCCTTCACCTGCTCATCCCTGCTGTCGAAAACGCCGTTTCGGCGGACGCGTTCAGGCCCGGCGATATATTGCGCAGCCGCAAGGGGATCTCCGTAGAGATTGGCAACACCGATGCCGAAGGCCGCCTGGTTCTCGGCGATGCCCTCACACGCGCGGCGGAGGATAAACCGCTGATGATCCTCGACTTCGCGACCTTGACTGGTGCCGCGCGCACCGCGCTGGGGCCCGATCTGCCCGCGCTGTTCGCCAACGACGAGACGCTCGCGACCGATATCGCCTTCGCGGCGCAGCAAGTTTCGGATCCGGTGTGGCGGCTGCCGCTTTGGGCCGACTATGCCGAAATGCTCAAGTCCACGACTGCGGACATCAACAATGCCGGGGAAGGAGGCATGGCGGGCGCCATCACCGCCGCGCTGTTCCTCGAGCGATTCGTGCCCCAGGGTATGCCTTGGGCGCACTTCGATACATTCGCGTGGCGGCCGACAGCCAAGCCGGGTCGCCCCAAGGGCGGCGATGCGCTCGGGATGCGGGCCGCCTTTGCCATGCTTCGTGCCAAATTCGTTTCGGCATAAGGCCGAATGCCGGATTTAAGCGATGAGTCGCGGAAAAATATATCGCTTCCTGAAACGAAGTCGGAGCCCACGTGTTTTCTTGTTGGGAGATTGCACCTCCCGCAAGCTTTCATGTGAAGGGCGCGTATTATGGCCGAAAACCAGCTTTCCCAATGGATGCGGGCCCTGGTGTCCTATGTCCGGTCGGGGCAGCCTGATCTTACGAATCGGCAGATGGCCCTGCTGCTGATCAGCTACATCACCCCGGGTCCTCACACCGTTCGCGGCCTGGCCCAGCAACTCGGCGTTTCGAAGCCCGTCATCACGCGTGCCTTGAATACCCTGGGCTCGCTCGGCTATCTGCGCCGCGAACGCGACGATAATGATCGCCGCAACATCTTCGTCGCCAAGACCGATAAAGGGGCCGCCTTCCTCGATGCGTTCGGAAAGTCCATCGATCTCGAGAAGATGCGCGGCTGAACCGACCACGGGCGGCCGACTTCCGTCGGCCGCCTTCCATCTCGATGGACCCACGAGGCGGTTGGACGCGCGAATCAATGCGTTCCGCCGCGATATCGCCGATGTCGCGTTGGCCGGCACATTGTTTGCGCCGCATTACGCCGCGCCGATGGCCCGGGTCGCCAGAGGCAGCGCGATGATCCGTATCGCCCCGAGCGACGGAGCAGAAGCGTCGTCGCAAATTCTGCCTGGCGAGGCGTTCGAGGTCCTCGATGTGGTTGCTGGCTGGGCCTGGGGCTTCTCGCGCCACGATCATTATGTCGGCTATGTCGAAGCCGATGCGCTGTCCCCGCCGATAGAGCCCAGCTTTCGCATCGCGGTGAGAGAAGCACTGCTGTTCTCCGCGCCGTCGATCAAGTCGCCGGTGATGGGAACGCTGCCGTTCGGCGCCCGTGTCGCCGGCCAGGACCAGGAAGGCTTCGTCGCGCTCGGCACCGGCTTCGTTCATAAGCGCCATCTCGCTGCGATCGGCGAGTCTGCGGGCGATGCCGTCTCTGTCGCCGAACTCTTCCTGGGCATGCCCTATCTGTGGGGCGGACGCGGCGCGCACGGCATCGACTGTTCGGGGCTCGTCCAGGTGGCGCTGGGCGCTGCCGGCATAGCGGCGCCGCGCGACACCGACATGCAGCGCGAGGCGCTCGGCGAACCATTGAGCGAGGAGGACCGGCTCCGACGTGGCGACATCGTCAATTTCCCGGGGCATGTCGGGCTGATGGTCGACGACCTCCGGCTGATCCATGCGAATGCATATTGGATGAGCGTGGTGATCGAGCCGCTCGCCGACGTTGTGGCCCGCCTCGCCCCCAATCATGATCGGCCGATACTGAGCCGGCGGAGAATAGCATCATGACCTCCAAGGTCTTCATCGACGGTGCCGCAGGCACCACTGGATTAGAGATTCGCGACCGGCTTGCCAGTCGCCGCGATATCGAGCTGCTGACGATCGCGGAGGATCGGCGCAAGGATGCGTCTGCCCGGGCCGACGCGCTTAACGCAGCCGACGCGGTGATCCTGTGCCTGCCCGACGATGCCGCGCGCGAAGCGGTGGCCCTGATCGACAATCCGAGCACCCGGGTGATTGACGCATCGACGGCGCACCGGACGGCGGCTTCATGGTCCTATGGCTTCGCGGAACTCGAGCCGGATCAACGCGAGCTTCTGGCGCTGGCGACGCGAATTTCGAACCCCGGCTGCTATCCCACCGGTTTTCTGGCGCTGGTACGACCGCTGGTGCGCGCCGGACTGCTCCCCGCGGACACGCCCCTGTCGACGAACGCCGTCTCGGGCTATTCGGGCGGCGGCAAATCGATGATCGCGATGTTCGAGGACGCGAACTCGCCGGAAGCGACCGAAACCGCCTTTCGGGCCTATGCGCTCGGCCTCGGCCACAAGCATGTTCCCGAGATGCAGAAACGTGCCGGCCTCGATTACCCGCCGATCTTTTTTCCCTCAGTGGCGCGCACCTATCGTGGCATGCTGGTCGAGATCCCTCTGCATCTGCACCTCCTGCCACGCCGCCCGAGCGGCGAGGCGATCCGCGATGTGCTGGGCGAAGCCTATGCCGATAGCGCGCTTGTGCGCGTGGCTCGCGACAATCCGCCAGCATTGATGATAGAGCATGCGGCGGGCACCGATCATCTCGACCTGTTCGTTTATGCGGATGAGAAGGCCGGGCAGGCGCGTCTGGTTGCCGCCCTCGACAATCTCGGCAAGGGCGCCGCCGGGGCCGCGGTCCAAAACCTCAACATCGCCCTTGGGTTGGGCGAGACCGAGGGACTGCGTCTGTAACCGGCATTGTCATTACCGCCAAAGCGGAGCATCCTGTCGGCAGCTTTGCGATAGGGGGAGATCGCGATGGTTCCCGTCTGGTACTGGATCGTCTCGGTCGTCATCCTGGTCTGGAACCTGATCGGCTGCGCCGCCTGCTACGGTCAGATGACGGCGGGTGCCGACAAGATCGCCAAACTGCCTGAAGCTCAGCGCGACGCTTGGCTCGCCATGCCGCTTGCGGCGAAGATCGCCTATGCCGTCGCCGTTACCGCCGGTTTGCTTGGCGCGGTGGCGCTGCTGCTGCGGATGCTGGCCGCCGGTCCGCTGTTCATCACCTCGTTGGTGGGTGTAATCGTTCAGTTCGGCTGGTTCTTTATGGTCTTCAAGGGCGGTTCGAAGCTGGGGGCCTCATCGGCGGCTTTTCCGGCCTTCATAGCGCTGGTTGCCATAGGAGAGATCGGTTTCGCATGCGCGGCCAAGACCCATGGCTGGCTCGGCTGAGGCAGACAAGCAAGCGGGAGATGGAGGATGACCGGTCGTGCAGCGGTACCGGCATGGTGCTGGATATTATCCGTCGCGCTGCTCCTGTGGGGAGCGATGGTCATCTATTACTTCTATAGGGAACTCACCACGCCCTATGAGCAGTTGGCAGCCTTGATGGGCAAGGCCGAGGCCGAGGCCGTCGCGAACATGCCGCAATGGTTCTGGTGGGTCTTCGGGATCGCTGTTGGAGCGGCACCTTCGGATCGCTAGCGCTGCTGCTGCTGCGCAGAGCCTGGGCGCAGCCGCTATACCTGATTTCGCTGATCTCGGTGATCGTCCAATTCGGGTAAATCTTCGTGATGACAGTCTTCCCGCAGCCCGTCGGCGCCGACTCGGCGATTTTCCCCGCGATCATCATCCTCGTTGCGGGGCTCGAACTGTGGTTCGCCACATCGACGACGAAGAAGCGCTGGATCGGCTGAATAGGTTCTCGTGCCGGCCCATCGCCGCTCGGCTACATTTCCCCGCGGGCGCGGCGCAAGGCGTAGAAGCGCTGCACATTGGCATTGTGCTCGGCGAGGGTGTTGGCGAAGACATGACCGCCTTTGCCGCTCGCCACGAAATAAAGCGCCTTGCTTTGCGCTGGATCGAGCACGGCCTCGATGGCTGCAAGGCTCGGATTGGCGATCGGTCCTGCGGGGAGGCCGGTGGACGCGTAGGTATTATAACCGTTCACGGCATTCAGCTCGGAGCGTTTGATCCGCCGACCGAGCGGCTTACCCTTGGTGATCGGGTAGATCACCGTCGGATCGGCCTGGAGCTTCATTCCCTGGCGGACGCGATTCGAATAGACGGCGGCGACCATCGGCCGCTCCGACGCAACCGCTGTCTCCTTCTCGACGATCGAGGCGAGAATCAACGCCTGGCGCTTGTCGCGCGCAACCGTAGTCGGCTTGCGCGCCATCCAGGCGTCGTCGAGCGCAGTGCGCATCGCCACCTGCATGCGCGCGAGGACGGCGGCGCGCGGCTCGCCCTTCTCGTAACTATAGCTGTCGGGCAGCACCGACCCCTCCGGCGGGACTTCGATCGTGCCGGTGAGTTCAGGCTCCGCCATCAATCGTTCATATACCAGGATCGACGGCATCCCTTCCGGGATCGTCACCAGATGCTGAACTGGTTTGCCGTGCTGCAGAATATCGAGAATCGTTCGCCCGCTGGCCCGCGCGGGAATCTCGAACTCGCCGGCTCTGATGGGCGCATCGGGACCGAAGCGCCGCGCAAAGCGCAGAAAGTTGGTCGTCGAACGGATCGCCCCGGCCTCTTCCAGCGCCCGCGCAGCGGAGGCGAGCGTATCGCCTTTGGCCACCTGTACCGTCACCGGCTTATCGAGCGGCCCGTCACCCCACCAGTCGCGCGATATCCATAAAGCAGCGCCGCCAGCAACCAGCGCCACTATCAGCGCCAGCGCGATCAGGCGGCGAAGCATCGAAGGCGTCCTGCGCCGGCTCAATCCGAGCCGAGCGCTTCTGGCAGCGCGCGCATGATCAGGCTGGCGTTGGTGCCGCCAAAGCCGAAGCTGTTGTTGAGCACCGCCTTCACCTTGCGCTTCTTGGCGACGAGCGGAACGAGATCGAAATCCTCGAGGCCGTCGCTCGGATTCTCAAGATTGAGCGTCGGCGGCACGATCTGGTCGCGAATCGCGAGGATGCAGAAGATCGATTCGACCGCACCGGCGCCCCCGAGCAGATGGCCGATCGCGGACTTGGTCGAGCTCATCGACACTGTCTTGAGCGCGTCGCCGAACAACCGGCGCACCGCACCCGCCTCCAACTCGTCGCCGAGCGGGGTCGAGGTGCCATGCGCGTTGATATAGTCGATGTCCGACGGCTGCAGGCCCGACTTCTTGAGCGCCATTGCCATCGAGCGATAAGCGCCCGACCCTTCCGGATGCGGCGCCGTGACATGATAGGCGTCGCCAGACAGGCCATAGCCGATCACCTCGGCATAGATCTTGGCGCCGCGCGCCTTGGCATGCTCATATTCCTCGAGCACGACGACGCCGGCGCCCTCACCCATAACGAAGCCGTCGCGGCCCTTGTCGTAAGGACGGGATGCTTTCTCCGGCTCGTCATTGCGGGTCGACAGGGCTCGGGCTTGCGCGAAGCCGGCGATGCCGAGCGGGCAGATCGCGCCCTCGGCGCCGCCGGCCAGCATGATGTCGGCATCGTCCATCGCAATCATCCGCGCGGCGTCCCCGATCGCATGCGCGCCGGTCGAACAGGCGGTGACGACGGCATGATTGGGTCCGCGCAGGCCATATTTGATCGAGACCTGGCCCGAGATCAGGTTGATCAGGCGGCCATGAACGAAGTGCGGCGAGACCCGCTTCGGCCCCTTTGTCTCGCAGACGATCGATTCGCTCGCGATGCCCGGCAGGCCACCGATTCCCGAGCCGATCGACAAGCCGGCGCGATAGCTTTCCTCCTCGGTCAACTCGGTGAGCCCGGCATCCTCGAGCGCCTGGCCGGCAGCATCGATGCCATAGATGATGAAGGGATCGACCTGACGCTGAACCTTGTGGTCGACACGCTTGTTCGGGTCGAAACCATAAGGGTGATCAGCGGGCTTCACCTCGCACGCGATCGTGCAGGTCTGATCGCTGGGATCAAAGCGGGTGATCCGGGCCGCGCCCGACTTGCCCGCCAGGATATTGGCCCATGCGGTCTCGACGTCCGCTCCCAACGGTGTGACCAGTCCCAATCCGGTTATGACCACGCGGCGCATGGCATTCTCCTGCATCTTGTCTTGAACGGCAAAGCGGCTCCCCGTCCCATCGGAAAGTCCGGGGTCGGGGAGCCGCTGAAACTGCTCGGCTCTATCACCTGCCCCGGTCGATCAACGGCCGGTGGGTGGAACGATCAGCCCTTGTGGCTCTCGATATAGCTGATCGCGTCCTTGACGGTCGCGATCTTCTCGGCCGCGTCATCGGGAATTTCAACGCCGAATTCTTCTTCGAAGGCCATGACCAGCTCGACGATGTCGAGGCTGTCTGCGCCCAGATCATCAATGAAGCTGGCTTCCTCGGTGACCTTCTCGGCCTCGACACCCAGATGCTCCACAACGATTTTCTTAACGCGCTCGGCGGTCTCGCTCATGTTCAAACCTTCCTTAGGGTCTCTTGCGCCTGCCCTAACGAGGGCCGACATTGCTTGCAAGCATGGTTTAATGACGGATGTACCGCGGTTGATCCGGATTCGACCGAAAGGCGGCACCCAGCGGTTCAGATCATGGCCATCCCGCCGTTTACGTGCAGCGTCTGGCCGGTGACATAGGAGGCTTCCTGGCTCGCCAGATAGACGACCGCCGCTGCGATGTCGCTGCCCTCGCCCAGCTTGCCGGCCGGAATCTTGCCGAGCAGCGCTTCCTTCTGCGCATCGGGCAAACCGTCGGTCATTGCCGAGGAAATGAAGCCGGGCGCGACGCAGTTGACCGTAATATTGCGGCTCGCCAGTTCCTGCGCCAGTGCCTTGGACATGCCGACGAGACCCGCCTTGGAGGCCGCATAATTGGCTTGACCGGGGTTGCCGGTGGTGCCGACGATCGACGTGATCGTGATGACCCGCCCGAAGCGCGCCTTCATCATCGGCTTGGTCGCGGCGCGGATCAGCCGGAACGCGGCTTCGAGGTTGACCGAGATCACCTGATCCCACTCCTCATCCTTCATCCGCATGATCAGATTGTCGCGCGTGACACCGGCGTTATTGACGAGGATGTCGATCTTGCCGAGCGCCTCGACCGCGCGCGGGATCAAACCGTCGACAGCGGCGGCATCGCCGAGATTGCAGGGCAACACCACGACGTCTCCGCCGATGTCGGCTGCGACAGCCTGCAGCGCTTCTTCACGCGTACCGGATAGAGCAACTCTGGCGCCCCGCGCCGCCAGCGCCTTGGCTATCGCCGAGCCGATGCCGCCGGACGCGCCCGTGACCAACGCGGTCATGCCTGAAAGATCGAACATGCACTTCCTTCCCCTGCCCGTCATCCCAGCGAAAGCTGGGATCTCACTGCCTTCTTCAGCGCAGAAGAAGAGAGATTCCAGCTTTCGCTCGAATGACGCTGAATGTTAGAGCGTTGCCGCGAATGCCTCGATATCGGCCATCGCCACGACGCTCGTCGCGAGCGCCTTGTCGGTGATGTCCCTGACCATCGGACCGACGACCTTGCCGCCGAACTCTACGAACTGCTCGACGCCGGCGTCCGCCATGGCCGCAACGCTCTCGCGCCACCGCACCGTACCGGTGACCTGCTGGACGAGCAATTTCACGATTTCCTGCGCCGCCGCCGTCGGAGCTGCGGTGACGTTGGCGTAGACCGGCACCAGCGGGCTCTGCACCGCAGTCTTGCCGAGCGCCTCCGCCATCGCCTCGGCGGCGGGCTGCATCAGCGAGCAGTGGAACGGCGCGGACACCGGCAGGAGCAGCGCGCGTTTGGCGCCCCGCGCCTTGGCAATCTCTATCGCTCGCTCGACGGCGCCCTTGTGCCCGGAGACGACAACCTGCCGATTGCTGTTATCATTGGCCGCTTCGCAGACCTCGCCTTGAGCCGCCTCCTCGGCGACGGCCTTGGCGCCGTCGAAATCGAGCCCCAGGAACACCGCCATCGCGCCAACGCCGACCGGCACGGCCGCCTGCATGGACTGGCCACGCAGCTTCAGCAGTCGTGCGGTGGTAGCAAGGTCGATCGCCTCGGCGGCGCATAGCGCGCTATATTCTCCCAGGCTGTGCCCGGCGACAAACGCGGCCTTGTCAGCCAAGCTGATACCGCCCTCCTTCTGCAGGACACGCCAGGTCGCGATCGCGTTGGCCATGATCGCAGGCTGGGCATTCTCGGTGAGCATCAACTCGTCGGGTGGGCCCTCGACCATCAGCTTGAACAGGTTCTGGCCGAGTGCATCATCGACCTCCTGGAACACTTCGCGCGCAACCGTGCTGGCGTCGGCGAGGATCTTGCCCATGCCTACGGCCTGGCTACCCTGGCCGGGAAAGATGAATGCGCGCATCGAGGCTCCCTTGGTCTGGCGAGCGGCAGTAGGAAAGAGCCGCTGCCGAGGCAAGCCCAAAGGCCTGCCGCCGTTACCGTTTCAGCCGGCCAAAAGGCAGCAACTGCTTTGCAAGCGCCTGCGTGGCGCCACGGTCGCCGGAGCGGAGCGGAACCAGCAGCGCCGCGGCACTCCGCTGCATTATGCGATCGATCGGTACCACGACAGCGGCGGTGCTCGCGGTTTCGGCAAGGGCGCGGCCTCGCGGATCGGCGGGATCTATCGACAATCTCAGCAGCGCCGCGAGGCCGGGAAACAGCGCCCGGTTGCCGCCAAGCGCGACAGCACGATCCATCATCGCCAGGCCGGTCGACTTCTTTGCGCCGATTGCCATGCCCGCGACCAAGCCCCCCAGAGCGATCACCGAATCCAGGTGCCAGGCCCCGATGGCCGCCGCGGCGTCCGGATCCCGGGGGTCGGCGGCAGCAAAGCGCTCGAACAGCCGGCGCGCCGCCATCGCATCCGCCCGGCTGCGCGTCAGCTTGGCACGGTAGCCTAGCGCCATTGCGCGCACGAGCGCCGCTTCATGATTGCTCGCATCGCGCGCCAGCAGTGCCGCGGCGCCCCTGTCCGCCTCGGCAATCAGCGAGAGAGCGCTTGCCCTATCGCGCGACTGGAAGGCGGCTTCGGTAAGGATTTGGCGTGGTGTAGCGGCGGGGAGCGGTACCGCCAGGATCGGTATCGCAAGGAAAGCGAGCGCGGCTGATGCGCGCGGCGTCATCACAGCAGCTTCATCGTCGGTCCTACGCTCCACCCCTCTCCTCAACCATCCCTCATCCACCCGGTTCCGCACGGCCTCGGGCACTTGCCTTCAAGGCGATATTCCGCCATAGGCCGCCGCAGCCGGGGTGGAGACTCGTTCTCCGCCCCTGCGCATTTTGGAAGACAGCCGGAGGGGCGTTCGTGATTGGCACGGCGTCAGCGATCGGCCAAATGTAAGGAAGACGCGAGCATGGCTCTCTACGAGCATGTTTTTCTCGCGCGTCAGGATCTGGCTCAGGCTCAGGTCGACGCGCTGGCGGAAGCCGCCACCCGAATCGTGGAAGATGGCAAGGGCAAGGTCGTCAAGACCGAGACCTGGGGGCTTCGCAGCCTCGCCTATCGCATCGCGAAGAACCGCAAGGCGCACTATGTGATGCTCCAGATCGACGCCCCCGCGGGTGTCGTTGCCGAGCTCGAGCGCCAGACCGCGATCAACGAAGACGTGATCCGCTACATGACCATCCGTTTCGACGAGCTGGAAGCCGGCCCGTCGGCGATGATGCGTCGTGGCGAGCGTAGCGAGCGCGATGGCCGTCGTGACGGCCGGGGTGACCGTGGTGATCGCGGCGATCGTGGCGACCGGAGTGACCGCCCCCGCCGTGACGACCGCGAAACCGCGTAAGGGAGAATAGACACATGGCACGCGCATTTTTCCGCCGCCGCAAGAGCTGCCCCTTCTCCGCGAAGGACGCTCCCAAGATCGATTTTAAGGACGTCCGTCTGCTGCAGGGCTTCGTGTCCGAGCGTGGCAAGATCGTTCCGAGCCGCATCACTGCGGTGTCCGCCAAGAAGCAGCGCGAACTCGCCAAGGCGATCAAGCGCGCCCGTCACATCGGGCTGCTTCCCTACATCGTCAAGTAAGAAGGGAGGACCTCCAATATGGACGTGATCCTGCTCGAACGCGTTGAGAAGCTGGGCCAGATCGGGGACGTCGTCTCCGTCAAGGCCGGGTTCGCACGCAATTATCTGCTGCCCCGCAAGAAGGCACTGCGCGCCAACGAAGCCAATAAGAAGGTCTTCGAGGCGAACCGCGCCCAGATCGAAACAGACAACGCCAACCGTCGCGTCAACGCGGAACAGGAAGCCGGCTCGCTCGAGGGCAAGTCGATCATCCTGATCCGCCAGGCATCGAACACCGGCCAGCTCTACGGCTCGGTTTCGACCCGCGACATTGCCGATGCGCTTGCTGAGGACGGCATGAAGGTCGCCAAGTCGGCGATCGTGCTCAGCCGGCCGATCAAGGCAATCGGCGTCCACGAGGTGAAGGTCGTTCTTCACGCCGAGGTCAGCCGCAGCATCACCGTCAACGTTGCACGCTCGCCCGAAGAGGCCGAGCTGCAGTCGCAGGGCGTCGATGTCATGGCATCGATGTTCGAGCGCGACGAGGCTGGCTTCACCGAGGCTTATGATCCCAACGCCGAACCCGGCGAGATCAACGCGGATCTGCTCGAAGAGCAGCCCGCCGAAGAAGCCTGAGGCTTCGACCAGACAAGAAAAAGGCCGTCCGGAGCGATCCGGGCGGCCTTTTTCTTGTGGACCGATAATGGCCGATCGGCCGTCTTAGGCCGCCGCAGCGTAGAGTTCTCGCTCACGCCCGATCAGGATATCGGCCAGGAACCAATAGGCCTCGCCCCAGGCGTCGAGCACCGTCTGGTTGACGGCATCGCCGAGAACGTCCTTGATTGCCGGCAGCAGCGCGGCGGCAACGGCTGGATAATGCTCTGGCTTGACCCCGGTATCGACATGCCGCGCGCCCATCCGCTCTACTGCCGATGTGAGCGCACCAAGATTGTCGACATTCTTGGCATAAGCCAGGATCGCGGCGGCAAGGCGCTTTGGCTGCTCGCCCGACTCCTGCGCGGCCTGATCGAACAGCTCCTTGACCGCCGGATCGGTGAACAGACGTTCGTACATGCGCGTCGTGATCGCCACGCCATGTTCCTGAAGCGCGGGCGCGGTGGCTTTCACGATCTCGACGGTCTGCGGCGAAAGCGGCTTGCTCATGCGAATCTCCCTTAAGATGTATCTGAGGTACACCTATACAGCCCCCGAAGAAGATGCAAATTGAATATATCTTAACGATCGTTTACCTTGCAGCATGCGTTTATCCCGCCACACCGATTACGCCCTGCGCGTCTTGATCCACCTGGCGGTGCGGCCCGAACGCCGCGCATCGATTGCCGAAATCGCACGCACCTATGCGATCTCCGAGAACCATCTGATGAAGGTGGTCCATATGCTCGGCCGGGCCGGCTTCATCCGCACGACGCGCGGGCGCGGGGGCGGCATCACACTGGCGCTGCGGGCAGAGCAGATCTCGATCGGTGCGGTCGTTCGGCGTACGGAGCCCGATCGTCCGCTGGCGGACTGCGATACATGTATCATCGCGCCGGCTTGCGGCCTGACCGGCGTTCTCGGCGAGGCTTTGGAAGCTTTTTTCGGGGTGTTCGATCGCTACACCCTGGCCGACATTTCGCGGCGGCGGGTGGATTTGGCGGCTCTGCTTGGAGTCGAGGCTGTCGAAGGGCCCTGACGCTTCGCGCTACGATGACTTCTCGTAGTCTTCGCGCGCCTGAGAGAGCGGAGCGCGAAAGCCCATCGGGCCGTGACCCTTGCCCAGCCCGGGCGCGGCGAGCAGCGCAGCGCGCACGAACGCCCGCGCCCGGACGATCGCATCGGGTAGCGCCATGCCCTGCGCCAAGCCGGTAGCGATGCCGCTGGCTAGCGTGCAGCCTGTGCCATGGTCTTGCGTCGTGTCGATACGCTCTGCATTCCAGATATGTTCGCCTAACTCGTTCGAAAACAAGATGTCGAACAGGTGCGTCTCAATCGAAATAACCTTCCGTCCACCGTTCTCGAACGAGGTGATCGGACCTCCTCCGAGACGCGCACCGGTCGCCAGAACGGCACCGCTGCCCAGTTCGTCTATCAAGTAGGCCGCCGCATCTCCGATCTCGATTTCGTTACCGACTACCATTCCACTAAGCGCCGCCAGTTCATCGAGATTGGGCGTCGACACGGTCGCACGCCGCATCAGCCGGCCAAAGGCAGCCACCGTCGCCTCGTCCGCCAGCCTGCTGCCGCTGGTCGCGATCATCACCGGATCGAACACCACAGGAACTCCGGCCAGATCGGGCCGGTCGAGCCGATCGGCAACCGCTTCGGCGATGTCCGCCGAGCCGATCATGCCGATCTTGATCGCATCGACGCCGATGTCGCTTACCACCGCGTCGATCTGCGCGATCACCATCTCGACAGGTACCGCGTGGACCGCCGTGACACCCAGCGTGTTCTGCGCGGTCAGCGCGGTGATCGCCGTCATCGCATGGCCGCCGAGCAGGGTTACCGTCTTGATATCGGCCTGGATGCCTGCGCCACCGCCCGAGTCCGAGCCCGCGACGATCAGGATTCGCGCCATCGCCATATGCTCAGGCGGCCTTGCGGACCGCCTCGCAAATCTGGTCGACCATCGTTTCGACGAGCTTGCGGTCCTCGCCTTCGGCCATCACCCGGATCAGCGGCTCTGTGCCCGACTTGCGGATGACGAGCCGGCCGGTGCCTTCGAGCTTCTCCTCGGCATCGCTGATCGCGGCGATCACCTTGTCGTCCTTGAGCGGCTCGCCGCCAGTGAAGCGGACATTCTTGAGAAGCTGGGGCAGCGGATCGAACAGGTGGAGCAGCTCATGGGCGGGCTTACCGCTCTCGACGAGCCGCGCCAGCACCTGCAGCGCGGCGATAAGGCCGTCACCGGTGGTTGCATGATCGGTCATGATGATGTGGCCCGATTGCTCGCCGCCGACGTTGAAGCCCTCGGCACGCATTGTCTCGACGACATAGCGATCGCCGACCTGGGTGCGGTGCAGGCTCAGCTTCTGCGATGCGAGATAGCGCTCCAAGCCCAGATTGGACATCACCGTGGCGACCAGCCCGCCGCCCTTCAGTTCGCCGCGATGGTTGGCGCCCGTGGCGATCAGCGCCATCAGCTGGTCGCCATCGACCACCCGGGCCTGGTCGTCGACGATGATTAGCCGGTCGGCGTCGCCGTCCAGTGCAATGCCGATGTCCGCGCGCGTCTCGCGCACCTTGTCCTGCAGGGCCTTGGTATCGGTCGATCCGCATTGATCGTTGATGTTGATGCCGTTGGGGTTCACCCCGATCGAGATCACGTCGGCGCCCAGTTCCCAAAGCGCCGAAGGCGCGACCTCATAGGCCGCGCCATTGGCGCAATCGATGACGATGCGCAGGCCGTCGAGGCGCAGATGCTCCGGGAAGCTCGACTTGACCGCGTGGACATAACGCCCGCGCGCATCCTCGACCCGGCGCGCGCGGCCGATGTCGGCGGAAGCGGCGAGCTTGACCGACTTGTCGAGACGCGCCTCGATTGCCGCCTCGTCGTCGTCCGACAGCTTATAGCCGTCCGGCCCGAACAGCTTGATGCCGTTGTCGGCGAACATATTATGGCTCGCCGAGATCATCACGCCGAGATCGGCGCGCATGGAGCGGGTCAGCATCGCGACGGCGGGGGTGGGAATCGGTCCCATCATGACCACGTCCATGCCGACGCTGGTGAAGCCCGCCACCAGTGCCGACTCCATCATATAGCCCGACAGCCTGGTGTCCTTGCCGATGACGACGCGATGACGATGCTCGCCGCGCAGGAAATGCGCGCCCGCCGCCTGCCCCACCTTCATGGCGATCTCGGCCGTCATCGGGCTTTCGTTGGTGCGGCCCCTGATGCCGTCGGTGCCGAAATATTTACGCGCCATATTACAAGGGTTCCCCGCCCGGATTTCGACCGTTAGATGCGCCTAAACCCGCCGATCCTCAACCCCTTCCGCCGTGCTACCCCACTTGTCATCGCAACACGCGCTGGAGTGGCAAGCAGGCTAAGGTCAACGCTCATAGGCTTTCGGCAGCACCTTCTCGACGGAGTAGAGATACTCGTCACGCAGCCTTGTATCCGAGGGCGCCGACATCCAAGCAGCGCCGCGAGTGCAGACGATGAGCGTCAGCGTGACGCCCCGTCCGAACCTTATTGGACCCCGTGCATCCATTTCCTGATCACGGGGGAAAGGACGAACAGCACCGCGCCGATGCCGATTGAAACGAGTCCGATCGTCTGGAACACGCCCGCATAGGTTTCGAGGCTGACCTTGAGGTTGGTCACCTGACCGCCGACCGTCTCGACGCTCGCCACCTGCGCCACCACGCCTGCGACATATTGGGCGCAGCTGATCGACAGGAACCAAAGCCCCATCATCAGCCCGACCACGCGCGCAATCGACAGCTTGGTGATCATCGAGAGGCCGACCGGGGAGATGCAGAGCTCCGCCATCGAATGGATCAGGTAAAGCAAAGCCAGCCACCAGACCGACACCTTGAAGTCCGCCCCGGCATAGCTCGTCCCCCACACCAGCGCCAGGAAGCCCAAGCCGACGCCGGCCAGCGCGACCGCGAACTTGATCGGGATCGACGGCTCTAGTCCACGGCGACCCAGGGCATTCCACATGATCGAGGTGAGCGGCGCCAGCACGACGATGAAGAAGGCGTTGAAGAACTGGGTCTGGCCCGCCGACATCGTGAACAGTCCGAAGATCGACAGATCGGTGTTACGATCGGCGAACAGCGTCAGCGATGAACCCGCCTGCTCGAACAGCGTCCAGAACACGACGTTGAAGACGATCAGGACGATCGCGGCGACCATCATCTGGAACTCGGCGCGATTGCCCGCCTTCCATGCCCATGTAGGTATGAAGATCACCGATGCGAGGAAGGTGAAGAACAATATCTTGCCCATGATGGGCAGCGCCAGAAGATAGCCGCCGATGCCGCTGCCGGCCTCGGCGCTCTGGCTGCTCATCAGGTTGGTGAAAAGGAACCAGCCGACCGGTATCGCCGCGACCGCGCCGATATAGATCAGCAGCGCGCGGTCCTTGGTCTGTCCCGGCGGCGGATCGCCATAGCCGGCCAGCTTGTCGCCCGCGAACTGGATCAGGCCCCAGCTGATCATCATACCCATCGCGGCGAGGCCGAAGCCTGCCCACCAGCCTAGCGCGACCGCGAGGAATGGGCAAAGGATCTGCGAGAACAGCGATCCCAGGTTTATGCCCATGTAGAAGATGGTGAAACCCGCATCGCGCCTGCGATCACCGACCGGATAGAGAGCGCCGACAATCGTCGAGATGTTCGGCTTGAAGAAGCCGTTGCCGATGGTGAGCAGCGCCAGCGCGACCAGCATCAGCCCAGTATAGAAGGGGCTGCGATCGGCATCGGACTTGAAGCCTCCCTTGGCGATCGTGCGGACCACCTGCCCATCGGGTGCGGCCAAGGTCACCGATCCGTCGTCCCGGCCCTTGATCGCCAGCTTCTGGCCGTTGTCGACGATATATTGCTGCTTGGCCTGGTCGATGACCACCTCGTAGCGAGTGCCATCGATAAGCGCATAGGGCTTGGCTGTGGGGCCGCCGAAGCACAGAGTAAAATAGGCGATCGACATCAGGACCGCGCCGAACTTCACCGACCTCTTCGAGCCGAGATAGCGGTCCGCGAGAATGCCGCCGATCAGCGGGGTCAGGTACACCAGCGCCGTAAAACCACCATAAAGCCCATTGGTGGTCTGGTCGCTGAACAGAAAATGTTGGGTGAGATAGAGGGTGAGAAGCGCCCTCATCCCATAATAGCCGAAGCGCTCCATCGCCTCGGTCGAGAACAGCCTCGCGAGCTGCCGGGGGTGGCCGAACCAGTCGTCGCCGTCGGATCGGCTCAGATGCTGAGTTCCAGGCTCGGTGGTGGCGTCGGCGTGGGGATTGACCATGAAGATCTTTCTATTCTGTGCGTTGGGCCCGTGGGCGCGCCCACGCCGCCGCTGCCTTCATGGATGTAAAGAGTAACGGCGATTCCGGCTCTGTGAAGCTGAATGTTGATGCGCTAGGGAGCCCAACATGTTCAACGATCTCAGCTCGACTTCTACCCTCCTCGCCACGCGCCGCTCGGCCAAGCCTCGCGACATGGTCGCCCCTGGCCCGGACGGCGCGCAACTGCGCCAGATCCTGGAAGCCGCCATGCGCGTGCCGGACCATGGCAAGCTCAGCCCCTGGCGGTTCGTGATCATAGAAAGCGACCGCCGCCGCGCCTTCGCCGATCTGCTGCAGGATGCCTATCGCGCCGAGAAGCCGGATGCCGGCCGGATCGAATTGGAGGCGATGGATCAGTTTGCCCACCAGGCGCCTGTGCTGGTCGCCGTGCTGTCCACGCCCACTGCGAACAGCAATATCCCGCGCTGGGAACAGGAGCTTTCGGCCGGGGCAGCCTGCATGAACCTGCTTCTCGCTACCCATGCCGCGGGCTTCGTCGGCTGCTGGCTGACGGGATGGGCAGCATATGACGCACAGGTTCTTGAATCGCTGGGCGGCGCGCCCCAGGACCGCATTGCCGGCTTCCTGTTCCTCGGCTCGCCGTCGCGCCCGCTCGATGAGCGACCCCGGCCGGCGTATGAAGCTGTCG
The DNA here is from genome assembly GCF_037861105.1 of Rhizorhabdus argentea. Lineage (NCBI taxonomy): Bacteria > Pseudomonadati > Pseudomonadota > Alphaproteobacteria > Sphingomonadales > Rhizorhabdaceae > Rhizorhabdus > Rhizorhabdus argentea. The sequence continues at coordinate 57,698 of NZ_JBANFK010000007.1, forward strand.
TTTCGACGTGGAAAGGCTGATTGCCGTTGACGCGCCATGCTGTGTTAGAACAGTGTGACGCCATGAGCCAGGATCGCCCCGTATATCTCCGCCTTCGCGACATCATCGCCGAGTCGATCCTTGACGGTACGTTCGGTGATGGCGACGCGCTGCCGTCGGTGCGCGTCTTTGCCGCGCAGCATGGCGCCAACCCGCTGACCGCCGCAAAGGCCTATCAGGGCTTTCAGGACGAAGGTTTCGTCGCGGTAAAACGCGGCGTGGGCATGTTCGTGGCCGAGGGCGCCAGCGCGCGCCTGCGCCGCGAGGCCCGCGAGGCTTTCCTGCGCGACGAATGGCCGCGCGTCATACGCAGCATGCGGCGCCTCAAGATCGATCCTGCCCACCTGCTCGAACGCGTCGACAGCTGATCCTTGCCCTTCTTCGCCGCGCGCTATAGCGGCGCGAAGGTGATCTCGACCCGCACCATCCCCGCAGACGAAGCCGGCATTGCCGAGGCCGCCGCGCTGATCAGGCGCGGCGTGCCGGTCGCGGTACCGACCGAGACCGTCTACGGTCTCGCTGGCGACGCGACATCGGGCGAGGCGGTGGCGGCGATCTATGCGGCCAAGGGACGGCCGAGCTTCAACCCGCTGATCGTCCATGTCACCGATCTTGCGATGGCCGACGGCATCGCGCTGTTTTCGCCAGTGGCATATCGACTCGCTGAAGCCTTCTGGCCTGGCCCGCTGACGATGGTGCTGCCCCTAGCCCCAGGCGCGCCGATCGCGAGCCTCGTTACCGCGGGACTGAGGACCGTCGCAATCCGGGCTCCGTCGCATCCCGTCATGCGCGCGCTGATCGCGAAGGTCGGTCACCCGCTTGCCGCGCCCTCGGCGAATGCCAGCGGCTCGATCAGCGCCACCCGCGCGGAACATGTCTCGCGCTCGCTCGACGCCAGGGTAGAACTGGTGCTCGATGGCGGCGCAACGCAAGTCGGCATCGAATCGACGATCGTCGCGGTCGAGAGTGGCAGGCTGAGGCTGCTGCGGCCGGGCAGCGTGACCGTGGATATGCTTGAGCGCGTCAGCGGTCTTGCCGTAGATACCGGTGATAGCGGCACGATCGAGGCGCCGGGGCAGATGCTCAGCCATTATGCGCCATCAAAGACGGTGAGGCTTGATGCCACCCGTGCCGCAGCGGACGAATTCCACATAGGCTTTGGTGCCGTGTCCGGAAGGATCAGCCTCTCTGAGCGAGGGGATCTGTCCGAGGCCGCCGCGCGGCTGTTCGAAATACTGCACGAGGCGGACCGATCGGACACGGCAGCGATAGCCATCGCGCCCATCCCGGCCGAGGGGCTGGGCCTCGCGATCAACGATCGATTGGTCAGGGCGGCCGCACCTCGACCACCCCGTCATCCTGAAACCCGTTCAGGATGACGGGGTAGCCTATGGTCAAGCCACCGCGTTCGCCTTGAGCCGCGCAGCATAGCTCTTGCGGAACTTCGCGAGCTTGGGCGCGACGACCATCACGCAATAGCCGTTGCTCATGCCTTCGCGCGCGAAATATTCCTGATGATAATCCTCCGCCACATACCAGGGTGCGTCGGACTCGATCGTGGTAACGATCCGCTGCGGCCAGTCCGCCTGCGCTCGCCCGATTGCAGCCTTTGCTTCGGCTTCCTGCTCGACGGAATGCGGGAAGATCGCCGAGCGATATTGGGTGCCGACATCATTACCCTGGCGGTTGAGCTGGGTCGGGTCATGGACATGGAAAAAGATATCGAGCAATTCACCATAGCTGATCACCTCGGGATCAAACGCCACGCGGATCGCCTCGGCGTGGCCGGTCGCTCCCTCGCACACGGCGCGATAGCTCGGGTCGGCAACATGCCCGCCAATATAGCCGCTCTCGACTGAACTCACGCCGATCACATCGTCGAACACCGCCTCGATGCACCAGAAGCAGCCACCGGCTAGCGTCGCGATTTCCTGAGCCATATTTCCTCCGAATGTCGACGAGAAGATAAGTCGTATCAGGCGCGATGCAATGATCCGTATCGCGGGCGCCTCTTTCGCATCAGGATAACCAGAGGGCCTGTAAGCCGGGTTCTGTCCACCAGCTCGCGCTGGATGGGCGATCATTCCTCTAGGACCGGCCTTGCGCCCGGCCTCCAGCAATCAACCCGGACGACCGGGCGGAGTAGCCCATATGCCGTCCCTATTCGATCTTGCTCCCGGTGGGGTTTACCATGCCGTTCCCGTTGCCGGGTCCGCGGTGCGCTCTTGCCGCACCCTTTCGACCTTGCCCGGAACTCCGAAAAGCCCGCCGGGCGGTTTGCTTTCTGTGGCACTGTCCCTGGGGTCGCCCCCGCCGGGCGTTACCCGGCACCGTTACTCCTTGGAGCCCGGACTTTCCTCCCCGCACCGCATAAACGATGCGCAGCGATCGCCTGGCCCTCTGGTATGGCGCTGTTAGGGCGTTTTGCCGCTCGGCTCAAGCAGCGCATCGCCCTCGCGGTGGAGCAGCAGCCTCAGGAGGATTCCGCGCGTCTCGCCGTCTGCGATGCCGTCAATCGTCTCGGGGCGGAATCGGCGCTGGAAGGCGGTCACGGCCGCCGGGCCGTCGCTGACGTCATAGCCGAAGCGCTCGAGCGCGAGCAGGAAACCGCCCGGAGTCCAATGCGGGTCCTGCAGTCCGTGCCTCGGCCGCTTGAGGGCCAGCCCCAGCTTGCCGAGCAGTTCCCAGTCGAACAGTTCGCCAGGGTCCTGCTTGCGCTGCGGCGCCACGTCCGAATGACCCACGACATTGGCCGGCGCGATGCCATGGCGCTTTGCCACATCGGCGATCAGCGGCACGAGCGCATCCATCTGCGCCCTGGGGAATGGTCGATAGCCCAGCTCGTGCCCCGGGTTGACTATCTCGATGCCGATGCTTGCCGAATTGACGTCGGTGATCCCACGCCAGAACGATTTGCCCGCATGCCATGCGCGGCGTTCCTCGGGCACCAGCCGAACGATCTGACCATCCTCGGCCACAAGATAATGGCTCGAAACCTTGGCATCGGCATCGATCAGCCGCGCGATCGCGGAGGCCGCATCCTGCATGCCGGTATAGTGGAGCACGAGCATGGAAATCGGCAACGCGCGCTCGTCATGATTCGGCGACGGGCAATCGATCATCTCGCTCATGACAGTGCCTTACGCCCGCACATCGGGGGTAGCAACGCGTCAGGCGGCGCTCGCGACAGCGGCGTAGGCGGCGGGGCGGTAAACGGTGTGCATCACCGGGTCACTGACGAAGCGGTTCGAATTGCCGAGCGCGGTTTCCCCCGCGCCGAGCAGCAGCGCGCCGTCGCCCGCGATGGCGAGCGCGAGGCCCTCGAGCATCTGGCGGCGGCGCTCGGGTGAAAAATAGAGCAGCGCATTGCGGCACAGGATGAGGTCGAAGCGGCCGCCGGCTGGCGGCGGGCCGAGCAGGTTGTGGCGGGTGAAGGTGACCAGCGATGCCAGCCGAGGCTTGGTGCGCCAGCCCTCGTCAAGCACCGGATCGAACCAATCGACCAGATGACGGATCGGCAGCCCGCGTTGCACCTCAAACTGAGTATAAAGGCCGTTGCGCGCCCTCCGGACCGCCGAACGGGAGATATCGCTCCCCAGGATCTCGATTTTCCACCCGTCCCAGCGCTCGCCCTGTTCGGCGAACAGCATCGCCAGCGAATATGCCTCCTGCCCGGTCGAGCATGCCGCCGACCAGATTCGCAGACGCTTGTCGCGCTGCCGCGCAGCGGTCAGGTGGGACAGCACCTCCTCGCTGATCAGCTTGAACACGGCTGCGTCCCGGAAAAAACTGGTTTCGTTGTTGAGCAGCGCATCGATCATATCGAGCGAAAGTTCGGGATCCGTGGAGCGCTCCAGCGCGTAAGCGAGATGGTCGAAACTCTCGATGCCGCGCGCTCGGCAAAAGGGGGAAAGGGTGGTTCCGATCCGCCAGAAGCGATCCTGCGACAGCAGCTGTCCGGTCGCCTTCTCGAACAGGCGAGCGATGACGAGCCCGGCGCGGGAGCTTACTTCCACGTTGAAGCGGCCGCGCGGTTGCAGACATGGCGCGCCAGACCCTCGGGCGGCATCACCATCGAGGCAAGCCCCGCCTGCGCGACCGAACCCGGCATGCCCCAGACCACCGACGTGGCAGCATCCTGGGCGAGAATTTCCGCGCCGCTGCGCACCATCGCCTCCGCACCGATCGTGCCATCCCGGCCCATGCCGGAGAGGACGACGCCGACTCCTTCGGCGCCATAGATTTCGGCCATCGCCTCGAACATCGGATCGACCGACGGCATGCACCGGCTGGGCGCCGTGGTGGTATCGATGCGGATAACAATGCGAGCGCCTTGGCGCGCCAGGCGGATATGGCCCTCGCCGGGGGCGACGAACATCTCACCGGGCCTTAGCGCGATCCCGTCGGCGGCCACAGATGCCGGCCGCCCGGCAATGTCGCGAAGTTGCGCCGCAAAATAGGGCATGAAAGGGGGCGGCAGGTGCTGAGTGATCAGAATCGGCGCAGCGAAGCTCGGCGGCAACTGCCGAAGGAAAGCCGACAGTGCGTGCAGCCCGCCAGTGGACGCCCCGATGGCGAGGCAGGATATCTTTCCAACCTTGGCCGGCCGCAACGATATCATTGGGGTCGGCGCGTTGGACCGCGGTGCCGCGTCGCGTGCCTTGCTTTCCAGCCTTTCGGGAAGATGGCGGGCGTGGCCGATCCGCAACAGCGCGTCGATGAACTTGTGGGAGAATTCGCCGGCGAAGTTCCCCGCAGTTGGCTTGAGCAGAGTATCCGCGGCACCCAGGGTCAGCGCCCGCACTGTCGCCGAAGCACCTGCCTCAGCTGCCGACGACACGATCAGCACCCGCGCCCCATGGCTGGCTGCAAGTATCTCGGGAAGGGCGGTAAGGCCGTCCTTGCCGGGCATCTCGACATCTAGGACCACGATGTCGATCTGGTGGCCGGCGAGAAATACGATGGCCTGGTCGGCGGTGGGCGCAGCGCCGGCTATCTCGAATTCGGGACGGGCCTCGATCAGGCGCGCCAGCACGGTGCGGGCGACGAGCGAGTCATCGACCAACAGCACGCGAATGGGCCGGACCGCCGCTCGGCTGCCATCCGCAACTCCATATCTGACGCTGGCATTGAGGCCCGCCTGCGACATGGCTCAGACGACGCCGACCAGCTGAAGCTTGCTTTCGAGCGTCTCGCGATCAAATGGTTTCATCATATATTCGTCCGCCCCCGCATCGATCGCGGCGCGAATATGTGCGACGTCGTTCTCGGTGGTGCAGAACACGACCTTGGGACGATTGGCGATGGCCGCATCGCCGAGCGAACGCAGAAACTCCATGCCGCTCATCACCGGCATGTTCCAGTCGAGCAGGATCACGTCGGGCACGTTGCCGGCGCTGCAACGATCGAGCGCCTCGCGGCCGTCACCAGCTTCTTCGACGTTGAAATGCAAGGCTTCCAATATGTGACGAGCGACCTTGCGGATCACCTTGGAATCATCAACCACCAGGCAGGTCTTCATCGGGATCTTCCGTCTTGGCTATGCAGTCGGGCGACTGTAGCGGGGAACTTGTAAGCGCGGCGTTAATGCCGGTTTCACGCCGCGAGATGGACCGGGCCGGCAACCATCGCCGGAACGTCGATCAACAATAACGGCTGGCCCTGATATTCGAGCACGCCCCGGGAAAACTGCACCCACGCTGCCGAGAGCAGCGCCCGCGGGTCGGCCGCCGCGCCTTCGATCGCAACGACGTCATCGACATTATCGACGAGCAGGCCGTACAGGTGCCCGTCCACCGTGACGATCACCGCCTGCTTCTCACCTGCTGTGCTACGATTGCCGCCGAGCGCCGCGATGGTGTCGATCACGGTCAGCACGCGGCTGCGCAAGGCGAACAGGCCGAACACGTGCGGCGGCGCGCAAGGAACCGGGGCAACGTCCTCGATCTCGACCACCGATTCGACGAAGGATGCCGGAAGCGCGGCGCGCTGGCCCGCTATTTCGACGATGAGATAGAGATCGTTCATCATCATGCGCTTCGCTTGCTCCAATGCCGCCGCAGCTCAGCGGTGAGGCCGGGCCGGTCATATCGCCACAGGCTGTCGGGCGAAGCGCCGCGCTCCTCGACCGTCGGCCGTAGCCGCAGGACGCTGCAGGTGCCGATGCTGTCGAGCGGCGCGCCATCGGGGACGATCACGAGATCGGCCGCAGCGGCTCCCTCATCGCCAGAATAGATGACATGGTAGCCCGCCGCTTCGACCAGCGGCGCCAGTACTTGCCGCGTCCACGGGTCTTCGTCGGCAAGCAGGCAAACCGGACGCTCGGCGAGCTTCGCTTCAGCGCCCGCACCTTGCGCGAACAGCCAGAAAGCGTCGATGAACTCGACCGGCCGCTCCTCGACCAGCATGACGCCGGAAACCGGCCCAGCGACGGTGCTGCGCTGCAGATCGATCGTGACCGGCACGATGTCGATCACGCTGTCGATCGCATAGGCGATTTCTTCCTTGCCGTCGTGCATTCGGAGCACGCGGATTTTCGAGTCCGAAATGGCCGCACCGCATGAAACGAGCGGCACCAGCCGCCCGTCGATATTGAGTCTGGAACGGCCCGCTGTCTTGCTGATCGAAGAGGCGAAGCAATCCTCGATGCGCTCGACGAGTCCCAGCGGTACGCCGCGTTCGATCCCATCGAGGTCGCGAAACAGCAGCACCGGCACCGCACCATCTTCCTGCTGCACTTCTTCGACATCCTCGACGACGGCTTCGACGCTGCCTTTCTCCTCGCGCCGGATGCCGGCCTTTTCAGCGACCCCCGCAACATCGAGGAGCAGCATCGGGCGGCTGTTGTCCGGCAAGGTGGTGCCGCCATAGATGCCGCACCCCATCACGACGGGCGCCGCCGGTTTGACCACCAGTTCCTCATGATCATGGACGGCCTCGACAGCGAGCGCGTAGCGCGCGCCGCCGGACAGCTTAAGCACGACCAGATTGGTCTGCCGCCCCTTATCAGCGAAGCCGAGCACATCGCCCAGCGATATGACCGGCAGACGGGTACCGCGAATGAAGACAATATCGGCGCCGCCGAGCTGACTCATCTTCACTGCGTCGCCGCCGATGCGGACTATCTCGTCGATCGCCGAGCGGGGAATGGCGAAATGCTGACCGCCGCTACTGATGGTGAGCGCCGGAATGATGGTAAGGGTGAGCGGCACGCGCAGGGTCAGGCGCAGGCCATTGCCGGGACGGCTGTCGATATCGACGAGACCGCCTATTCGTTCGACATTGGCGCGCACGACATCCATGCCGACGCCACGGCCCGAGATCGCGGTGACCTGCTGCGCTGTCGAGAGGCCCGGTTCGAAGATCAGTTCGAGCTTGCGCTCCCAGCTGAGCGTTGCAGCGCGCTCCTGGCTGATGATGCCGACCGCGACCGCCTTCTGAACGAGCCTGTCCGCGTCGATGCCGCGGCCGTCATCGATGACTTCGATGAGAATCTGGTTGCCGACCTGTCGGGCGCTGACATGGAGCCGGCCTGCCATCGGCTTGCCCGCCAGGATGCGGGTTTCGGACGGTTCGATGCCGTGATCGATCGCGTTGCGCACGATGTGGGTCAGCGGATCGCGGATCATCTCGATCATTTCCCGGTCGAGTTCGACGTCACCGCCATCGATTTCGAGCTGGACAAGCTTGTTCAACTCGGCCGAGATATCGCGCACCATCCGCGGGAGCGCCGTGAAGAGATGCTCGACCCGCGCCATCCGGGTGCGGGTGATCGCATCACGCATTTCGGCAATGCAGAGCGACAACCGCTCGAAGGCGACTTCGGTCGTCGAGTCGGTACCATCGTCGCGGAGCCGCCGGGCGAGTTCGTTGCGAGCGAGCACCATGTCCGAAACGCCGGCCATCATCCGGTCGAGGAGATCGACGGGGAGCCGGATCGTGCGCGCAACCGTGCGCGGAGTCGATGAAGCGCTGGCCGCCGCCATTTCGGCGGGCAGCTGCGTCTCCGGCTGGGGATCGACGGCGCCGGGCTGGAGCGCCGCGACGAGCAGGTGATCGTCGCCTTCGGGAACCACGTGGCCGGTCTCGATCGCATCGGCAAGCACTGCGATCCGGTCGATCACCGCGAGCACCGCGCTGACGAGCCTGTGATCGGGGCGACGCCGGTCTGCTCGGACGTCGGCCAGGACATCCTCTGCAGCATGACTGAGCTTTTCGAGCCGCGGCAGATCGAGGAAGCCGCAACTCCCCTTTACCGTGTGGACGAAGCGAAAGATCGCGTCGAGCCGCGAACGATCGTCGGGCGCGGCTTCCCACGCAACGATTTCGCCGCTCAGCGCTTCGAGCGTCTCGCGGGTTTCCGCGACGAAATCGCCGAGCAGATCGTCCATCTCACCCTTCCTGACCAGTATCTGGAAACGTGATGGCACCGCTTTGGTTAAAAGCGGGTTTACGACGACAATTCTCTCGCCGCGGGGCGGTCAGCCTCCGAAGTCGCTGGAAGAGACGGAAAGGAAGGTTTGGCCTGCGCTCAGGTGTTCGGCAGGTTGGCACCGATCATCAGCACCCCTTCCTGGGGCTGCGAAATCTGCACCGTCCCACCTTGATCGCTCACCAGCACATGAACAAGCCAGGACGCCGCAGCGCGCGGACTCAGCATATCGGGGTCGACCTCACCCAGCAGCGCATTGCGCAGTTCGGGATCCAGCACGAGGCGCGGGCCCTCTGCGCGAATGACGATCTCGCCTCCCTCGGCTGCGACATCGAGCTGGCCGCCGCGGACCAGCGCATCGCCGGCGATCAGGGCCAGGTTCAGCAGCACCTTGATCGCCCCCTTCGGCAGCGCGTTCGCCTGTACCATCCAGCCGAGCTTCACCTTGCCGTTGCCGTGCAGCCCCTCGACGGCAGCGCGTGCTTCACGTGTATCGACCAGCTCGCCAAAGCCGCCCGCCGCGCCGAATGCGAGCCGGAAGAATTTGAGCTTGTTGGCGGATGCCGCCGCGCTTTCGGCAAGCAATTCCATGCAGCGCGCCCGCATCTCGGGGTCGGTCTCGTCGGCCAGGAGTTCAAGGCCGTTGTTCAGCGCGCCGACCGGGGACAGCAGGTCGTGGCACAGACGCGAACATAGCAGGCTCGCAAACTCGGCCGAACGGTTGACCATGGGGCTATTCCTTAGTGCGCGAAACGGGTCGCGTCTTTTGACAAGGGCGGCGCGGTTTCGCAATCGGCGATTATGGAGCCTAGCCGTCAGGTGCGGCAATCGCGACGGGATCGAAGCGTCCGCCATCGGCGGCGCGCCAGCAGCGTAGATCGGTGCCGGCGATGATGATCCAGTAGCTGCCAGGCTCGGCGGCGGCGGAGTCGCGGGCCGAGGGCATGGCGACGCCATGCGGATGCGAATGATAATGGCCGATCGGCGCCGCTCCGCCGACGCGGGCGGCGCGGTGTGCCGATATCAGGGCGGCCGGATCGATCTCGAAGCTGTCGCGAGGGTCGCCCGCGACATTGGCGCAGGGCAGGACCGTCTCCACGACATCATCACGCCCGAGGAGCAGGCCGCAAATCTCCGCTTCGGGACTGGCCGCCGCAGCTGCGAGCAATTCGGCTATCAACGGACTTGATATCGTCAGGCGCATCGCCACATCGCTACAGGATGACCGGGGGGAAATCGATATTGCACGCAATCGTGCCTCCGAATGCCACAGGCTGGCGGCTCGACCGCGCATTGGCGGCGGCCCTGCCCACCCTGTCGCGCGAGCGGCTGAAGGCGCTCGTCTCCTCGGGTCAGGTGGCGGCAGCCAACGGTGCGCTCGCCCGCGATCCTGCGATGAAGGTCACGGAAGGCGCGGCGTTCGCCGTCACGGTTCCGGATCCGGCGCCCGCGCATAACGAAGCGCAGAATATTCCACTCATCATCGCTTATGAAGACGAGCATCTGATCGTGATCGACAAGCCCGCCGGACTGGTCGTCCATCCTGCCGCTGGCAATTACGACGGCACGCTGGTCAATGCGTTGCTCCACCATTGCCGGGGGAGCCTGTCCGGGATCGGCGGCGTCGAACGGCCCGGCATCGTCCACCGGATCGACAAGGACACCTCAGGGCTGATGGTCGCGGCGAAGACCGATCCGGCCCATGTGGGCCTGGCGGCGCAATTCGCCAAACATAGCATCGATCGCAGATATCGAGCGATCGTCGCGGGAATCCCCCGGCCCGCCGAAGGCACGATTGACGCGCCGCTGGCCAGATCGTCTTCCAACCGCAAGAAGATTGCCGTCGTCGAGGATGGGCGCGGCAAGCGCGCGGTGACTCATTTCAAAACCATCGAAAGGCTCAAGGCGTCGGCATTGGTCGAATGCCGGCTCGAGACCGGGCGCACCCATCAGGTTCGGGTTCATATGGCGTCGATTGGCCATCCGTTGCTCGGCGATCCAGTCTATGGCCGGTCTCGGCCGGAACACCGGGAGCTGCTCAACCGTTTGAATTTCAAACGCCAGGCACTGCACGCCGCGCGGCTGGGGTTCATCCACCCGGTGACAAGCGAAGCTTTATGTTTCGATAGCGAAATTCCGCAGGATATGCTCGATTTGTTCAGCGAACTGAAAAAGAACATGATATAGATGTTACAGATCGGTACGGAGGATGATTCGAACCTGGATCGCCGTACCCCACATTGGCAATGATTCGGATGGCCTCCGTTGGGCATCGAGATGGGGAGTAAAATGATCATGGCAAGCGGAAAGAACGTGCCCGCCACGATCCCCGCGCTGGGCGGGGAGCAGAGCCTCAACCGCTATCTGGCCGAGATCCGGAAGTTTCCGCTGCTGAAGCCGGAAGAGGAATATATGCTCGCCAAGCGCTTTCAGGAGCATGGCGATCCCGAAGCGGCGACGCAGCTCGTAACGTCGCATCTTCGCCTCGTGGCGAAGATCGCGATGGGCTATCGCGGCTATGGCCTACCGGCCAGCGAGCTCATTTCAGAAGGCAATATCGGCCTGATGCAGGGCGTGAAGAAGTTCGAGCCCGATCGCGGCTTTCGCCTCGCCACCTATGCGATGTGGTGGATCAAGGCGTCGATCCAGGAGTATATCCTGCGGTCATGGAGCCTCGTGAAGATGGGCACCACTGCGGCGCAGAAGAAGCTGTTCTTCAATCTGCGGCGGATGAAGTCCAAGCTTGACGCATTCGAGGACGGCGACCTCAAGCCCGAAGACCTTCGCAAGATCGCGACCGATCTCGGCGTGTCCGAGGAAGAGGTCACGAACATGAACCGGCGCATGTCGATGGGCGGCGATGCCTCGCTGAACATGTCGATGCGCGAAGACGGCGAAGGCGAATGGCAGGATGCGCTGGTCGATCAGGGTCCGCTGCAGGACGAACGGATCGCTGATGCGGAAGAGAAGAGCGTGCGTCACAACATGCTCAACGAAGCCCTCGCCGCGCTGAACGATCGCGAAAAGCACATCCTGGTCGAGCGTCGGCTGGTGGATGAGCCCAAGACTCTCGAGGAATTGAGCCAGGTCTATGGCGTCAGCCGCGAGCGGGTTCGCCAGATCGAGGTCCGCGCATTCGACAAGCTGCAGAAGGCGATGATGCGAATCGCGGGCGAAAAGCGCCTGCTGCCCGCGATGTGATAAAAAAGGCGCCCCGGAAACGGAGCGCCTTTTCTTTGCGTGCCACGCCGACAGATCGAGCGCGACCCCGCGCTCCGATCATTCCGGTAGGAAATCAGGCACCGACAGATAGCGCTCGCCCGTGTCGTAGTTGAATCCCAGTACGCGCGAGCCCGGTGCTTCCTTCAATTTCTGCGCGATCGCCGCCAGCGTTGCGCCCGAGCTGATGCCGACCAGCATGCCCTCCTCCCGAGCCGATCGGCGGGCATAGTCCTTGGCGTCGGCCGGATCGACCTGGATCACCCCGTCCAGCAGCTGGGTGTGGAGGTTCGCCGGCACGAAGCCGGCACCGATCCCCTGGATGGGATGTGGCCCGGGTTGCCCGCCCGAGATCACCGGTGACAAGGTGGGCTCCACCGCGAACACCTTCAGGCCCGGCCAGCGTGGCTTGAGCACCTGGGCGCAGCCGGTGATATGGCCGCCAGTGCCGACGCCGGTTATCAGGATGTCGATAGGGGCGTCCTTGAAGTCCGCGAATATCTCTTCCGCTGTGAAGCGGACATGCACGTCGATATTGGCCGGGTTCTCGAACTGCTGCGGAATCCACGCGCCCGGCGTCTGCGCCTGCAGCTCGAGCGCGCGCTCGATCGCGCCCTTCATGCCTTTCTCCCGCGGCGTGAGATCGAAGCTCGCTCCGTAAGCCAGCATCAGCCGACGCCGCTCGACCGACATGCTCTCGGGCATCACCAGCACGAGCCTGTAACCCTTGACTGCCGCGACGAGCGCCAGGCCGATGCCGGTATTGCCGCTGGTCGGCTCGATGATCGTGCCGCCGGGCTTGAGCTTGCCCGCCTTTTCGGCGTCCTCGATCATGGCCAGCGCGATGCGGTCCTTGATCGAACCGCCCGGATTGCTGCGCTCCGACTTGATCCACACCTCGGCGTCGCCGAACAGGCGGTTGACGCGAACATGCGGCGTGTTGCCGATCGTCTCCAGTATCGATGCAAAATTGGTCATGCTGCTTTCTCCTGACCTGGCACATCCTCCAACGCCGCGGGCGGATCCAGGGTTCGCGCGCGTAGTATCTCCGGGAATAGTTTCACCCACAAGGCCGCTATGGCGATCGTACCGAGGCCGCCGGCCACTACTGCGGCAACCGGGCCGATGATCGAGGCGAGAAAGCCCGATTCCGCCTCACCGAGTTCGTTGGAACCCGAGATGAACAGCATGGACGCCGCCCCGACCCGCCCGCGCATGGCATCCGGCGTGTAGAGCTGAATCAGCGACTGACGAACATAAACCGAAACCATGTCCGCGGCGCCCAGCAGCGTCAGGAACAGCAGCGCCAATGCCTCGGGATTGGTCGAGCGATAGGAAAACCCGAAGCCGATCGTACCGATGCCGAAGATCGCGACCGCCACCAGCAGCTTGATTCCGACATTGTGGCGCAGCGGTCGGCGGCTCAGCCAGATTGCGACGATCGCCGCGCCCGCTGCGGGCGCCGCTCGCAGATGGCCGAGCCCGGACGAGCCGATATGCAATATGTCGCGCGCGTAGATTGGCAGCATCGCAGTCGCGCCGCCCAGCAGGACCGCGAACAGATCGAGTGATATCGCGCCGAGCACCAGGCGATTCCGTCGCAAATAACCAAATCCCTCGATCATCTGCGCCCACGGATTTCGCCTGCCGTCGAGCGATGTGCGGGGCACCGGCCCGATCAGCATCAGCATTATGGACGAGACCACGAGCAGAAGCGTGCCTGCGGCATAGGCAAGTGGCGGATCGATCGCATAGAGATAGCCGCCCAGCGGCGGTCCTCCGATAGCGCCGACCTGCCACGCTATCGAGCTGGTCGCGATCGCCGCCGGCAAGAGCTGCTTCGGAACGAGATTGGGCGACAGCGCCTGCAGCGCCGGGCCCGCAAAAGCGCGCGCGACGCCCAGCAGCGCCGCCACTGTGAACAGCGCCGGCAAAGTCACCGAATCATACCAGGTCATCAGGCCAAGCGCGGCTGCACACAGCATCTCGAGCACCGTCGTCGAACGAGCGATCCAGCGGCGGTCGATGCGATCGGCTGTCCAGCCGCTGACCAGGGTCAGCAGCATGAGCGGCAGGAACTGCGCCAGGCCGACCATCCCCAACTGCACCGCCGCCTCGCGCGGGGCCATGGTGCGGCGAGCGACATCATAGACTTGCCAGCCGATCACTACGACCATCGCATTGAGCGCCAACGTCGAGCAGAAACGCGCCAGCCAATAATGCCGGAAGACCGGAATCGATAAAGGGCCGCGCGATGTCATGCCGCTCCCTCTAGGCGTTGGCGGATATCCTGGGCAACCACCCGAGGAGACACATCGCATCAGCTGCTACTCGAGAGACAGATATGTTGCTTCAGGGCAGGCTGACGAAACTGTCGAGCACCCGCTTGCGCCCGGCATGCTCGAAGTCGATTTCGAGTTTGTTGCCCTCGATCTCCACGACAGAGCCATAGCCGAACTTGCTGTGGAAGACGCGCTGGCCGAGCGATATGTCCTTCCGAGAGGGTTGGGCGAAGCTGACGGCGGAGGCCCGGGCTTCGACGACCCGCGCAGCGGCAGACGGCTGTCCCAGGCCGCCTGTCGCAGTCGCGCGCTGCCATCCAGGCCCGCGGCCGGTGGCACGGCCCACATGGGCGAAGGGATCGGCATGTTCCGACCACTGCGCCCGCCACAGCGACTCCCCGCCGGACATGGTAGTCTCCGCCTCGATATGCGCGGGGGGCAGCTCGGCAACGAAACGCGACGGGATCGAGGAGGTCCACTGACCGTAGATGCGCCGATTGGCCGCGTGGAGGATCGTGCAGCGCCGCCGCGCGCGGGTTATCGCCACATAGCCGAGCCGCCGCTCCTCTTCGAGACTGGCATTGCCGCCTTCGTCGAGCGACCGCTGCGAAGGGAAAACGCCCTCTTCCCAGCCGGGCAGGAACACCATGCCGAACTCGAGGCCTTTCGCCGCATGGATGGTCATGATCGTAACCTTGGCGGCCTCGGCATCGGCGTCGTTGTCCATCACCAGGCTGACATGTTCGAGAAAGTCGGAGAGATTCTCATACTCCTCCATCGCCCTGGCCAACTCGTTGAGATTCTCCAGCCGGCCATCGGCCTCGGTCGACTTCTCGTTCTGGAGCATGGCCACATAGCCCGACTCCTCGAGCAGCTGGCGGGCCACATCGGCATGAGGAAGCTGCCCCAACAGGTCGCGCCAGCGAGCGACATCGCCGACCAGACTGCCGAGCGAGCGCCGCGCCTGGGGGGTCAGCTCGTCGGTACCGAGAATGCGCGCGGCAGCAAGCGTGAGCGGAATACCCTCGCTGCGGGCCAACTGATGGAGCTTGGCCACCGCCTTGTCGCCGAGCCCGCGCTTGGGCGTATTGATGATCCGCTCGAACGCCAGGTCGTCGGCCGGCTGGCTGATCACCCGCATATAGGCAAGCGCATCCCGGATCTCGGCGCGCTCATAGAAGCGAAAGCCTCCGACGATGCGATAGGGCATCCCGATCGCGATGAAGCGGTCCTCGAATTCGCGCGTCTGGAACTGCGCGCGCACAAGGATCGCGACCTCGTCGAGCTTGCCGCCGCCGCGCTCGTGCCCCTCGATCTCCTCGCCGACCCGACGTGCCTCCTCCGGCCCGTCCCATATGCCGATGATGCGGACCTTCTCGCCCTCGCCCTCCTCGGTCCACAGCGTCTTGCCGAGCCGCCCGCCATTATGGGCGATCAGTCCGCTTGCCGCTGCCAGGATATGCGGCGTCGACCGGTAATTCTGTTCGAGCTTGATCACTGTCGCGCCGGGAAAATCGCGATCGAAGCGCAGGATGTTGGCGACCTCGGCGCCCCGCCAGGAATAGATCGACTGGTCGTCGTCGCCGACGCAGCAGATGTTTTTGCGCTCCTGCGCGATCAGCCTGAGCCATAGATATTGGGCGCTGTTAGTGTCCTGATACTCGTCGACCATGACATAGCGGAACCGCTGCTGGTAATTGGCGAGAACATCGCGATGGGTCTTCAGGATCGTCAGCATGTGCAGCAGCAGATCGCCGAAATCGCAGGCGTTCACCGCGCGCAGCCGATCCTGATATTGTTGGTACAGCTCACCGCCGCGACCATTGCCGAACAGCTCGCTTTCACCAGCATCCAGATCGGCGGGAGTCAGTCCCCGATTCTTCCACCGGTCGATCAGGCCGGCGAGCTGCCGCGCCGGCCAGCGTTTCTCGTCGAGATCGGCGGCGGCCAGCAACTGCTTGAGCAGCCGCAGCTGATCGTCGGTGTCGAGGATCGTGAAGCTGGGGGTCAGGCCGACCAGCTCGGCATGGCGGCGCAGCATCCGCGCCGCTACCGCGTGAAAGGTGCCCAGCCAGGGCATGCCCTCGACCTGCTGGCCGAGCAGCCGCCCGACCCGCTCGCGCATCTCGCGCGCAGCCTTGTTGGTGAAGGTGACGGCGAGGATCTCGGAAGGCCAGGCACGGCGCGTCGCCACCAGATGCGCCAGACGCGCCGTCAATGCCGCCGTCTTGCCAGTGCCCGCGCCGGCGAGCACCAGCACCGGCCCCTCGGTAGTGAGCACTGCCTCGCGCTGGGGCGGGTTCAGCCCGCGTAGGTAGCCGGGTTCTTCGACGGGAGCGTTCTGAGTCACCCGCGAACAGTTAGGGAACGCCGCGCGCCGGAGCAAGGCCCCGGAGCGCGGCGACCGCGGATTTAGAACTTATAGCCGAGCCCGGCCATGCCCTGATATCGGGTAAAGCCGAGTTCATAATTCGAATATAGGAATTCGGTTTTGATGTAGGCCTTGCCTACATCATAGCGCCAGCCGATCCCGACGCGCGCACCATCGAGATCGGTGCTGCCGCCGGGGCCCTTCAGCCTCGCGTTGGTATAGCCGCCGAGCACATAGATGCTGAGACTGTCGGTGACGCCGACGCCCAGCTTGCCTACCGCGCTAATGTCCCGGCCGGCCTTGATCCCGAAGAAGTCGCTCTTCGACGAGCTGTCGTCGATATCGCCTTCTACCGCCGCATAGACCTTGCCGCCGAGGGTGACTTCATAGCCGAGGCCAGCTCCATAGGCGATGCCGCCATAGGTGTTGCCGGCATAAGTGACGCCGTCATATCCGCTGTGCAGCTCGATATAGACGTTATCGGCCAGTGCTGGAGTCGCGAATAGCGCAACGGCGGCCGCCGCGGTCAGAAAACGAAACATGGAACCCCTTTCATAGGATCGAGCCGATCCATCGCCCTTATCGTTACGGGCGGTTAATGAAAGTGGTAGTGCAACTCAAGCCGATCGTCCCGATGGCGGCGGCAGATCGATCCATGATGGATCAAATTGCCGCCGCCATATTGGCCCCCGCCAGAAGATACGCACTGGCGAGGACAGCGGAAGCGTCGAAGGCCGGCTTACGAGGCCTTCATGTTGTTGCTGACGTTGCTGAACGTCGTCGACAGCTGATTGCCGAGCGCGCTCATCGCGGTGATTGCGGCGACGGCGATCAGCGCGGCGATCAGGCCATATTCGATCGCAGTTGCGCCGCGGCTGTCGCGGTAAAGTTTGATAAGCTTCTGCACTGGAGCATCCTTCCCATGAATATCCAAGATTCGTCTAATCCATCGCGCCTTAAAGTGGCGTAAGGAGCGAGGGTTAATGCTGCAGGAACCCTTGCGAGCGCTGAGCGCTTCAGCTCATCTATTCACTGGATGGGAGACCAACCATCGAGATCAGCTTTGACTGTTGGCAGTCATCGTACTGGCGCCACACGTTCCGGCCAAGAAATGCTCGGCAACTGGGGCCGTTCTGGTGGGTCCGCCGGGATTCGAACCCGGGACCTCTCGATTAAAAGTCGCTTGCTCTACCAACTGAGCTACGGACCCACCGACGCCGCCTCCCTATTGGGCGCGGCTGCCAGGGTCAACCCGCGCGACGGATAAGCCGGGCCCGCGCCTGCCGCACCGTCCTCGTTCCCGAGCCTACGCGCCACAGCGGCGCGACGCGCACCAGCGGCTGCAGCACGAAGTCGCGCGTTTCGAGCGACCGGTGGGGTATGACGAGGCGGCGCCCGCCATATCGCGGCCATCGGCCTTCCGACCACAGCACGATATCGAGATCGAGCACACGCGGACCCCAGCGCCGACCGCGCCGCCTGCCGAACGCGGCTTCGACAGCCTTGAGCAGCGCCAGCAAGGCAGGTGGCTGGCGAAGCGTTTCAACGATGATGACGGCATTGGCGAAACCGCGCCCGGCCGGCCCCAACGCCGGCGTGCTGATCACCGGCGACTCGGCGACCAACGCCAACCCTGCCGTTTCCAGCACGCCCATCGCTGCACGCACCACCCCAGCCGGCGCGCCATGGCGGCCGTGGCGCCGGTTGGATCCGAGCGCAATCGCGTAACGATAGGGCCGCATCGCCTGCGCCTATCCTGCGGGGCGCGAAAAAACCACCCCAGTCGGAGACGAGCGCCTGCGTCCCTTCTGCGGCCACGCGCGGGCCGACCTGATCTATCGAGTTTGTCGGTACCGAGGGAGCCACAATCCCTATTATCCGCGCAACAGGCACACTGTTCCAGGGTCGGGAATCCCCCTCCCCCTATTCTGCGAATCCGTCTTCGCGCAGACTTCGCGCCACCGATCCGGCTTCAGGGCGGTCTAATCGACAAAAGATATCCACTTTTCAGCACCCAAGGTCGTTTAAGACTTGATTGCAGGAGTCATCGGTGATTCTGTCTTCACATGAATCGCGCCCCTCTCCTTCAGATGGCTCGTAGTGCCGTACTCCCGGCGGTAGCGATTCTCATCATCGGCTATTTCGCCAGCGCGGCGCTGATCGGCCCGAACGGATTGCTCGCGCTGGGCGGCTACAAGAGCCAGCTCCAGGTGCGCATCGGCGAACTGCAACGGGCCCAGGCGATGCGCGATCGGCTGCGCCATCACGCAAATCTGCTTGACCCTGCCCGGGTCGATCCGGATTTTGGCGACGAGCTTGTCCGCCGCTCGACCGGCCAAGTCCGCCCCGACGAGATCATCATCCCGCGGGACTAAATCAACACGGTCTCCACAGCGCGTTGAAATACGCATCCGGCGACGCTTATAAGCGGGCGACATCCTCCCCGGGACAAGGAGCAATTTGCTTGGCGAAACCAGCACAGCCGCGCGCAACCACCAAGGCAGCGCCGCGCACGCCTGCCGCACCGAAAGCGAGGTCCGCCGCCGCACCGGCCGCGCCGAACCGGGAACGTCCCGGCGAACCGGTGCGGTACAATGCAACCAAGGCCGAGATGCTCGAATTCTACCGGCAGATGATGCTGATCCGGCGCTTTGAGGAAAAGGCCGGCCAGCTCTACGGCCTCGGCCTGATCGGAGGCTTCTGCCATCTCTATATCGGCCAGGAGGCGGTCGCGGTCGGGCTCCAGTCGGCACTGGAGGTCGGCAAGGACTCGGTGATCACCGGCTATCGCGACCACGGCCATATGCTCGCTTATGGCATTGACCCGAAGCTGATCATGGCCGAACTGACCGGCCGCGCCGCCGGCATCAGCCGCGGCAAGGGCGGCTCGATGCACATGTTTTCGGTCGAGCATCGCTTCTACGGCGGCCATGGCATCGTCGGCGCGCAGGTCAGCCTCGGCACCGGCCTCGCCTTCAAGCATAAATATTCCGGCGATGGCGGTGTCGCGATGGCCTATTTCGGCGACGGCGCATCGAACCAGGGCCAGGTCTATGAAAGCTTCAACATGGCCGAGCTGTGGAAGCTGCCGATCATCTTCGTGATCGAGAACAACCAATATGCGATGGGCACCAGCGTCAACCGTTCCTCGGCGGAGGACCAGCTGTTCCGCCGCGGCGAAAGCTTCCGCATTCCCGGCATCCAGGTCGACGGCATGGACGTGCTCGCTGTGCGCGGCGCGGCCGAGGAAGCCGTCAAATGGGTGCGCGGCGGGAAAGGCCCGATCCTGCTCGAACTGAAGACCTACCGTTATCGCGGCCATTCGATGTCCGATCCCGCCAAATATCGCTCGCGCGACGAGGTCCAGGCGGTTCGCGACAAGTCCGATCCGATCGATCATCTCAAGAAGGAACTGGAGGCCGTCGGGGTCAGCGAGGACGATCTCAAGAAGCTCGAGAAGGAGATTCGCGCGATCGTGACCGAAGCGGCAGACTTCGCCGAACAATCGCCTGAGCCCGAACCGGGCGAGCTCTACACGGACGTGCTGGTGGGACAATATTGAGATGGCTGTCGATCTGAAAATGCCCGCACTTTCCCCGACGATGGAGGAAGGCACGCTCACGAAGTGGCTCGTGAAAGAAGGCGACATCGTAAAGTCCGGCGACATTCTCGCCGAGATCGAAACTGACAAGGCGACGATGGAGTTCGAGGCGGTCGACGAGGGCACCGTTGCGCAGATCGTCATTCCCGAAGGCACCCAAGGCGTGAAAGTTGGCGCGGTCATCGCGCGCATCGCCGAGGAAGGCGAAGATGCATCGGCGGCCAGGGAGGCTCCACAACCCGCGAAGGCGCTCTCCGGCGACGCTGCCAGCGCCCGCCCAAAGCCGGAACCGAAGGACGAAGGGCAGCCGCCTCAACCTGAATCCGCTACACCGCACCAGATGGAAACCGGCGCCCGCGATCTTGTTGCCGCCGTGACCGATACGCGCGACGATCCCGAGGTTCCGGCCGGCACCGAGCTGGTCAAGATCACGCTGCGCGAGGCGCTGCGCGATGCGATGGCGGAAGAGATGCGCCGCGATGGCGACGTCTTCGTAATGGGCGAGGAAGTCGCGCAATATCAGGGCGCATACAAGGTTACCCAAGGCCTGCTGGACGAGTTCGGCGACAAGCGGGTGATCGACACGCCCATCACCGAATATGGCTTTGCCGGCATCGGCACCGGCGCGGCGATGGGCGGGCTGAAGCCGATCATCGAGTTCATGACCTTCAATTTCGCGATGCAGGCGATCGACCACATCATCAATTCGGCCGCCAAGACCAACTACATGTCCGGTGGCCAGATGCGCTGCCCGGTCGTGTTCCGCGGCCCGAACGGCGCCGCCGCGCGCGTCGGCGCCCAGCACAGCCAGAATTACGCCCCCTGGTATGCCAGTGTTCCCGGCCTTATCGTGATCGCGCCCTATTCGGCGGCCGATGCCAAGGGTCTGCTGAAGGCTGCGATCCGATGCCCCGATCCTGTGGTCTTTCTCGAGAACGAACTGCTCTACGGCCAGAGCTTCGAAATCCCGAAGCTCGACGATTATGTGCTGCCGATCGGCAAGGCGAGGATCTGCCGCGCTGGCAACGACGTAACGATTGTCAGCTATTCGATCGGCGTCGGCGTATCGCTCGAAGCCGCCAAGCAACTCGAAGCCGAGGGGATCGATGCGGAGGTAATCGACCTGCGCACCCTTCGTCCGCTGGACAAGGCGACCGTGCTGGCAAGCCTGAAGAAGACCAACCGGATGGTAATCGTCGAGGAAGGCTGGCCGGTGTGCTCGATCGCTTCGGAGATCATCGCGATCACGATGGAAGAAGCTTTCGACGATCTCGATGCTCCAGTTCGGCGCGTGACCAACGAGGATGTGCCGATGCCCTATGCGGCCAACCTCGAAAAAGCAGCACTGCTGAAGGTCGCCGACGTCGTCGCGGCTGCCAAGTCGGTAAGCTATCGGGACTGAACCAGGATAAAGCGAGCCATTACGGAATATTGCGGAGAGTATAGCCGCCAAAATATGTTACGATCCTTCTGAGTCGTGAGAGACTCGGGAGAGCAACCATGCCGGGCAGAGTGACATCTTCCACCGCGCATTATCGGTCCGCGGAATCGGGCGAATCTCTGTCGGGGCGCCTTCTCTACGTCGAAGACAACCCTCAGATCGCGGAATTGACCTGCATGATGCTCGAGGAGATCGGCCTCGAAATCACGCAGGCATCGTCCGCCGAAGAGGCGCTGCACGTCAGCGGCGATGGTGAGCGGCCATTCGATATCGTTCTGACCGATGTCGTGATGCCTGGCCTCAGCGGCGTCCAGCTGGCGCGGCGGCTTAGCCGACGCTGGCCTGAGCTTCCGGTGGTGCTGGTCAGCGGGTTCAGCGAAGAACTCGCCGCAGGCTATGGAGCGCAATTCGAACTCCTGCGGAAGCCCTTCACCCGCACCGCCCTGATCAATTGCCTGCAGCGCCATCTGGACGGCGTCGTCTATCAGGCTGCCTGATCGTCCCATTCTCGCGGATCCGGAACGGCAACTGGCCCTGAGCTATGCGCCGCGGGCGCGTCGGGCCGCGCTGGCGCTGCTGTGGCAGCTGGACGAGAAGATGGCCGCGATCGTTGCCGCTGCCCGCGAGCCGGCGATCGGCGCGATGCGGCTGATCTGGTGGCGCGACGCGCTCGCAAGGCTGGATGATCCGAACATGCTCGTGCCTGCGGAACCGCTGCTCGGCGCGATCGCTGCGACGCTGCTCCCGGCCGGTCTGACCGGTAAACAGTTGAGCGCGATCGAGGAAGGCTGGTCAGCTCTGCTCGATGCGGCGGAACCGGGCCAGGCCGAGATCGAAGCGCATTCCACAGGGCGCGGCGGTCGCCTGTTCGCGCTGTCCGCCGCCTTGCTCGGTGCTACTCCCGAAGATGCTGCGCGCGGCGGCGAAGGCTGGTCGCTGGCGGATCTCGGGCACCGGCTGCGCGATATCGAAGCACGCCGCTTCGCGAGGGCGCGCGCGGCCGAGCGGCTCCAGGGCGTGGACATCGCCCGCTGGCCCGCCATGCTCAGGCCGCTCGGGCTACTGGTCGTGCTGGCGCGGCAGGACGCCGCGCTGCCGGCCGAACAGCTCCGGCGGCAGGGCGCGCCAAAACGGTTGTTTCGGGCCCTCGCCTACCGGGCGACGGGGCGCTAGGCTGCTCCCCTCACTAGGGAGGGAGAAACCGGATGTGGCGATATCTGGCGGGCGCGGTGGGCGCGCTGTTGCTCGGCGGTGGCGGGCTGATCATGTGGCAGACGCTGGGCGCCAGCCCGCCCTTGACGCCGCCGGCCCCGATGCCCGTCGCAGCGGCTGCTTCGGTGGCGCTGGCCGAGCCGCCTGCGGCAACCGAGAAGACCCGCGAGGAAAAGCGCTTCCAGCGCTATGACAAGGATCGCGATCTCAAGATTACCCGCGAGGAATATCTCGCGTCGAGGCGCAAGGCCTATGCCAGGCTCGACACCAATGGCGATGGCAAGCTGGGATTTGAGGAATGGGCGATCGTCACCGCCACCAAGTTCGCCGGCGCCGACAGCGACAAGTCGGCCACGCTGACGCCCGCGGAGTTCGCCACCACGCGCATAATCCACAAGCCGGCGCGGCCTGCCCCGTGCATCCCCGACAGCGATGGCTAGGATCATCATGCGACCGATGACCGCCGTCATCCATATCCTGGCGATGCTGATCGTAACACAGGTGGTTCGCGCTGAGGGGCCGATATTGATCGAGCGCGAGGGCGCCTATGTTCATCGTGGCAGCGGGTTCATCTTTCCGGCGGCGGCGGGCGATTATCAGCGTACCAGCCTGATCGAGTATGACGTCGCGGCGACCGACGTCAGCGCCGGCTACCAGATCATGACGCCAGGCCGCGAAACGGTGATAACGATCTATGTCTATCCGGCACCCGAAGTGCCCGCCGATACGCCGGCGACGGAGCTCGAGGCAGTGCAGGACAGATTATGTGCGAACCACTTCGAGGAGGTGAAGGCCGACATAGTCCAGGCGCATGCTGGAGCGGCCTTGATCAAGGAAGGCAAGACAACAGCACCGGCTCCGGGCAGTTTTGCCCATGCGGGCCGCCGCGCAGTCTTCAGCTTCAGCAGCGGCTTTCGGGACAAGGAGCAACCGCTCCGGTCGGAGGCGGATCTTTTCTGCTATGTGGGCGGCAAGTGGCTGATAGCCTATCGCACGACCGCGCCGGCCGCCGTGCGCTATGAGGTGGAACTCGCAGCGCTCATACACTCGCTGCGTTGGCCCTGACCGATCGTCAGCCGGTTACTCGCGGCTCCACGCTCCTGGCGAAGGCCATATGCTCGCTTGGGCCGGCCTATTTGGTCGCGTACTGGCCCGCTTCGGCGTTGAATTGCTCGCGCGCGAACGCCCGGGCAGCGGCCATCGTCTTGAACGTCTCGTCCTGCATCGTCGCCGTGACGAGAGGATAATTATACATGTTGTAGCGCGTCACACGCACGGTGAGGCGGAAAAATCCGTTCTCGTCCTTGGTTATGAGGAAGGGCTTGACGGGTATGCGGGACATAGACTTTCTCCAATGGATGGCGCGACACGCGGTCGGCAGACCGCTGCCGCGACGTCACGCATATACGGACACAGGCGCCTAGCGCGTAGCGCCGCTCGCCTTCGCGGCTTCATTGACGGTCGCACGGGCGATCGTATCGGCAGCGCTGGCTGCCATGGCTTCCCAGCTTTCCGCCGAGCGTTCGTGCATCGCGCGGCGGTTGGGTAGGTTAGTGTTGGCGGCGGCGAGGCGCTGCGCCGCAGCATTGGCACGATACAGGTCGATGTTCGTCATGATCTCCCCTTCGGGACGGTTTAGAGCGGCGCAAGCCTGGTTGTCGGGAGAAGTTCGTTCTTGCGCGCCTTGATCTGAATGAGCGCGGAGAGATTGGCCGAGATCACCGAAACCGAGCCAACCGGATCGGCCTTGGCGTTCTCGACACCAAAATTCTGGAAGTCCGCGATGCTGACGGCGAACTTGCGCTCGTTGTCATCGACAAGAGCGCTAAATGCGATATTGCGTTTCTCGACTGTCGCGCTAGCGGCGTCGATTACTATAACAGCTTCGGTCATTCGAATGGTCCTGTCGCAGGCACCGGGGCATATCCTGCGGAACCGACCGCGATCTCGCCAAAGGCTTATTGGCACCTCCCCTAGCGCCTAACGCCAGAATCTCAAGCCTAGAGTCGCCCCTGACGCTAAACTGCCATGTTAAAGCCTGCCGTTTTGGGCCATTTGGCGCTGACAATCGCCATTGCCCGAAACAATGTTCCCATCTCCTCCTCGTCGGTCAGGCGACGATAGGCGGCAGCGATTTCCTCGACCCGGTCCGGATGATGCCGCCCGAGCGCCGCAGCGCGCGCGGCAATGCCGAGCGTTCCCAGGAAGTAGCTTTGCGAGACCGGCCCCTCGATCCGGGCGCCGGCAAGCTTCGCGGCGCGGCCGAGTGCGGTGAAATCGACATGCGCGGTGAGGTCGTTGGCACCGGGGTTGCTGAAGACATCGGCATAGGCATGGGCATTGAGCGCCTGCAGTGTATCGCCGGCATCGTAATTTTCATGGCCATAGTCGATCGCCAGCAGTGCTCCGCCCTGCCGTACGATCCGTCCGGCGAGGATGCGTGCGATGGCCAGCCCGGCCGGTGATGTCTCGTAGATGCTGCCGGCTACGGCACCATGGAGATGCCGGGGCACCAGATCGTCCGTCGGTCGGTCGCCCGGCACCGACTTGAAGCCATCGATATCATGGTCGACCATCCGCTCCCGCCAGCCGGCGTAGGTCTTGACGAACTGGCGATAGGGCAGCGCATCGAAGAACTCGTTTGCGATGATGATCAGCGGCGCGTCAATCGGCAGCGTCTCGATCCCGTCGTGCCAGGTGGCGTCGGGCAGGCGCTCCCTCTGGAGCTTGCGCAGCACCGGGCTGGTCTCGACGAAATGAACCTGCGGCTGCCGGTCCTGCGCCGCCAGCGCCCTCAACGCGTCGGCCGCAAGGGTTCCGCGGCCCGGCCCAAGCTCAACATAGTGGACGACGGGCGCCTGCGAGCGGTTCCACACATCAGCAAACCACAGGCCGATGAGTTCGCCAAACATCTGGCTGATCTCGGGCGATGTGATGAAATCGCCCCGCACCCCAAACGGATCGTGAGAAGCATAGTAGCAGCCGTTCGCCGCCTCCATATAGTCGGCGACGGGGATCGGACCCTTTTCCTCGATCCTGCAGATCAGCGCTGCGGCCAGCTCCGTGGGTGTCTGCATATCTCTCGATCAACGACGTCAGATTGGCCGGAGCTTAGTCGTTCTTGGTTAGCAAAGCATTACGCCATGGCCTTGCTGCCTTTTGGAAGGGCTCTGGTCCTCGATGTTCTAGGCTACCGGAACTGCCGTCCGCTTGGATGCCGAAGCGATCAGGTAAACGCCGCCGATCACCATCGGCAGGGTCAAGGTCTGCCCCATCGTCAGCCCCCAGCTCAGCGTGCCGAGCTGGACATCGGGTTCGCGGAAATATTCGACGATGAAGCGGCTGAGCCCATAGCCCAGCAGGAAGATGCCGACGAGCTTGCCGGGCTGGTTGCGGGCATTGGTCCGCCAGAAGAAGAAGGCCAGCACCAGCCCCAGCAGCAAGCCTTCGAGGCCCGCCTCGTACAGCTGGCTGGGATGCCGGGGCAGGCCGTCGGGAGCATTGGGGAAGATGATGCCCCAGCGAGCCGTGGTGGGGCGGCCCCATAGCTCGCCGTTCACGAAGTTCGCGATCCGACCGAAGAACAGCCCGAACGGCGCACAGCAGGCGATATAATCGTGGATGCGCAGCCAGTTCAGACCGTTCTTGCGGGCCATGTAGATTATGCCGGCCGATACGCCCAGCGCGCCGCCGTGGAAGGACATTCCACCCTGCCACAGCTTCAGGATGTCCAGCGGGTTGCGCAGGATATCGGGCTGGTAGAACAGCACATAGGCGAGCCTTCCGCCAACCAGGATCCCGACCGTCGCGTAGAACACGAAATCGTCGGCATGGCGTTTCGCCATCGGCGCATTCGGCTGGGCGATCAGCTTGGTCAGGTAATACCAGCCAAGCAGGATGCCCGCGATATAGGCCAGCGAATACCAGTGAATCTGGAGGAAGCCGAGATCGAGTGCGATCGGATCGAGATGCAGATCGTTGAAATGGATCGCTTGGGCCGCAGTGGCCAGGACAGGCAGGAGCAAGAGCATTCCCCGGGGACAGGACTGCGCCTGCCATAGCGGGACGAGCGGGCGAGCGGAAGGGCTTCGGATCGTCTCGGCACGTGGCGGCACGATCACCATCCGGCCGAGCGACGCAGCGCCTGTAAGAGATGGTGCTTTGAAGGTGGCCTCAGAGCCGCATTTTCAGAATCAGCCGGTTTCGCCCGCCGTGCGATCCATAGTCGACGATATCCGCCCACGCCCGCACCAGATCGATCCCCGCCCCGCCTCCCCGGTCCGGAATCACTTCTTCGGGGTGCGCATCCCGCAGATCGAACGCGACCCCGGTATCGCTCAACGCGATCGAAACCACGCCGTCCTGACGGGTGAGCACAAGCTCGATCACACCCTGTTCGTCCACGCCGCCATGCTCGACCAGGTTGAACACCAGTTCCTCGACGACGATCGCAAGTCGCGCCGCCTGCTTCTCCTGGAGCCCGCAAGCCTCGCTGAACGCGTGCGTGCTGGAGACCGTTCGATGAACGGCATCGAGGCCATTGCAACAGATTGTTACCGACAGCGATTCCGAGTCACCCGCGCCCATGTTTGCGCTATGTCACGTCTCCAGGGCTATGGGGATGTGAGAATGATGCGCAGCGTGATTTTGGCGTTGCTGGGCGTGGCGGTTGCCGCCCAGCCGGCATGGGCGGAGATCGGCCGCGTCAAGCGCAGCGTCGGCACCGCCGCGATCGAGCGCGGCAAGGCGAAGCTCGCGCCCGGGCCGGGCTTCCAGCTGCTCGCGGGCGATACTCTGGTCACCGGCAAGGACGGCCAGATGAGCCTCACCTTCATCGACGACACCCGCTTCTCGGTCGGGCCGAACAGCCGGATCTCGGTCGACCAGTTCGACTATAACCGCACCACCCAGACCGGTAGCTTCGTCACAAAGGTCAATCGCGGCTCGCTCGCGGTCGTGTCGGGCCAGATCGCCCATAGCAGGCAGGACGCGATGAAAGTCCGGACACCGACCTCGCTATTGGGTGTCCGGGGCACTCGCTTCATCGTCGAGGTGCCGAAATGACGCGGCTGGCCCTTTCGCCGCTGCTGTTCGCAGGCCTCCTCGCCGGCTGCGCGACCCCGTCACTGACCCTGCTTCCTGGCGAGGAGGGCCGCCCCGGAGCGCTGGCGGTGCTCGAAGAGAATGGCAAGCCGGCCGTGACGCTCGTCGACCAGCTCAATAGCAAGACCAACCTGTCGGGCAGGCCGCGCACCCGGGCGATCGATCCGTCCCGGCTGAGCGCCCGCCAGCGCTCCCTGCTGTCGGATCTGCCCCCGCCGCCGGTACGCCTGACACTGTACTTCAAGGAAGGCACGACCCAGATCACGCCGGATTCACAGCCGGGTCTCGACTTCCTCAAAGCCGAAATTGCGGGACGCCCAGGCGCCGAGGTGCAGGTTACCGGCTATACCGACACCGTTGGCAGCGACGAAGACAACGACCTGCTGTCACAGCGCCGCGCCGAGCAAGTGCTGGGTGCACTTGCCGAGCAGGGTATCGCCAAAGCCATGATGAACGCGGTTGGTCGCGGCGAGCGGGAGCTGCGCGAGCCGACGGCCGACGGCGTGGCAAACGCCGCCAACCGCCGCGTGGTGGTCATCGTCCGTTAGCCCAAGTAACGCACTGCCATCACCGTCAGATCATCGGTGGGATCGCTGCCATCCTCGAACATCCGCACTGCCGCGCATATCGATTCGCATATTCCGGTAGCACTGGCCTGGCCCTCGATCGCTGCAAGCAACCGCTCATGGCCGAACAGATCATCTGCTGCATTGAGAGCCTCGCTCACGCCGTCGGAGATCAGCACCAGCGTCTCTCCCGGGAGCAGCTTCATCGGCTCGTCGGGATAGGGGAAGTCGACGATGCAGAAGGGTGGGCCGCCGTCCAGCTTGCGCTCTGCCACGCGGCCATCGACGGCGACATGCAACGGATTCTCATGACCGGCGCTCATCAGCACCAGTTCTCCGGTGGCCAGATCGATGATGCCGATCAGCATCGTCACGTTCATCGACTCGCTATTGTCGCGCATCAGCTCCTCGTTGAGGATGAAGGCGGCCTCGGCGAGGCTGGGGACGCCGCGCAATACCACGCTCTTCGCCAGCGCCTTGGACAGGGCCATGAACAGGGCCGCGGGCACGCCCTTGCCGGTCACGTCGCCGACCAGGAAAGCGACGCGATCGGCATCGAGGCGGATGAGGTCGTACAGGTCGCCGCCAATCGACTTAGCCGGCTCGAGCAGCGCGTCGACGTCCAGGCGTGGATCGAAGCTGGCGAGGTCGGAGCGGGGCGGCACCATGCCGAGCTGGATGCTCCGCGCCGCCTGCAGTTCGCCCTCAATCGCCGCGGTGGCGATCCGCTCGACGGTGAGCGTCTCGCGCAGTCGCTCGCGCTCGCGGCGCGCGTCCACGAACATGGCGCACGCAACTGCCGCCGCGGTGGTGCCGCCGAGCAGCAAAGGCCGCAGCGGATCGAACAGCAGCGACGCGGCGGTAAAGGCCAGCCAGCCCAGCGCCGGGATCGTAGCCGCAAATACCACAGGAATAAGGAGGAGCCTCCGGCGGCGGCGTGCCACCAGCAGGATCGACAGCGCGAGCAACAGGCCGGCTACCCACTCCGCCGGTGCCATCCAGCGCGGCCGCTCCAGCCAGCCGCCTCGCAGGATCGCGTCGATCGCCTCCGCCTGCACCAGTGGCCCATAGGCTTCCACAGCGAGCGGCGTGGAGACGATGTCCACTGTTCCCTCGGCAGCAAGTCCGACCACGACGATGTCTCCGGCGAAGGCATCGGCTGGAAAATCCTGCCGCAACACATCGACAGCCGAGCTGATCCGATCCGCGGGGAAGTGGCCGAAATGAAGCAGCAGCCTGCCCCGCCCATCGACCGGGACATGCCGCTTGCCAAGCGCCACCGACGTCGGCTCGGTTGCGACTGCGTCCTCGCCCAGCCCGATCCGCGCCAGTTCGAGCGAGAAGCTGGGCATCGGCCGGCCGCCAAGGCGCATCAGCATCGGCAGATGCCGCACCACGCCATCGCTGTCGGGTTGGCCGTTCAGCAGGCCATGGCCGAGCGCAGCTTGCTCGAGCTCCGGGATGTTGGAGATTGCCCGCGGCTCGTCGATCAGCGCGGGCGGCAGCTTGCCGGTAATGGAAGCATCGACGATCAACTGCGCAGGATCGCTCCCGCCGGCCTGCACGCCGGCGCGCGCCAGCACAACCGGAGCACGTCCGATCACCTGCCCCCAAAGCCGGTCCATCGGCGGCAGCGCATGGACTTCGGCGGCGGCCGATGGGCTGAGTTCCGGATAGAGCGCCGCGAAGATGTCCGGGCGGACGCGGTCGGGCTCGGGGAACAGCATGTCGAAGCCGATCGCCTTGGGCCCGCGGGCGGCGATCTCCTCTGTGAGCCGCGCCATGTGATAGCGTGGCCAGGGCCAGGGGCCGACGGCGGCGATGCTGTCCGCGTCGATCAGCACGGCATGAACTTTGGTGCCGGTCAGGTCGCGCGGAGCGAGGCGTTGCCACAGATCGAACAGCGGCCGGCGCATCGCCTCTCCGCCCCAGGCGCTGACGATCGCTGCCAGCACCAGCCCGGCTATCCCCGCCAGCCAGATTCGGCGGCTGGAGCTAAAGCTCCAGTTCGAGGCCGTCATAGGCGCACAGCACGTCGAGCTGCTGCTCGCGCCGGGTCAATTCCTCATAGCGTATGCTCTCCAGGTGCATCCGCTGAATATCGTCGTCGCTGTAGATCGGCTCGTGGTGAAACAGCGCCAGCCGCTTCGCCCCTGCTTCATGGCACAGATCGACCGCAACGATGTTCGAGCTATGCCCCCAATCCTCCTTCATCGAGACGGCGTCGGCGAGCGAGTACATCGTGTCGCAGATGACCAGGTCGGCCGCGCGGAAGAAGTGCGCGACATCGGCCTCGCCTTCCATGCTCTCGATCTTGTGCTCGCTGTCGGTCGAGAAGATCGCGCTTTTGCCGTCATCGTCGGTGAAGCGATAGCCATAGCTCTTGTGCGAGTGATGCTGCTCCATCACCTCCACGTCGACGCCGCCGATCCTGTAGGTCTCGCCCGCCCTCAGGGTCACGAATTCGATCTTGGCGCGCAGCCAGTCGAAGGCGACGGGGAAGCTGATCTCCTCCTGCTGGCGGCGCAGCGCCTGCTCGGCATCCTGATGCCCTGAATGGATGATGATCCGCGCATTGGGATCGAACGCCGGCCCGAAGAAGGGGAAGCCGCAGATATGATCCCAATGGAGATGCGACATGAAGAAGTTGTACACGCGCTCATGTCCGGCGGCGCAGCGGCCAAAGGCGCTGATCCCAAACTCGCGCACACCCGATCCCATGTCACAGACGATGAACGAGCCGTCGCCCGCTTCGATCTCGATGCAGGTGGTGGCGCCGCCATAGGTCGCACCCGTGGCAAAATCGAGTTCGGCGTCGACGAATGCCGCCGCGTCGCCCTCATCGGCGAATTTTCGCCCATCCGCTACGACCAGCGCGCGCGCGATCTTGGTCCTGATGGCACTCGCGGGCTGCGCAACCGCGATGGAGCCACGCGTTCCCCAGAATTTCACGCGCATCGACGTGTCTCCTCGAAGGCGGCGGTCACGCCGACAGAGCTGCGTCGACGGTGTCGGTCACCCCGAACAGCTTGTCGTAGCGGCTAATAGCAAGAATCTCGCGGACGATGTCGTTCGGCGCGGCGAGCAGGATCTTGACCCCGGCGCCATCGGCCTTGCGCTTGGCCAGGGTCAGCGCCCGCAGGCCGCGAGACGACATGTAGGTGATGCCGCTGCAGTCGATTACCAGCTTGGCCGAAGCCGCCGCCGCACGCTCGACTGCCGCCTCGAGGCTGGCGCCGAAGCTCGCGGCCGTGCTTTCGTCGACCTTACCCGCAGGTGCCGCCACGGCCGAGCCGCCGCGCACCTCTTCCGACCAATCCATAAGCAGCGCCCCCTCTCCCGATCATGCTAGCCACTATTTGCGCCGCAGGGAAGTTGGCGGCTACGGTTCGATCCGGTCGAGCCAGTCGGCGATCATCTTCCGCCCCGCCGTGACGGCCGCGGGGCCGAACCGATCGTGCTGGGCGCGCAGTTCGTCCACGGTAAGCCCTGCTTCGGCGATATAGGATTCACCTTCCAGCCAAGCTTCGAAGCGAGCATCCTCGCCCATCTCCGGGTGGCACTGGAGCGCGAGCAGATTGCTGCCGCGACGAAAGGCCTGATGCGAATATCGATCGGTGGACGCGAGTAGTTCGACGCCGGGAGGGAGGTCGAAAGTATCGCCATGCCAGTGCAACACCGGCACATCCTCGATATGGCGAAGCGACGAGCCTAGCCCCGCGGCGTTGACCTTCACCGGCGCGAACCCGACCTCCTTTACCGGACCGGGATACACCCTCGCCCCCATGGCGGCGGCGATCATCTGGCTGCCCAGGCATACGCCTAGCGTTGGTCGGTCGAGCATGATGCGCCGCGACAGCCGCACGATCTCACAGGCGATCCAGGGATGCTGCGCGGTCTCGTAGACTCCCATGGGACCGCCCATCATCACGACGAGATCGGGTTCGTCGAAATCGATGTCGGGAAAGGCCGGGTCGGTGACGTCGACCCGGTCGATTACGAACCCAGCCTCCTCGACGGGCGCGCGGAAACCGGCGATGCCTTCATAGGGGGTATGGCGGACGACGAGCGCGGTTTTCATGCCGCGAGACTAGCGAGCGGCAGGCGAATGCCAAGGCTATGGGTTCTTGATCGTCGCAAAGGAACTCTACTTAGGAAGTAGAGTTCGCTCTGCTACCCGCTTCATCAATCGCCCGTGAGGATGCGATCGACGAGTTGCTTCACCGTCGGCACGAAACCATTCGAGTAGAACGGATCCTGCTTGAATTTGTAGGCGGCATGCCCCGCGAACATCAGGTTCTGGTCGATCGGACCGCCATGGGCGATATCCTGCAAGGTTTTCTGGATGCAGAAGCTCCGCGGGTCGGCGAGGCGGCCCGTCGAGTTGCCTTCGGTGTCGGCCCAGGCCGAGAAGCCGCACTGGCTGAGACAGCCCATGCAGTCGGCCTGATCCTTGCGAATCACCTTCATTTCCTCGGGGGTGACAAACACCAGCGTATTGTCCGGGGTCTTGAGCGCGCTGGTATAACCGAGGCCATACCATTCGCGCGCACGGCCAAGATCGCCCAGCGTCACCCAGAAGCTCTTGCCCTTCACGCCGACGTCGAGCTGGAACTGGTGGTCGCCCGCCGCTTCCATCGAAAAGGCGATCTGCCGCTCGGAGCGCGCTTCGAGGTTGCGCAGGAAGGGATTGCGCACCGCCGACGAATAGAAGCCGGTGGGCGAGAAGCGATGCAGCAGCACATCGCCCGGCTCAATCCTGGTCAGGTGATCCTTCCACCCCTGCGGGATGGGGCTTTCCTGAGTGAGCAACGGGCGTGTCCCGAACTGGAAGGCGATCTGGCCGAGCTCCGGATTGTCGATCCACTCATTCCAGTCGCGCAAGTACCAGACGCCGCCGGCCATGATGATCGGCACGTCGTCGGAGATGCCACCGCTGCGCATGGTGTCGCGCAGAGCCTTGACCCGAGGATAGGGATCTTGCGGAACCCTCGGGTCCTCAGCGTTGGACAGGCCGTTATGGCCGCCCGCCAGCCAGGGATCCTCATAAACGACGCCGGCCAGCCATTCGGCAGCCTTGGAATAGGCACGCTTCCACAGCGCGCTGAAGGCCCGCCCGGAGGATACGATAGGGAGATAATTTACGCCATAGGACGCCGCGATCTCGCTGAGCTTGTACGGCATGCCCGCGCCGCAGGTGACGCCGGCCACCATGCCGCGGGTCTTCTCGAGCACGCCGTGCAGGATGCGCTGGGCGCCGCCCATTTCCCACAGCACGTTGATGTTGATCGCGCCCTTGCCGCCGGCAATCTCGAACGCGCGTCGAACCTGCTCGACCGCGCCGTCGATGGCATAGGCGATCAGTTCCTCATGGCGCTCGCGCCGGGTGAGCGACTTGTAGACCTGAGGAATGATCTTGCCTTCGGGATCATAGCTGTCGGCGTTCACCGCAGACACGGTGCCGATGCCGCCCGCCGCCGCCCAGGCGCCGGAACTCGCATGGTTGGTCGCCGAAACGCCCTTGCCGCCTTCGATCAGGGGCCAGACTTCCCGCCCACCATAGAGGATCGGCCGCAGACCTTTGAACAACGAGACCTCCAATACCGCGCAACCTTACCTTCGGAATCCGCGCCCTATAGGACCAAGGATCATTAAATGCGCGCAAAATCGCAGCCTGCAAATCGATAGGGGCGCTGTTACCGTCTCACGCGATCCGCCATCGCTGTCCAATATAGGTTATAGTAGCTCGACAGCATCGCGTCTTCCGAAAAATCCCGGAGCGCGACAAGGCGGTTCGCTGCACCTATCGAGCGGCGCAGCGCTGGATCTGCAGCCAGCCTTTGCAGCGCGGCCGCCAAGCCGGCCTCCTCGCATGCGGGAAGGATGAACGGCCGATTCTCGGGCGCGACCATCGCGGCAATGTCCCCGACGTCGGTCATCACACCGGGCAGTGCGCAGGACATCGCCTCCACCAATGAGATAGGGAACTGCTCGCTGTTCGACGAGAGCACGAAGATGTCGAAAGCTGCCATCATGCGCACCGGGTCGCGCACGAAGCCGGGCAGGATGACCCGCCCCGCCACGCCTAGCCGCTCGGCCTCGGCGACGATCCTGCTGCGGTCGGGGCCCTCCCCCAGGATCACAAGCCGGGCGTCGACCGGCGCGCCTTCAGCGAACACCCTGACCAGGCGAGGGAGATTCTTGACGGGGCGCAAGCCGGCGACGGTGCCGATCACCAGTCCGCCGCCCGGCTCGACACCGGGGATAGGGCAAGGCTGTGCCATCTCGGACGGTTCCGGAAGACGGATGCCGTTCGGAATGCGCTGGACGCGAGTTCCGGGTTGCCTCCAGACGTCCCGCGCAATCGCCTCGAGCCGCTGCGACGGCACCACCAGCCGTTCGACGGCCGGCAGCATCAGCCGGCGGAACCAGACCCGCGCCGGCTTCTGCCGATCCGCCTCATCCTCGTTGAAGCCATCCTCATGATGAATCAGCGGCGGCAAGCCGCGCACCGCGCCGAACAGCCGGCGCGCACCTACAACGTCCATCCCGCCCCAATTATAGCTCAGCACGAGATCGAACCCGTCGATATAGTCGGCAAGGCGGGCATAACGGGCAAGACCCGGCTTGCCGTGCAGCGGCGGTGCCTCGGTGCCGGGGAAAGACACTTTGATTCCAGGATCGATCGCGTCGCGGGCGCCTAGCGCATCGGGCACCGCACTCAGCACCACATGCTCCGCCTCAGTTCCGAAGCCGTTCATCAGCCGCACGGCGCGCGCCTCCTTGCCGCCGAGCATGAAGGTCGAGTGGCAGTGGAGAATCCTTGCCGCGCGGGGCATCTTCGTCAGCCGGCCTTGGCGACGCGGGCGAGCAGTCGATCGATCCCCGCTTCGCTGGCCGGCTCGAACAGGGTGGGCGCATGCCCGATACGCGGAAGATCGACACGGTCCATGAGCGGCAAAGTCTGCACCATGCGGTCCGCGGTCTCCGCTGACAATATGTCCGAAATGCCACCGCGGACGAGCAGGCTGGGCATCGGCTTCATCGCGTCCAGCAGCGGCCAGAGATCGCCGCCTGCCTCGTTGCCCGCCACGCGGAACGGCTCGGCGATGCCGCCGTCATAGTCCATCACGATGCGCCCCGCGGCGGTCAGGTGGCAAAGACGCTTGGCCATGTCGAGCCACTGTTCCAACGTATAATCCGGATAGGCGACGCCATGCGCTTCGCTCAACGCCCGCGCGGCGTGCAGCCATGTCGGATAGCTGCCCGTCTTGCCGACATAACCCCGAATCCGCGCCAGCCCGGCAGGATCGATCTCCGGGCCGATGTCGTTGAGCAGCACGCCGGCCACCTTGCCCGGATGGGTGGCCGTAATCAGCATCGACATGATACCGCCCAGCGACGTCCCGAACAGGATGAAGCGATCGAGCGCGATCTGCGCGATCAGCACGGATAGGTCCTCGAGATAGGTCGCGGGCACATAGCTCATCGGATCCTTGGCAGGCGCGCTCTCGCCGCGCCCCCGCAGTTCGACGACAATGATCCTACGCTTGCCCGCCAGGCGAGCTGCGACCTTCTCGAAATCCCGGACGTTGCGGGTCAGGCCGGGAATGCAGAGGATCGGAAGCTGCCGGGATCGCGATGATGCCGGATAATCCCTGTAGTGGAGGCGCAGGCCGTCCTTCGACCACCAATAACCGTCTTCCCATTCCACCATGCATTCACCTCGGGGTCCCCGCACCCGTATCGCCGGATGATCATCGCCCCGCAAGCCGCTGACTGCGCAACGCGGACGCGCCCACACGCTCTCCCTACGGGAGCGCGACCAAATTGTCCGCCCAATAGCCGATGGCATTTTATATAAATGCTTTCATTCACAAGTAAATTACAGGATGAACAAGCATCTGATCCGGAATACCGGACATCACCGCACGATGAACCCGACATTAATGGACATGTTTGGAGACATGTTCTCAAGATGTTGAGACCAAGGTGGAGTATATATTTCTCGGCTCGTCGCAAGAGCGCCGCGATTCATCGGAATGAGAGAACCTTTCGCCGCCGTCCGGGTTTATTTGGCATGAGACATCAGCCCCACCCGCTCCGCCCCGGCCTGACGGCGATCGCCGCCGCCCTCGCCCTGTCCTCAACCCCATCCTTCGCGCAGAGCAGTGAAGCGTCAGCAGCGGCCGCACCGGTGCTCGTGGCGCCGCCTCCGGTTGTCGCGCCCGCGCCGGCGGTGACGACACAGAGCGCAACGTCCGCACCCACGGCTCCGCCGGCCACCGCCCCGTCGACCACCGCTACGGCCGCGCCGACGCCCGCACCGCTCGTGTTCGACGAGGAACCCGCCCCAGCGCCGGTCGCGCATAGTCGTAAGGCAACTGCCAAGCCCGCCCCTGCGGCGGCGGTCAAGGCGGCCCCCCTCCGCATGGAAGCTGCTCCCGCGTCGACACCAGCTCCGGCTCCCGTGGTCGCCAGCAGTTCTGCGGCCGAGCCGGCCGTCCCTGCCCCAGCGGTCGCCAACCCTATCCCGGTCGAAATGCAGAGGTCGGTGACGCACACCGATGGCAGTGACGACGTC
This sequence comes from Rhizorhabdus argentea, assembly GCF_037861105.1. NCBI lineage: Bacteria > Pseudomonadati > Pseudomonadota > Alphaproteobacteria > Sphingomonadales > Rhizorhabdaceae > Rhizorhabdus > Rhizorhabdus argentea. Next base: position 94,547 of record NZ_JBANFK010000007.1, read on the forward strand.
CTTCCAATCGCCGGCGCTGGGGTTGCGATTCTTGCCCTTGCAGGCGGCGCGCTCGCGCTCGGCCGTCGCCGCCGCGATGCCGATGCAGACGAGTTGGCGCTGGCGCCCTTCAGGGAAATCGCTCCCCGCGAGCCGGGCCATATCGCGCCGGTAGCGGCTTCCGCAGTGCCCGTCATGGCAAGCGATGACCGCGCGGAAAGCTTTATCGACGATGCGCCGGTTACGGCGGTCCCCGCCGGGTTCGATCTGTCACGCTTCGGCCGCCATACGCGCGCCGCTTATCAGGGGCCGACGGCGAATAACCCCTCGCACTCGCTGAAGCGTCGCCTCAAGCGGGCCAGCTTCTTCGACCAGCGCGAGCGCGAAGGCCTTGCCACGCCGGTTCCCGCGCAGAGTGCATCGCCTGCTCCGGTCCGCGAGATGGCCCGAGCCGCCCAAGGCACCGATCATCTCACGGTGCGTGCACCCGCCCGGCCACGCCCCGCCTTCCGGCCAGCCTATCAAAGCTGAGAGTGACGCCGTCATAGACCAGCAGCGGGTGGGCGCCGGCTTCGCCTCTCGATCTCCGGATGGCGGAGATCGAGAGGCGGGGCCGGCGCCCTTCCCGTAGCCTCCGACCCAGTTCAGCCACAGTCCTGTCCGCGGACAGGACTGTGGCTGAACTCCTAAGAGGAGGGTTTGATAGGTTTCAGTCAGCCCAAGCCGGTTTTATTCGGGCGAGCTGATCGGACGCACCTTCACCGGGATGGCAGACATGCGCGGCATGGCGTTGATGGGCTCGACGTTACGATCCGTGCTGACAAGCAAATTGGTGTTTGCGCCCACCTGCGTATAGGGGAGCCCGTCCTCTGGCAGTCCGCCCCAGCAATGGGTCATCGATATCGATCCCTTGCCCACGGTGCCGTCAGGCTTTGCGATCGCCTGAAGCTGGCCATGGTCGGACGCGATTTCTATCCAGTCGCCTCCCTTGATACCGATCGCAGCCATGTCCTGCGGATGAAAATAGGCTGGATTATAGGGTTCGCGAGTGCGGCACACCGGGAAATTCAACCCCACCGTATTCAGCAATTCCCGCATCCTGCGCGAAATCAGCCGGTAGGGATATTCCTTTGATGCGGAATGTTCGACGCGGACCGCTTCCAGTTCCTCAACCACATCGATAGGCGCCACCTCGAACCGGGCAGCAGGATCGCCGCCGCCGGCCTGGACGACAGTCGGCGGCACCTCAATGAACGTGCCGCGAGGATGTTTTTTCAGATGATCGAGGGACAGCGGGCCATTCGCGATAATCTTTTCGAGCAGTTCTTCGCTGGTAGGCGTCCTTTCCATGTCCATCGGGCTTCCGCAGAACGTGAGCTCCTTGCCCAGCCGCTTTGCGAGTTCATAGAATATCCGCCAGTCCTCGATCAGGTCAGATCCGGCGGGGGGAGTAGCGACCGCGGACAGCAATTGCTGATAGGGTTCCGGATTGAGAGATTCGCCTTCATGCCCGAACAGCAGGTCCCACCGCTCATATTGCATGGTGGGGGGCAGGATATAATGCGCGAACCGCGCAGTTTCCGTCATGAAGGGTTCGATCGTGACCAGCAGGTCGAGCGCCTTCAATGCCTTGAGCGTCTTCAAGTGATCGGGAAAGGCTGCCGCCGGATTGCCGCCGACCACGATCAGGGATCGAACGCGGCCAGGTCCAGGCGTCAGTATCTCGTCGGGCAGCGCAGCGGTCATCATTTCGCCGTTCAGCGTGCCATAACCTGTCGCGCGCATTTTAGGCTCCCGCTCCCAGCTGCGCTTGGGCGGATAGACCTGCGCCACCATGGTGCGCGGGCGCATCAGCCCGGCTCCGCGCACGACATCGCCTTCCCTGTTATAACGGCCGCACACCACATTAAGCACCTGGAGCAGGTGTTCCGACAGGTTGGAATGCGGGGCCATGGACGGGCCGGTGCCGCTGAAAACGCCCCCGCGTCGCGCATCATGCGCGAACATGCGGGCCGCGGCACGAACGTCTTCAGCCGACAGCCCGGTTCGCTCGGACACCATGTCGATGCTGAACGGCGCGACTGCATTGCGCAGTTCCTCCATCTGGATGACATGAGCCGCGCAAAATTCGCTGTCTTCCCACCCGTTGGCTAGAACTTCGCGCAGTAATCCGGCGAACAGCGTGACATCCTCGCCCGGCTTGATCTGCAGGTGCAGGTCGGCAAGCGCCGCGGTTTCCGATCGCCGCGGATCGACCACGATCAGCTTCATGCCGCGCTCCTTGGCGGCCTTAAACTGCTTGGTGACGTTGGTGGGGGTGACCCCCATCATGCCGATCGACACGAGCGGGTTGCCGCCCACGATCATCATCACGTCGGACTCGAGCATATGATGCGGGTCGGCGCCCCAGACGCCCAGCCGTTCAGCCGCCACGAATTTAGCCGATTGATCGATCGTCCAGGTGGTGAACATGTACGGAGAGCCGATGCAATCCATCCATCGCCGCACCATTTCCAGCAACGGGGCGTGGCTGAATCCCTGCGTTCCTTTGTAAACGGCGACGGACTGCGGTCCATCCTCGGAGATGCCGATCTGCATTTTCGCCGCGATCTCGTCGAGCGCCTGTTCCAGGGGAATCTCGTCGAACCCGCCCTCTTCATTGCGCTTGAGCGGGCGTAGGATGCGATCCGGTGCATTGAGCGCATAGACGCCCTGAAGGCCCTTGATGCAGGCGTAACCCTTGGTCAGCGGGTGATTCCTGTCACCGCGGAGGTCGATCGCCCGGCCCGTTTGGACATCGACATCAACGATCACGCCACAGTTGCCGACACAATAACGGCATGCAGAATAGCGTTGCTCGATCTGTCTGTCCAAAACCTCGTTCATTCGACCCTCCCATAGCTGTTCCGGTTTGGCCTCGGGCCTTTTAGAACCGGCAGATCGCGGGGTAATAGCCGGTCTAAGGTGAATAGCCGAATAGTTTTTGCGCAAGAGTCATCATGGTCATCGAAAGCGTTCAGCGCCACGACAGCTCAACCTAACGACGATCCGCGGCATATGATTTCAACAAGCGAAGTGTCGCGACATTGTCCAAGGCGGTTCGTGTCGATCAAAGCAAGCCGGACGCGATTCAGTTCGATCTGAACGAAATCAAACAGCTAGTGCGCTACACTCTCGCCGCCCGCCATCTGGGCTGATACCGGCGGCGTCATCTCCAGATAGGCGTCGACAAGCAGGTTCCATATTGCGTAGCCGTCCGCATTCAGGTGGATGCGATCCTCCAGGAAATAGCGGTCGTCGGGCCGGCCGTCCGTGCCCAGCAAAGGCGTGCCGACATCGAGATAGTCGAAATCGGCTGCGGCCTCCGCCCGCGCCTTCACGGCCGCGTTCACCTGCTGCATCTTCGTCCATAGTCCCCACCGGGCGTTGCCGGGTTTGAGCGACAGGAAGACGATACGCGCCTGGGGCAGATCAGATCGCAGGCGGCTGAGCAGGGTCAGCACGTCGGCGGTCACCCGCTCTGGCGCTGCCCCATGCGCGATATCATTCTCCCCGATATAGACGACCACGACGGCGGGCCGATAGACCGACACTATCTGCGGGTAATAATACAGCACATCAGGCGTTTCCGAACCGCCGAAGCCGTGGTTGACCGGGGCGAATGCGGGAAAGCCAGCCGCGACATCCCAGCGCCTGATGCTGGAGCTGCCCACGAACAACGTGCCGCCGTTGACTGTTCCAAGGTCCTTGTCCTGCCGCTGGAACGCCGCGATCTCCGGCGCGAAGCGCGCATAGGAGTCCCTCGGTGCAGCCACCGGCGCGGACTGCTCCCCGGACGCGGCAGGCACCGGTTCGGTGGCCCATGCCGGGATGGCGGGCACGGCTGGCGCGAGCAGCAGCGCGAGCAGTCGGTTGAGCATTCGATTCATCTGGCGATAAGTCTCCGGCGTGTCGCACCTGCTGGTAGCGTGGGACGGATTAACCGCCGATTGCAGCTATTCCGCGGCGAGAAGCTGCTCCGCCGCGCCCAGATCGACCGAGACCAGCCGGCTGATGCCGCGCTCGATCATCGTGACGCCGAACAGGCGGTGCATCCGGCTCATCGTGACGGCATTGTGGGTGACGATCAGGTAGCGCGTGTCGGTCTCGTTGGTCATCGCCACGAGCAGGTCGCAGAAACGCTCGATATTGGCGTCGTCGAGCGGGGCGTCGACTTCGTCCAGCACGCAGATCGGCGCAGGATTGGTGAGGAACAGCGCGAAGATCAGCGCGACCGCGGTCAGCGCCTGCTCGCCCCCCGACAAAAGAGTGAGCGAGCTCAGGTTCTTGCCCGGCGGCTGCGCCATGATCTCGAGTCCTGCCTCGAGCGGGTCTTCGCTGTCGATCAGCGCGAGATGCGCCTCGCCGCCCGCAAAGAGCGTCGTGAACAACCGGCGGAAATGTCCGTCCACTGCCTCGAACGCCGCAAGCAGCCGCGCCCGCCCTTCGCGATTGAGGCTGCCGATCGAACCCCGCAGCCGGTTGATCGCCTGGTAGAGTTCGTCGCGCTCGGCGATGCTGCTGCCGTGCTGGCTCTCGATCTCGGCGAGTTCGCTCTCGGCAACGAGATTGACCGGACCGAGCCGCTCGCGGTCGGCGGTCAGCCGCTCAAGTCGCGACGACTCCGCCGCGCCGTCGGCCACCTCGTCGCTCTGAAAGCCGATTTTTTCGGGCAGTACCGGCGCCGGGCATTCGAAACGTTCGCCCGACAGGCGGCTCATCTCCACGCGGCGCTGTTCCTGGTTCTCGTGCCGCGCCTGCGCGCCGGCGCGCGCCTCGCGCGCTGCAGCAAGCGCTTCGCCGGCCTGCGCCACATCTGTCTCGATCGCGCGCAGTTCCGCCTCCGCCAGCCGCTCAGCCTCCCGCGCGGCATCGGCCGCCTGGTCAGCGGCGCGCGCATCTGCACCCACCGTCTCGATCAAAGCCTGCAGTTCCTCGGGGCGGCCATCGAGCGCCCTGGTCTCGGTCTCGATAGCGCGCGCGCGCGAATCCATCTCGGCGATGCGGTTTGCGGCATCCCCCGCCCGGCTTCGCCAGCTCTTCGCCTCGGCGCGTGCCGCTTGCTGGCGCTGCGCGTCGGCGGAGGCGGCCTGCGCAAGGGTCATCGCCTGCCCCCGCGCCTCGAACAGCCGCGCGCGCACCATCTCGCTGGCCCTGCGCAGCCGCTCGACTTCGCTACGGCTCGCTTCACCGTCGGGCAGGGCCAGCATCACCGCCATCTGCGCCTGGACCGCCTCGCCAGCCTCGTCCGCTTCGCCGGCGGCGCGCTGCTGCCGCTCGGACATGGCGCCGCGCTGGCCGGCCAGCCGCTCGATCGCCGTAGTGGCCTGGTCCTCGTCGCGGATCGCACCCCGCTGCGCGACTTCGGCCCGGCCGAGTTCCACGCGCGCCGCATCGATTGCCGCCTTCGCTGCCTGCACGGTCCCATTGGCGTCGGCCAGCGAAAACTGCGCCGCAGCCAGATCGGCACGTGCCTTCGGCAGGGCGGCGTTGAGTTCGGCGAGCCGATTTGCCCGCACCAGCCGTTCCGCGGCGGCGGCACCGACATTGGCGGCGACGAAACCATCCCAGCGCCGCATCCGGCCGCCACGCGTGACGAGTCGCTGCCCGGCTAACAGCGGGATCGAGCCGTCATCGCCTTCGACAACGCCCACCTGGGCCAGTCGCCGAGCGAGTTCTGCGGGGGCGACGACATGATCGGCAAGATTGTCCACACCGGTCGGAAGCTCCGGGTCATCGGCCTTGTCCGCGCCCGACCAGCGCAGCGGTCCGTCCCCGCCGACGGCCGCGTCGAGATCGTCGCCCAAAGCCGCCGCCAGCGCGCGTTCATAGCCTGGCGCGGCCTTGATCCGATCAATTGCGCGATTGCCCTGCCCGACCGCGCCGCCCGTCTTCTCCAGCGAGCGCGCTTCGGACTCCAGCGCAGCCAGGGCCGCCCGCGCCGCGCCGCTCGTCGTCTCCGCCTCCTCGCGCCGTGCGGCGGCGGCCGTGCGAGCTTCCTCCGCCGCGCCGATCGATGCCATCGCGTCCGCTATGGCGCGCTCGGCATGTTCTCGCGCGGCTATCGCCGCCGTCCTGCGGGCAATCAGCGGCGCCTCGTCGCCCAGGGCTGCGAGTTCGCGCGCAATCCTCTGGGCCTCGGCCTGCGCCCGTTCCAGCCGCTGGCGCGCGGCCGTGACATTGGCCTGCGCTACCCGCATGTCGGCCTGCTCCGCGGCATAGGCAGCCTGCGCCTTGGCCACGGCCAACTCGGCCTCGCGCGCTTCGTTCTCTGCGTCTCGCACCTGTGCGTCGATCGCCGACTGCCGCACCGTCGCCTCGTCGATCCGCCGGCCGAGTTCTTTTTCTTCCTGCCCGAGTGCGGCCAGAGCAGCCGCGGCGTCGATCGCCAGCCGATCCTCCCGCGCGCGGTCGCGGCCCAGCGTATCGCGCGCCTGTCCTATATCGGCGATGCGGCGGCGGACCCCTTCCAGGTCGGCGTTCAGCGTCGCGAGGCGATGGGCCAGCCCGGTCGACCGCTCGCGCGAGCTCTGCGCCGCGGCGCGTGCATCGCCGACCTTGCGGGTAATCTCCGCTTGCCGGGCCAACAGCGCTCGCTGGATATCAGTGGCCTGGCTGACCGTGGCCTCGGCAAGCGCAGCCTCCTTCTGAGCAGCGTCGGCCGCATTGGCGGCGTCGCGCCAGCGCGAGAAGATCAGCCGCGCCTCCGCGGTCCTGATCTGCTCGCTGAGCGCCTTATAGCGTTCGGCGGTCCGCGCCTGCCGCCGCAGCGATCCAGTGCGCGCCTCCATGTCGGCGATCAGGTCGTCGAGCCGCGCGAGGTTCACCTCGGTCGCTCGCAGCTTCTGCTCGGCATCCTTGCGGCGGACGTGGAGCCCGGCGATCCCCGCCGCCTCTTCGAGCATCTGACGCCGCTCGGCGGGTTTGGCGGCGATGACGGCGGCAATCCGGCCCTGGCTGACCAGCGCGGGCGAGTGCGCGCCGGTGGCGGCGTCGGCGAACATCAACCCGACGTCCTTCTGGCGAACGTCGCGGCCGTTCATCCGATAGGCAGAACCCGCGCCGCGCTCGATCCGGCGGGTGACCTCGACCTCCCGATCCTGGTCGCCCTCCGCATCGGGCCGCTCGGTGAACAGGGTGACCTCGGCGAAATCGCGGGCGGGCCGGGTGGTCGTACCGGCGAAGATCACATCCTCCATGCCGCCGCCGCGCATCGACTTGGCGCTGGATTCGCCCATCACCCAGCGGATCGCTTCGAGCAGGTTGGATTTGCCGCAACCATTGGGTCCGACGATCCCCGTCAGGCCGCGCTCGATGACCAGCTCCGCCGGCTCGACGAAGCTTTTGAACCCGGACAGACGCAGCTTGCGGATGCGCATCGGCGGCTCAGCCAGCCCCCGCCGATGCGCCCCCGCTGCTCATCTCAGCGGACGCGTTCGCGCAGCTTGGCTTCGAGGCCGGGCCAATCATAGACGCCTTCCTGGCGTTCGCCGTTCAGGAAGAAGTTCGGCGTACCGTCGACCTTGTCCTCATTGGCGCCATGGTCGCGGATCTTGAGCAGCTCCGCCAGCGCGCCCTTGTCGGCAAGACAGGCCTGGATGCGATCCGCCGGTACGCCATGGGCCTTGAAGAAGTCTTCGAGGCCCGACAGTTGCACCAACTGGATGAATTGCTCCTGCTGCGGCAGCGCACCGAGCGACTGGAGCTTCTTCTCGTCGATCGAGTTGAACTTGCCCACCCAGTCGGACTGCGTTGCGTAGAGCTGCTCGACGAACGGGAAGAAGGTGTCGGCCCCCTGGCAGCGCGCGACCAGCGTTGCCGCGACGTCAAGCGGATTGAGCACGAAATTACGATATTCCCAGCTCACCTTGCCGGTTCTGACATAATCGTTCTTGAGCGGCTCGGCGCCGGCCTTGGTGAAGTCGCGACAATGCGGGCAGGTGATCGAGGCATATTCGACCAGCTTTACCGGCGCGTCGGGATTGCCCATCCGGAAGCCGCCCTCGGGCGTCTTGGCGACGGTTCCGGTCCAGTCCTTGCCAGTGTAGGGAACCTGGGGGGCAGCGGTCGCAACATTGGCGGCAGCGCCTTCGTTCGCGTCCTTCTTACCGCAGCCGGTCAGCACCAGCGCTAAACCGATCGCCGCGAGGGTCAGCGTTTTCGTCATATTCTCATAGTCTCCGAGCAGCGCCTATGGGCTGTAGCGCACAGTGATAGCCGCGGCGGCGGAGCGCGCAAGAGAAGCTTGCTGCAGAGCGCCGGCGGCCGTCGCATCTCAGCCCGTCATGTCTCCCGCGGAGCTATTTCACTCCGGACGTCTCCGGCGGCTCGTTTGCATTGCCATTGAAGCCATAGATCCGCCACGGCCCCTCGATCTTCGGCGCCATGCCGGGCGCCAGGAACTGCACGCGATTTAGCCCGCGCGGGTCATAGGCGATCCTCAGATCGAATAGCTTCGCCAGACGCACCCTCGGATGTTCGGCCATGATACCCCCCATCGATCTGCCCCTCCGGATAATCGCCGCGAACCGCCTCTGAAATCAAGTTTATTTCGACGGCAGATGGGCTCCTCCGCCGCCACCCACTCGGCCGACCGCGCTTTTGCGTGCGCCCGTCAAAACTATCGAAATCCTTTCGGCGTCAACAGGAACAGGTCTTCCAGCTATTTGTTTATCGCACATCTCCGATGACATGGCCCTGAAGCACTTCTGGAAAATACAAAAATGGCAAATCGCGATCGCGTAGAAGTCATTCCGCTGGTGGAAGAGCAGATTTCTACTTCGAAGGAACGCTTCGAAACCGGAACGGTCCGTGTCAGAACTTTCACCACTGAAACAATAGAGCGAGTCACCGAAGAACTTCGGCAAGATCAAGTAGACATCCATCATGTTCCAGTAGATCGCCCAATCGAGAGCGTGCCCGATATCCGCGAGGAAGACGGTACGCTGATCATACCCGTCGTCGAGGAAATTCTGGTCGTGGAGAAACGGCTCGTACTGAAGGAAGAAATCCACATCCGACGACGCCAGACCGCCGAACGCTTCGAAAAATCTATACCTCTCAAGTCGCAGCAAGCGATCATCGAGCGGCACCGCAGCGACGGGACCGTATCACCACCAAGCAAGGAGTAGGACTATGTCGCGAACAGTCACGGCGCTTTTCGACAACCGCCATGAAGCCGAGGCTGCGGCCGACCGGCTGCGGCAGTCGAGGATCGATGCCGACCGGATCAGGATCATGGACCAAAACAGCCAAGGGTTCAGAACCGACCGTTATTCTGACCGCGAGGACCGCGGCATCTGGGCCTCGATCAAGGAGATGTTCCTGCCCGACGAGGATCGCTACACCTATGAGGAGGGCGTTCGGCGCGGCGGTGTAGTGGTCAGTGCCCAGGTCGACGAAGACGAGGCGAACGAAGCCGTCCGCATTCTCGAGGAAGCGAACAGCGTGGATCTGGATCGCCGCACGCAGGATTGGCGCAGCAGTGGCTGGACCGGGGGCTTCGCCGGTGCCGGCACCGGCGTGTCCGCCACCGATACCCGGTTTGGCGACAGCACATCCGAATCCAGATTCTCCGATCGATCGGGCTCGGTGGTCGACGAGGAGCGCATCCCGGTGATCGAGGAGCAGCTTCGCGTCGGCAAGCGTGAGGTCGAGCGCGGCGGTGCGCGGGTCCGTTCCTATATCGTCGAGCAGCCGGTCCATGAGCAGGTTACCCTTCGAGACGAACATGTCAGCGTCGAACGGCGCCCCGCGGATGAGACCAGCCGCGCCGGAGATATCGGCGACGCAGATCTGCTACGTGATCGCGACATCGAGATGACGGAGACGGCCGAAGAAGCCGTGGTGGCCAAGGAGGCGGTGGTCCGCGAGGAGGTCGTGGTCCGCAAGACCGCCGAGGAACGGGTAGAGAATATCGACGATACGGTGCGGCGGACCGAGGTCGAGGTTGACGAGGGCAATCGCGGCACGGTCAGCCATGGTGTAGACCGAGACCGAGACCTGGAAAGAGACCGCGACCGCGACGATCTCGCGGGCAACCGCAGGACCGATCGCGACACTTCCTTCTGATCAGATGACGACGTCGGGGGAGCAGCCCCACCTGTTCCCTCGACATTCTCCGCCTGTGTGGGCCTGCAGAGGTCGGGATGTGGAGAGTGGTGTGGCGAGTGATGGTCGTTGCCATCGTGGCAGTCAGCGCGGCCATTCTCGCCATGTTCGTGGCCGAACGTTTGAGCCCCAAAAGGCCAGTGCCGCCGCATGAAGCGCTCCCCATGGCTCCCGCCACCAAACACCAGCCCGCCAAGCCAGAACTGCCCTGATATTGCGTGATGAACGGAACAAGGCGGCCTCCGGCGCATTGGTACAAATCATGAACACAAGAGGCAGACATGGCTGATACGAGTCATAATCCGAAGCTGGACGACAATCCGGGTTCGAACACCGAGAAGGCGCCTGATGACTGGGTGTCGGGAGACGATCCGATGACCGGAGCGCAATCATCCTATCTTGCCACGCTGTGCGAGCAGGCTGGCGAGGAGCTGCCTGCCGATGATCTTACCAAGGCCGAGGCGTCCAAGCGCATCGACGAGTTGAAGCAGCGGCTTGGGCTTTAGCACAGGCTCAAGAGCGATATGCGCTACGGTTGATAGGCGCGCCTCGTGTGGCTCAGGCTGACCGCGTTTATCTGAAAGAAGATGAAGTTCAGCGGAACCGCATAGGCCATGGTCACCTCGACGAACTTCACGCCGTTCGCGGTGCCGTGGACGACCGAAGGGCCGGTGATCCGGCTATTGTCGAGTCCGAACTTGCTGCCGCTCACCTTTGCCAGGATCTGGGCATCGGAGGGGTTCGGATAGATCGTCGCGTAGCGCGCGCCGGTTTCAACCGCCTGCTGCAGCCCCGCATCCGCAAAGAACATGATCGCGATCTGGATGATGCCGATGATCATCGTCAGCAGCACCGGGATCACCAGCGCGAACTCGACCGCGGAGGCGCCGCGTACGTCGCCAGCGACATCCCCGCGCCGCGCGCTCACTGCACCCGCACCGACGAGTAGCCCGCCAACGGAATGGCGCCGCTGGCGGACAGCTGCACAATCGGGAACATCGGCCGATAGCTCGCGCTGATCGAGATCGACACGAAGCGTCCGACCTGCTGGCCGGTAAAGCAGCTGCCGTCGAACGATGCCTGCCTCACGCCTGCACATTCCAGCCACTTGTCGAGCGTGACCTGCGCCAAGGGGACCGACGCCGCACCGGCAGCCTCGGCCTGCAAAGCCTGGAAGGCCGCACTGTTCAGGCCACCTGCCGTGGCCATTTCTATGGTGCGCGCCGCCGCCTGCTGGACCTTCAGCTTCGCGGCAAAGCCCATCGCCAGATCCGACACGCCGGCAATCAGCATCACCAGCGCCGGGATCACGATTGCGGTCTCGATCACGCTGATGCCGCGATCGTCGGACGGCAGGTCGCGAAGCCGCCGCAAGCCCATCGTCAGCTCACCAGCTGGACGCGCGCGCCGGTGAAAGACGACGCGCCCGAACCGCTCGGGCAGTTGTTGGCGATCGTGGTGTTGCCGATGAAGGTGACGCGCCGGCTCACGATCTGGATGCATTCGGTGATCATGCCCGAATCGCCCGAGAAGCTTACCGCCTGCGACGCCATGTAAATCGCACCCTGCAGCTTCGAACCGGCATTGCCGTTGACCGTGTTGGTTCCCGCATCCTGCGCGCGGCGATCCTGGTAGAACAGGACACCCTTGTAGGTCCCGCTGGTCGGAGCGGTGAGCTGCAGGTTGGCGCCACCGTTGATATCCACCGTGGCGATTGTGCTCGGATTGGACGTCGCATTGCTGCTGGTGAGGATGAAGGTCACATCGGCGCCGGTGATCACCGCCTGCGATCCAGCGCTGAAGGAGCTTCCGTCGATAAGGTACACGCCGGGATCGAAGCTGACCGTGCCCTTCAGGTCCATGCCGCGATAGCAGGACACGCCCGAGGCATTAGTCACATGCTGGGTTGCGTTCGGCGCCACACTAAGCTTGCCGCTGCAGCTCGTTACCGATGGCGTCGGCAATCCGGCGAAGGGATCTGGCTGAGCGATCGAATAGGGCTGCAGCGTCGTGCCCGCCGCATAGTTGGCGCTGGCCAGAAGCCCGCCCACCGCCGCGACCGGCGTCGCAAAGATGCTGCTGCTTCCGCCCGCCGTCACGGCGTTGCTGGCGATCGAATTGGTGGCGATGCCGCAGCCCATCGTCACGCTTGCATTGCCTTGCATCGTCACACCGGTGGTGCTCGTCGGCTCCAGCGAGATTATGCAGTAATTGCCGTTGCTGATGACGGCCGCGGTTGCATCTGCGGTCAGCACGGGCGCCGAGCTCAGGAACATGCTCGAGAAGGGAAGCGCCTTCTGCATCTTGAGCACCACCCGGACGGCATTGACGTTTCCGGCATAGCTGCCTGCCATGGGGGCGCTTTCGATGGTGGGCGCTCCGAGCAATGTCACGAAACTGTGCCGGTTTATTTCGGTCGTAGCGCTCGCCGCCGGATCGCTGCCCTGGGCCTTGGCATAGGCTCCGGCGAGTGCTGCCGAGTCTGCTTGGCGCTGGATTTCCCTTTTCCAGACCGTCCACTGGACCGTGTCGGTCGCCAGCCCACCTGCGCCGATCAGAACAGGGAGCGACAATCCGACAAGGAACAGCGCGTTGCCCGATTCGTTGCGGACCAGGTCGAAAAATTTGTCGAACATCAGGCGCCGATCAGTTGCCCCCCAAGCGAGGGCAGGCCGATAAGCACGCAACAAGCTTGAAATCAGGATAAGCGAACTGGTTAGTCGGATTGAAAGGAAAGCCGCCCGCCTACCGCAAGGCGGTCTTGATCAAGGGTTCCAGATCCGCCCATGCGTGGACGTTCTCCTGCCGCTTACCGTTAAGCAGGATCAGCGGTGTCCCAGGAATAGCGTCGCGTTGCCAGCTGTTGCCGGCCATTTGCGTGAGCTGATCCTTGCCGGCTGTGTCGGCCATGCAGGCTGCATAGTCTCTCGGTGTCATCCCGCGTTTGAGGAAGAAAGCGTCAAAGCCCGCCGCCTTGGCGACAATTGCCATCTTCTCGTCGTTCGACTTGGTATCGAAATCGGGCGTGCCCGCCGCGCTCTCCCCCTTGGCCATCCAGTCCTGCTGGGTAACAAACAAGGCTTCGATCGAATCGAGATAACGCGTGGGCGGCTCGCAGCGCAGCAGCAACGATGCGACGAAGTCATAGCCGTCGCGCACCGCATGGCGCACCTCGAGGCTGGCGACGCCCCTTGCAATATAGTCGCGCTTCAGCGTCGGCATCGCCTCCTGCGCCAGTGCGGCGCAATGCGGGCAGGTGAGCGAGAGATATTCGACGAGCTTCACCTTGGCCGCGGGGTTGCCGACGACGATCGCGCCTTCGGCGGTGCGGCTGGTCGTCAGCAGCCAGTTGCGCGCGGCGGGCGCCGCCTTCGCGGGTGGCTTGGCGGCTGGCTTTGTGGCGGACAAGCCAGACGGCATCAACAGGACGAGCAGCGCAGCCGCTGCGGCCGGCAGCGTCTTCACTGATCGGCGTCTCCGGAAGTAATGACCGGCGGCCCGCTGGTAGCCGCAAGCGCGCCCGCCAGCGATTCCAGGCAGGCGCGAAGTTCGGGATCGCCGACCGTCCTCAAGCTCTCGCCGAGGTCGACCGGCAGCATCTTGAGCGAGGGCGGCGCAACTCGCGGCGCTGGCGCGGCCGGCGCAGCGCAGACACCCTGCTTGATCGCGATGCGTGCGACCGCGGGATAGCCGAAGAAGCGGTTGACCCGCTCGATGATGGTGGGCGCGACATGCTGGAGCATCGTGCCGTGCGCGCCGTCGACCAGCAGCGCCAGCACACCCTCGGAGCGGCGACCCTGCGGGAAGCGAATCGATTCGGGAACGGACACCCTAGCATAGCGCTCGCCGACGATCTCCGCCCAGCGGCTGACCACCGAACTCTGCACGAAGCCGAAGCGGCGAAAGGCCGCGCGGCCGACATCGGGCAGCATATCCGCGACCGAACGCGCCGAACCGCCGCGCGGGCGCGGCTCGCTCGCCTGCGCGGGCTTGGCGGATTTGGCTCGCGCCGATTTCACTGTCTTGCCGGTTTCGCTCATTGCGCGCTTCATGCCATAGGCGCCCCATGCGCGTCGATGCCGTAGCTGAAAATTTGCTTGCCTGGTACGACGCCCATCGGCGGCGCCTGCCCTGGCGCGCCGAACCGGGATCGCCCCCGCCTGATCCCTATCGCGTGTGGCTTTCCGAGGTGATGCTGCAGCAGACCACCGTCGCGGCGGTGAAACCCTATTTCGAGCGATTCACCACGCGCTGGCCGGCGGTGACCGACCTCGCGGCGGCCGACGAGGCCGAAGTGATGGCCGCCTGGGCGGGGCTCGGCTATTATGCCCGCGCCCGCAACCTAATCGCCTGCGCCCGCGCGGTTGCGCGCGACCATGGCGGCCAATTCCCGGACGACGAGGCCGGCCTGCGCACCCTGCCCGGCATCGGCGACTACAGCGCCGCCGCCATTGCCGCGATCGCTTTCGGCCGGCGTGCAGTCGTGATCGACGCCAATGTCGAGCGGGTCGGCAGCCGCCTGTTCGCTTTCGATCAGCCGCTGCCGCAGGCGCGTCCAGCGCTCCGCCTGATGGTGGATCGCATCACCCCCAATCACCGCGCAGGCGATTTCGCCCAGGCGATGATGGATCTGGGGTCGGGCATCTGCACCGTCCGCTCCCCGCAATGCCTGCTTTGCCCGCTGAGCCCGCTCTGCACGGGACGAGCGTCGGGCAATCCCGAGAGCTATCCTGTCAAGGTGACGAAGCGCGCCAAGCCGCAGCGGCACGGCACCGCCTTCTGGATCGAACGCGGCGAGCATGTCTGGCTGGTGCGGCGACCGGCGAAAGGCCTGCTCGGCGGCATGCGCGCGCTGCCTAGCGGTCCCTGGATCGATACTGACCCTGGACTTGCCGGCGCACCGACCGGCGGCGCGTGGCGCGACGCCGGAACGGTTGCCCACATCTTCACCCATTTCGCGCTCGACCTGCGGGTGATGGCGGCCAGTTGCTCGGACGATATCGGCGACGGCGAATGGTGGCCGATCGACCGAATCGAGGAGGCGGGCCTCCCCACCCTCTTCGCCCGCGCCGCGGCCCGCGCTATCGCTACGCGTCAACCCATGGAGAGATGATGGCCGACTTCCCCGCCCCCGGCTTCACTGGATCGCCGCTCGTCCGCATCGACATCGAGCGCGAGAACCAGGCTTATTTTGACGAGCAATGCACCAGCCTGTCGGCGCGGCTGTTGCGGCTGGAGGGGCTCAATCCGGTGATAGACCCCGACGGTCGGCTGAGTTGGGGCTCGCTGGCCGAAGCAGATCCCGACGCGCCGCTGGCATTGCTTGGCCTGATCGACGGCAAGCCGCGCTTTGTGTCCCTGACGAGGATAGATCCGGCTAGCGACCAGCGCGCTGGCATCATGGCCGTGCGATCGATGACCGAGCATGGCGACGCCGGCACCTATGCCGCCGCCCGCGCGCTCGTCGATTGGCACAGCCGTCATGGCTGGTGCGCCAATTGCGGCCACGTCACCGCGGTAGGGCGCTCGGGATGGGCGCGCTTCTGCCGCAAGGAGGATGGAGGCTGCGGCACCGAGCATTTCCCGCGCACGGACCCCGTGGTGATCATGCTAGCGGAATATGGAGATCGCGTGCTGGTCGGCCGCAATATCCGCATGCCCCCGCGCTTCTATTCGGCGCTCGCCGGCTTTCTGGAAGTCGGCGAATCGATCGAGGACGCGGTCGCTCGCGAGCTTCATGAGGAGGCCGGCGTCGTCGTGACCGAGGTCCGCTACATCGCCAGCCAACCCTGGCCGATGCAATCCCAGCTGATGATCGGCTGCATCGCCAAGGTGGAGAGCGACGTGCTCAAACTCGATCCCAAGGAGATTGGCGACGCGCTGTGGGTGAATCGGGAGGAGGTCCGCGCAGCGCTGGCCGGACATCCCGACGCGCCGTTCGACATGAGCTTCCCGATGGCGATCGCCTATACGCTGCTCACCGCCTGGGCGAATGGGGCTTAGCGCGCCGCAGCTGTGGCGATTCGGATCAGACCAGCACCCGTCCGCGGGCCTGCGGATATGTCCCGAGCAGGCGCACCCATTTGGTGTGGAAGGCAAGTTCCTCAAGTGCGCGGCGGACATGCGGCTGGTCGGGATGGCCCTCGATGTCCGCGTAGAATTCGGTCGCTGCGAAGGTCGCGCCGCGCTGATAGCTTTCGAGCTTGGTCATGTTGACGCCGTTGGTCGCGAAACCGCCCAGCGCCTTGTAGAGCGCCGCGGGAATGTTCTTCACCTCGAAGATGAAGGTGGTCATCACCGGCGTACTGTCGAGCGGCACGTCCGGAGCGGCGCGGGCCAGCACAACGAAGCGCGTCGTGTTGTCCTCCGAATCCTGCAGATCGTCCTTCACCACCTTCAGCCCGTAGATCGGCGCTGCGAGCGCGGGCGCGAGCGCGGCGACATGGCTGTCGCCGGCTTCCGCCACCGCGGCCGCGGCCCCAGCGGTATCCGGATAGGAGATCGGGGTGATGCCGTTGGCGCGCAGCCAGTGGCGGCACTGCCCAAGCGCCTGCGGATGGCTCATCACCTCGGTGATCTTGCCGTGGTTCGGCAGCGCCATCATCGTATGACTGATCCGCATGAAATGCTCGCCGGTGATCACCAGCCCTGATTCGGGCAGCAGGAAATGCATGTCGGCGACGCGGCCGTGCAGCGAGTTTTCGATCGGGATGACCGCGCAATCGGCGCGGAAGTCGCGCACGGCGTCCAGCGCATCTTCGAAACTGAAGCACGGCAGCGGCAGGCAGTTCGGAAATACGGCGAGCGCGGCGATATGCGAATTGGCGCCGGGAGCTCCCTGAAACGCCACGGCGCGGCCCGGATCGGCGGCGCAGGCGGCGGACATTTCGGCGACGAGCACCCGAGCGGGAGTGGGATAGTTCTGCATGCTGCGCAGCCGATTAGGCGGGCCTCGGGCCGATCGCAAGTCGCACCGCAGCATATTCGGGTGTCGGGACGCTTGCGGAGCCCTCCAACCGATTATAAAGGGAGCGCGATTTCGGCGTGGGTTCCATCTCCCACGTTACCAGGGAGCTTGTGGGGCACATGGACGATCGCGCAAATACGATTGCCGGCTGGGCGCTGGCTGGCGGTATCGCCGCACTGGGCCTTTCGATCCTCAGCGGCGAATATTTCAAAGCTGAGCGGCCCGAGAAGATGGGCTATGTCGTCGAGGGCGTTGAGGAAGAAGGCGATGCCGGCGGCGCTGCTGTCGCGGACAAGCCGATCGCATTCTATCTGGCGAGCGCCGATCCCGCCAAGGGCGCCGACGTATTCAAGAAGTGCGCCGCCTGCCACAATGCGGAGAAGGGCGGTCCCAACGCACTCGGCCCGAACCTGTGGAACGTGGTCGGTGAAGGCATCGGTGTCGGCGCCAACGGCTTTGCCTTCTCCGATGCGCTCAAGAGCGTCGGTGGCACATGGGATTTCGACAAGCTCAACGCCTGGCTGAAGAGCCCGAAGGCTTTCGCTCCCGGCACCAAGATGACCTTCGCGGGCCTCTCCAAGCCGGAAGACCGGGCGAACGTCATCGCATATCTCAACAAGCAGAGCGATGCGCCGAAGCCGATGCCTGCGGTTCCCGCCGAAGCGGCTCCGGCTGCCGGCGCTCCAGCCGACAATGCTGCGGCTCCGGCCGCCGGCAACGAAGCGGCTCCGGCGAAGTAATAATCTGTCGACCACATGGAAGAGGCCTCGGGCGTCGCTCCGGGGCCTTTTTTACGCCTGCCGTCATTCCAGCGAAAGCTGAAATATCAGTAGCTTGACGCGCGCTTTTGCCGAACGAGATTCCAGCTTTCCCTGGATGACGATCTCGTCAGAACTTCGCATCACGCATTGACTTGTCACCACTCATCTTTAGAAGCGCCGGCGGGCCACGCTGTCCCAACGCAGCGCGTGCTCTCTGTGAGGAGAGTCTTAAATGACTGATTTCGAATACCCGGCCTCCAAGCCGGCACGCCCCCATTTCTCTTCCGGTCCCTGCGCCAAGCCGCCGGGCTGGGCTCCTGAAAAACTCGCCACCGGATCGCTCGGCCGCTCACATCGCTCGAAGCTCGGCAAGGCGCGGATCAATCATGCGGTCGATCTGACCCGTGACATCCTCGGTATTCCCGCCACCCACCGCATCGGCATCGTGCCCGGCTCGGACACCGGCGCGGTCGAGATGGCGCTGTGGAGCCTGCTTGGCGCCCGCAAGACGACGATGGTCGCATGGGAGAGCTTCGGAGAGGGCTGGGTCACCGACGTCGTCAAGCAGCTCAAGATCGAGGCCGACGTCGTCAAGGCACCCTATGGCGCCCTGCCCGACCTCGCCGCGCTCGACCAGTCGACGGATATCGTCTTCACCTGGAACGGCACCACCTCAGGCGTGCGCGTACCGAATGGCAGCTGGATCCGCGACGACCGCGAAGGCCTGACCATCGCCGACGCCACCTCGGCCTGTTTCGCGCAGGACATTCCGTGGGACAAGCTCGATGTCGTCACCTTCTCCTGGCAGAAGGTGCTCGGCGGCGAAGGCGCGCATGGTATATTGGTGCTCGGCCCGCGTGCCGTCGAACGGCTCGAAAGCTACACCCCCGCCTGGCCGCTGCCGAAGATCTTCCGCATGACCAAGGGCGGCAAGCTGATCGAGGGCATCTTCAAGGGCGAGACGATCAACACACCGTCGATGCTGGCGATCGAAGATTATATCCACAGCCTCGAATGGGCGAAGTCGATCGGCGGCCTGTCCGAGTTGATCGCGCGTGCGGATGCCAATGCCGCGGCGCTGGACGCCTGGGTGCAGAAAACCGACTGGATCGACCACCTCGCTCCCGATGCGGCGACGCGGTCCAACACCTCGGTGTGCCTAAAGTTCGCCGACCACGCGGTCGAAGGACTCGACGAGGATGCGCAGTTGGCACTCGTCAAGAAGATCGCCGGCGCGCTGGAACTCGAAGAGGCCGCCTATGACGTGGCGGGCTATCGCGACGCGCCTCCAGGCCTGCGGATCTGGTGCGGCGGCACGGTCGACACGGCCGATGTCGAGGCGCTGGGGCCCTGGCTCGACTGGGCCTGGAACCAGGCTCGCGTTCCGGCTTGAGCTCTCGCCTCGCCTCTCCACACTCCGTCATTCCAGCGAAAGCTGGAATCTCCCTGCCCCCTTCGCGTCACGAAGAGAAGTGAGATCCCAGCTTTCGCTGGGATGACGTCCTGAGAATCAAGGACAAAAACGATGCCTAAGGTACTGATTTCCGACCAGATGGATCCCCTCGCCGCACAGATCTTCCGCAACCGCGGGATCGAGGTCGACGAGATTACCGGCAAGACCAAGGAAGAGCTGATCGCGATGATCGGCCAGTATGACGGCCTTGCTATCCGCTCCGCGACCAAGGTCACCAAGGAAGTTCTCGAAGCCGCCACCAACCTCAAGGTCGTCGGCCGCGCCGGCATTGGCGTCGACAATGTCGACATTCCCTCCGCGTCGGCCAAGGGCGTGGTCGTGATGAACACGCCGTTCGGCAATTCGATCACCACCGCGGAGCACGCCATCGCGCTGATGTTCGCGCTCGCGCGCGATCTGCCCGAAGCCGACAAGTCGACCCAGGCCGGCAAGTGGGAGAAGAACCGCTTCATGGGCGTCGAGGTCACCAACAAGACGCTCGGCCTGATCGGCGCCGGCAATATCGGCTCGATCGTCGCCGACCGTGCGCTGGGCCTCAAGATGAAGGTCGTCGCCTATGATCCCTTCCTGACGCCCGAGCGCGCGATCGAAATGGGCGTCGAGAAGGTTACGCTCGACGAGCTGCTGGCGCGCGCCGACTTCATCACCCTGCACACGCCGCTGACCGATTCGACCCGCAACATCCTGTCGAAGGAAAATCTGGCCAAGACCAAGAAGGGCGTGCGCATCGTCAACTGCGCGCGCGGTGGCCTGGTCGACGAGGCCGCGCTCAAGGAAGCGCTGGACAGCGGCCAGGTCGGTGGTGCGGCGATGGATGTGTTCGTCACCGAGCCGGCCAAGGAATCGCCGCTGTTCGGCACGCCGAACTTCATCGCCACCCCGCATCTCGGCGCCTCGACCAACGAAGCCCAGGTCAATGTCGCGATCCAGGTCGCCGAGCAGATCTCGGACTTCCTGCTGGGTGGCGGCGTCACCAACGCGCTCAACATGCCGTCGCTGTCGGCCGAGGAGGCCCCCAAGCTGCGTCCCTACATGGCGTTGGCCGAGCATCTCGGCGCGCTGGTCGGTCAGCTCGAGGGCGATGCGATCAAGGCGGTCGCTATCGAGGTTGAGGGCGCTGCCGCCGAACTCAACCAGAAGCCGATCACCGGCGCGGTGCTCGCCGGTCTCATGCGGGTCTATTCGGACACGGTGAACATGGTCAACGCGCCCTTCCTCGCGAAGGAACGCGGCCTCGACGTCCGCGAAGTCCGTCACGATCGCGAAGGCGACTATTCGACGCTGGTGCGGGTCACCGTCACGACCTCGGACGGCGCCAAATCGGTGGCGGGCACGCTGTTCGCCAACGCCGAGCCGCGCCTCGTCGAAATCTACGGGGTGAAGGTCGAGGCCGATCTCAGCGGCGACATGCTCTACATCGTCAACGTCGACGCGCCAGGCTTCATCGGCCGGCTCGGTTCGGCGCTGGGCGAGGCCGAGATCAACATCGGCACCTTCCATCTCGGCCGCCGCACGGCGGGCGGCGAAGCGGTGCTGCTGCTCTCGGTCGATACCAAGGTGGACGACGCGGTGAAGGCGAAGATCGCCCAGCTACCCGGCGTGAAATCCGCCAAGGCGCTGAGCTTTTCGGTCTAAACCATTGCCCCAGCGAACGCTGGGACGACGTCTCTCCCGGCTAGGCGACGACCTCGCTATACAGGTCGCCCCCAGCCGGGATTGGGCTCTCGTTCCAATTGATCTTTCATGCCCGCTTTCAGGCTTTGATCACAATCACGAAGGTTGAAGTTGAACCGCGTGCATTCGCCGCTATGAGCCTCAGCCGATGACTATCACCCCCGGCCTCCTGCCCGAAGGACTGCGTGATCGCCTGCCGCCGCAGGCGGAAGCCGGGTCGCGCCTGCTGCACAGGGTGATCGTCGCGATCGGCCGCCATGGCTATGCGCGCGTGTCGCCGCCGCTCGCCGAGTTCGAGGAAGGACTCGTCGCGCAGCTCAAATCGGCGCGCGCGCAGGATCTGTTGCGCTTCGTCGACCCTGTCTCGCAGCGTACGCTGGCGCTGCGGCCGGACATCACTGCGCAGGTCGGCCGCATCGCCGCTACCCGTATGGGCCACCGACCGCGCCCGCTGCGGCTCGCTTATGGTGGTCCCGTGCTCAAGCTGCGCGCCACCCAGCTACGCCCGGAGCGCGAACTGACCCAAGCGGGCGCGGAGTTGATCGGCAGCGACAGCCTTGCGGCGGTGATCGAGGTGTTGCGCGTCGCGGTCGAGGCGCTCGAAGTGGCCGGCGTCACTGGCATCACGGTGGACCTGACCTTGCCCGACCTGGTCGAAACGCTAGCCGCCGGCGCCATGCCGCTGCCACCCGAGAAGATCGACAGGGTGCGCGACATGCTCGACGCCAAGGACGCCGGCGGGCTCGCGGGTCTGGGCGCCGACGCCTATCTACCCTTCATCGAGGCCGCCGGACCCGTCGCCCCTGCCCTCGCGCGGCTCCGCGCCATTGCCGGCGCCACGGCGCTCGACAAGCGGATCGAAGCGATAGAGGCGATCGACGCCGCGCTCGGGACACAGGTCACGCTGACGCTCGACCCCACGGAACGCCACGGCTTCGAATATCAGAGCTGGATCGGCTTCTCATTGTTCGGCCGGGGGCTATCGGGCGAGATCGGCCGCGGCGGCAGCTATACGATCGTCCATCCCGACGGGCGCGAGGAAAAGGCGATCGGTTTCTCGCTCTTCATCGATCCGCTGGTCGATATCGGTCTCGGCGTCGTCGAGCATCGCCGCGTCTTCCTGCCGCTCGGCACCGATCCGGCCCTGGCGGCGCGGCTGCGCGCCGACGACTGGATCACCGTCGCCGCGCTCAGCGAAACCGACGAGGCGGCGGCGCTCGGCTGCACCCATATCCTTCGCGGCTCTACGCCCGAATCCCTTTGAATCCCGTGATGCGGGAAGTTGAACAGGACTGACTGATGGCCAACGTCACCGTGATCGGCGCCCAGTGGGGCGATGAGGGCAAGGGCAAGATCGTCGATTGGCTCGCCGAGCGCGCCGATGTCGTCGTGCGCTTCCAGGGCGGGCATAATGCCGGCCATACCCTTGTCGTCGGGGACCAGACCTACAAGCTCAGCCTGCTGCCCTCGGGCATCGTGCGCGGCACGCTGTCGGTGATCGGCAATGGCGTTGTGTTCGATCCCTGGCACTTCCGCGAAGAAGTGGCGAAGCTGCAGGGCCAGGGCGTTACCATCACCCCCGCAAACCTACAGCTGGCCGAAACCTGCCCGCTGATCCTGCCGATCCACCGCGACCTCGACGGCTTGCGCGAAGACGCCTCGGGCGCGGGCAAGATCGGCACCACGCGGCGCGGTATCGGTCCGGCCTATGAAGACAAGGTTGGCCGCCGCGCGATCCGGGTCTGCGACCTCGCCCATCTCGACGATCTCGAGCTACAGCTCGACCGGATCTGCGCGCATCACGATGCGCTGCGGGCCGGCTTCGGCGAGCAGCCGGTCGACCGCGAACGACTCAAGCGCGATCTCGCCGAGATCGCCGACTTCATCCTGCCCTTCGCCAAGCCTGTGTGGCTGACGCTCAACGAGGCGCGCAAGGCCGGCCGCCGCATCCTGTTCGAGGGCGCGCAGGGCGTGCTGCTCGATGTCGATCACGGCACCTATCCGTTCGTCACCTCATCGAACACCATCGCCGGCACCGCCTCGAGCGGGTCGGGGCTTGGCCCGTCGGCAGCAGGCTTCGTGCTCGGCATCGTCAAAGCCTATACCACCCGCGTCGGTTCGGGACCCTTTCCCTCCGAGCTGGAGGACGAGACCGGCCAGCGCCTCGGCGAACGCGGCCGCGAGTTCGGCACCGTCACCGGGCGCAAGCGCCGCTGCGGCTGGTTCGACGCGGTGCTGGTGCGCCAGTCGGCGGCGGTGTCGGGCATCACCGGCATCGCTCTCACCAAGCTCGACGTGCTCGATGGCTTCGAGCAGATCCGGATCTGCACGGGCTATACGCTCGACGGCAAGAGTTATGACTATCTGCCCCCGCATCCTCAGGATCAGGCGCGGGTCGAGCCGGTTTACGAGACCATCGAAGGCTGGAGCGAGTCCACCGCCGGCGCGCGCAGCTGGGCCGAGCTTCCTGCCCAGGCGATCAAATATATCCGCCGCGTCGAAGAACTGATCCAGTGTCCGGTCGCGCTAGTCTCGACCAGTCCCGAACGCGAGGACACCATCCTGGTCCGCGATCCGTTCACCGACTGAGCTGTTCTTCCTAAACTCGTTTTCTTGGCGACCGGATCTGGCCGCCGCCCGGTCCGCTGCGTCATTTCAACGGCTTGAGCCAGCGAGCAATGCCAAAGTGGCCTCGTCTGCCACGCCATCGAACCAGCGGCTGAGGGCACCGTCGAACACGGCGCCTCCGCCCGCTCGTGCGAACAGGGTCAACGAAGATCGCAGCTTGAGCGCGTCCACCGCCCCGAACGCAGCTTCCGCGTCGTGCCGGTCGAGATCCTGCAATTCTGTGACGCATGTACGCAGGCGTTCGCCCAGGATCGGATGCTGGAGATAGGCGCGAGCCTCGTCGAGCGAGCGGATCGCATAATGCCGGGCCATCGCGCTGTTACCGAGCCCGGCGAACTGCGGGAAGATGAACCACATCCAGTGACCGCGCTTCTGCCCATTCCGGATCTCGGCCAATGCGCCGTCGTAAATACTTGCCTGTGCGGACACGAACCGCTGCAGATCGAACCGGTCAGTCGTCACTGTCCTTTGTTCTTACTGTCCTGCGGTGCGTGGCGCCCTGCTAGCGCTGTCATTCGCCCGCTCAGCCACCGGAGCTGTCGGGCTCTCCTGCGTGGTGTGCACTTCGCTTGGGGGGCGCCGTACGCGACGCGAGGACGTAGCGGCTCAGTTCATGCCAGGCCTCGGAAGTGGGCTGCGTCCAACGGGGTCGCGATGTCCCAGACGCACGGCTCGCCTCGTACATGATGCTTCCTCCTGTTGCTCCCCTGCCTCCAGTATAGATGGTTCTCCACCGTTCGGCACGAGAATTCGCGTAACGAGCCAAGTTTCCGTAGCGGAACTGTTCAACCACGCTTGGCGGCGCGCATCTTGCTGTATTTGGTGGTGCGCGTTCCAGGCTTGCCGCCGGTCGCATGGGCTTTGACCGGCGCCCGATGCTCTTCGACCGGCAAGCCGAGCTCCTCCTGTTCGAGCCGGCGGATCTCGTCGCGCAGTCGGCCGGCCTCCTCGAACTCGAGATCGGCCGCCGCCGCGCGCATTCGCGCTTCGAGATCCTCGATATAGCCGCGCAGATTATGGCCGACCATGTGCGAACGCTCGTCGATGCCGGTGTCCACCGTCACCTGGTCCCGTGACGCGAGATGGCCGACGATGTCGGTGATGTTGCGCCGGATCGTCTCGGGCGTGATGCCGTGCTCCGCGTTGTAGGCGGCCTGCTTCTCGCGCCGCCGCGCCGTCTCGGCCATCGCGCGTTCCATCGATCCGGTAATGCTGTCGGCATAGAGGATCACCCGCCCATCGACATTGCGCGCGGCGCGGCCGATCGTCTGGATCAGCGAGGTTTCAGAGCGCAAAAAGCCTTCCTTGTCGGCATCGAGGATCGCGACCAGCCCGCATTCGGGAATGTCGAGGCCCTCGCGCAGCAGGTTGATGCCGACCAGAACGTCATAGACGCCAAGCCGTAGGTCGCGGATGAGCTCGATGCGTTCGAGCGTCTCGACGTCGCTGTGCATGTAGCGGACCTTGATGCCGGCCTCGTGCATATATTCAGTGAGGTCCTCCGCCATCCTCTTCGTGAGCGTGGTGACCAGCGAGCGATAGCCCTGCTTCGCGGTCTCGCGCACCTCATGGACGAGATCGTCGACCTGACTCTCGATCGGCCTCACCTCGACCGGCGGGTCGATCAGCCCGGTCGGGCGGATCACCTGCTCGGTGAAGACACCGCCGGTCTGCTCCATCTCCCAATTGCCAGGGGTAGCGGAGACAAACACGGTCTGCGGGCGCATCACCTCCCACTCGGCGAACCGCAGCGGACGGTTGTCGATGCACGACGGCAGGCGGAAACCATATTCGGCGAGGGTGATCTTGCGGCGATGGTCGCCCCGCGCCATTCCGCTGAGTTGTCCGACGGTCTGGTGGCTCTCGTCAACGAACAGCAGCGCGTTCTCGGGCAGATATTCGAACAGCGTCGGCGGCGGCTCACCCGGCAACCGCCCGGTCAGGAAGCGTGAATAATTCTCGATGCCGGCGCAGCTGCCCGTGGCGGCGATCATCTCCAGGTCGAAATTGGTGCGCTGCTCCAGCCGCTGCGCCTCGAGCAGCTTGCCCTCGCCGACCAGTTCCTTAAGCCGCTCGGCGAGTTCGAAGCGGATCGCCTCCATCGCCTGCTTCATCGTCGGCCCCGGCGTGACATAATGCGAGTTGGCGAACACCCGCACCGACTCGAGGCTGGCCGTCTTTTTGCCGGTCAGCGGGTCGAACTCCACGATCTCCTCGACCTCGTCGCCGAAGAAGGCGATACGCCACGCGCTGTCTTCGTAATGCGATGGAAAGATCTCGAGATTGTCGCCGCGCACGCGGAAGTTTCCGCGCGCGAAAGCGGCGTCGTTACGTTTATACTGGAGCGCCACCAGCTTGCGGATGATCTCGCGCTGGTCGACCGTCTCGCCCTTCTTCAGGTCGAAGATCATCGCCGAATAGGTCTCGACCGAGCCGATGCCGTAGATGCACGACACCGACGCAATGATCAGCACGTCGTCGCGTTCGAGCAGCGATCGGGTCGCCGAGTGGCGCATCCGGTCGATCGCTTCGTTCACCGAGCTCTCTTTCTCGATATAGGTGTCCGAGCGCGGCACATAGGCCTCGGGCTGGTAATAGTCGTAATAGCTCACGAAGAATTCGACGGCATTGTCGGGGAAGAACTGCTTGAACTCGCCGTAGAGCTGCGCCGCCAGGATCTTGTTGGGCGCGAGCACCAGCGCCGGACGCTGCAGCTGCTCGACCACTTTGGCCATCGTGAAGGTTTTTCCCGATCCGGTAACGCCGAGAAGCACCTGATCGCGCTCGCCCGCCTGCGCCTGCGCCGCCAGCTCGGCGATCGCGGCCGGCTGGTCGCCCGATGGCTCATAATCGGACACGAGCTTGAACGCCTTGCCCCCTTCGCTCTTTGCCGGGCGCTCGGGGCGATGGGGTATGAAGGTATGGCCGAGGTCGACATCGTCGAGGCTGGTGCGGATCTGGATCGACATGGAACAAATATAGGCCGAACGCCGCCTCTGACAATCTTGTTCGGCCCTATCCGCGTCGTCGACGAGGAACGACCGGGCGCGCCGGGACCAATCAGATCGCATATCGAATTGCGCGGCATAGCGGTGCTTATGGTGCTGGCCAGGCCAGGCCATCCCCCCAGTCCTGATCGCCACCTCCGCGCCTGCCCCATGACATCGATGATGAGATGGTGGATAAAGCCGCATGAGCATCCTCAGCTTCTCCGATCACCAGGGTGGGCCTGGCTTCGATGCGGCCCAATGCCGGAAGATCGGGGCCGGCCACGCAGCAGCCTATGCGGCAGCGCAGCCCTTCCCGCACATCGTGCTCGACGAGTTGCTCGATCCCGCGCTGTTGCGCGACATGGCCGCCCGATTCCCGTCGGCCGAGGGCAAGAGCTTCTTCGACCGCGATCAGGAGCGGCTCAAATTCCAGTTCGCCCCGGACGAGATCATCGATGCGCGCCTGCGCCATCTACTGCTCGAACTCAACGCCCCCGCTTTCCTGGGTTTCCTCGAAGCGCTCACCGGGATCGGAGGCCTCATCCCCGATCCCTATTATATCGGCGGCGGCCTGCACGAGACGCGGCCAGGTGGGCATCTTTCGATCCACGCGGATTTCAACCTGCACAAGCAGATGCTTGTCGAGCGACGGCTGAACCTGCTCATATACCTCAACGATGATTGGCTTCCCGACTATGGCGGCGATCTCGAACTCTGGGATCGCGACATGAAGGCGTGCGCCGCAAAAGTGGCGCCAATCCTCGGCCGCGCCGTGATCTTCAACACCGATGCCGATAGCTATCATGGCCATCCCGAGCCGCTCGCCTGTCCGCCCGGACGCTCTCGCCGCTCGATAGCGACCTATTACTATACCGCGCCCCAGACCGAGGATCTGCGCAGCCGCACAACCTCCTTCCGCCGCCGCCCGGGCAGCTCGGACCGTCGCGACATGCGGGTAGCGGTCGATCACCTGATCCGGAACTGGGTGCCTCCGCGCCTTCAGCCGCTGGCGCGCCGCCTCAACCGTTTCCGTTGACCCGGGCAAACTTGGTCGCGCCCGGCCGCCTAGGCCGCCCGAGCTGGGACGTGGCGTCAGGCCTTATTCCTTCTTTGGATCTTTGATCATCGGCCTTGGTCGCTGTGCTGAATTTATCGTCGGATTGTCAAAACAGCCTAAATTGGCGATGGACCTTGGATGACCTCGGATGCGGACCTTCGATCGATCACTGCATTTCTGACAGAGCGCTTCGAGGCCGTCGATGAACATTCCATATGTGCGATCAGTCAAGCAAAGCCCCGGCCTGATTCCAACTGCGCATTCCATGTCCGGATCGCCGGAATCCGCCATGTCTTGCTGCTTTCCCCCCAAGCATTTCCGAACCTGATCGAAGTGGAGCTTTTCAAGGCACACCGAATGCGAGAGGTGCTCGGCAAGGACGGTGATGTCCTCCTGCAGCCTTTCGATACAGGACGTCTCGCTGACCGAAGCTATGCAATCCTGCCCTATCGCAGACCTCTCTCCAATCGCCGGCTAATAGGTCGGCTGAGCGAGATGCGCGTACGCAGGCCAGTGCTGAATTGGCTGACACGGATCGCGCGCGATCGGCATAGCGTCATCGATCTCGCCGCTTATCGGAACGCGCTGCACTCCTTGAGTAGAACGGCCAAACCGGGGTGGCCGCCGGACGAACTGCTGAGCCGTTGCTACGCCCGCATCGGCAGGCCGGATTTCAGGCCTTTGGGCGTGCCGATGCATGGCGACATGTGGAAAGGCAACGTCCTGCGCGGCACAAAGGGCGCTGCATTCACCTTGATCGATTGGCGCGGATCGGAAGTCTGCGGCTTTCCTATATTCGACTTGGTCAGCACAGCATCGTCCTTTCGCCTGTCACCCGCCGCACTCCGAAGGGAGTTGAAGGCGCATCGAGCGGCACTGCACTGTATAGATGATGATTTGCCCGTTTATCTGCTCGGCGCATTGGGGCATTATGCGGCCCATCTCGACCATTTCCCGGTTCAGGATTTCCGGGCCATGGCGGCTGATTTCATCGGCCGCCTGGTTGACGCAATCGATTAGTAGCACCGTAGGCCGGTGGTCGCGTGAAGACGTCGCCCGGCCGCTGAGACTTGAACCCTCACCGCCAACCGCTAATGACGAGGATCCCGCCGCCTGGCCATCGAAAGAAGCCGAACATATGCGAATGCTGCCGACCGCCCTGATCGCATTCACCTTGGCGACGCCGGCCGCTGCCGACGGCTTCGCGCCGGGCGTCTGGCAGCATCAGACCAAGACGATCAGCGCCGACGTGCCCGGCGTTCCACAATGGGTGGTGAAGATGTTTGCCGGTAACAGCAGCCGCAAGGCCTGCTACACCGCACAGCAGGCGGCGAGCCGCCCCGAGGCCCTGCTGACCCAGGACGATGCCGCGGTCTGCAAGCTGCGCCGCCTGTCGCTCGTGGGAGGCAAGCTCGCCTTCGACACCTTCTGCGTCAACAAGCGCTTTCCCGATGGGCTGCTGGTCGCATCGAAGGGCAGCTATACCCCCGACAGCTACGAGATTTCGACGATGTCCACCGGCACCAAAGACGGCGAACCGGTCAGGATCGTGACGACCGGCACCGGCCACCGCACTGGCCCATGCAAATAAGCGCACCGATCGACCTCGACGGCTATCTCGCCCGCATTGGCCTTGGGCTGCGGCCGGCCGCCGACGCCGAGGGACTGGCCATCGTGCAGCGCGCGCACCGCCTGTCGATCCCGTTCGAAAATCTCGACGTGCGACTGGGGCGGGGCATCAGCCTCGATCCGGCCCATGTCTTTGACAAACTCGTCCACCGGCGCCGCGGCGGCTATTGCTTCGAGCAGAACCAGCTGTTTCTGCGGGCGCTGACCGCGATCGGCTTTGACGCGCGGCCGTTGCTCGCGCGAGTCTGGCTGGGGACGGTCGAGGTGCCGCCGCGGACCCACACCATCAACCTCGTCCGCATCGATGGCGAAGACTGGATCGCCGACGCCGGCTTTGGCGGCAGCTACGGCCCGCCTATGCGGCTGTTCGACGGATCCGAAGCGACCGCGCCCGATGGCGCCCGGTTCAGGCTATCGCGGACCGAGGATTATGGCTGGCTGCTCGAGCGGCGCGGCGATCCCCGATCAACCGACGGCCGCAGCCACAGCGAGGACTGGCAGGCGCAGTACAGCTTTACCCTCGACAAGGTCACGCCGATCGACCTCGAAATGTCGAACCACTGGACATCGACCCGACCAGGCGTGCGCATGACCTCGCTGTCGATCGTGAGCCTCTGCCTGCCCTCGGGCTTCGCTACCCTCACCGATCGCCATTACACCCGCCGCAACGGCGACCAATATGTCGAGGCCGACATCGAAAGCGCGACCGCATATCGGCTGCGGCTGAACTTCGTATTCGGCATCGCCCTCGACGATGTCGAGATCGGTGGGCTGGGGCTGTTTTGAGGCTGCTTCCGTCTCGCCCTGCGTTCCGTCATCCCAGCGAACGCTGGGATCTCCCTTGTTCTTCAATGCGGCGCGCGAGGCAGAGAGATTCCAGCTTTCGCTGGAATGACGAAATAAGGTGACGCCCGCCCGCCCCCGCAACGCCATCCGCTCGGTCGTCGGCGGATCGCTCGGCAATCTGGTCGAGTGGTACGACTGGTACATCTACTCCGCCTTCTCGCTCTATTTCGCGAAGAGCTTCTTTCCGAAGGGTGATTCCACCGCACAGCTACTGAGCACCAGCGTCGTGTTCGCGATCGGCTTCCTGATGCGGCCGCTTGGCGGCTGGCTGCTCGGCGTGCTGGCCGATCACTTCGGCCGCAAGAGAGCGTTGACGTGGTCCATCACACTGATGTGCGCGGGGTCGCTGATCATCGCCTGCACCCCCACCTATGCGTCGATCGGCATCGCCGCGCCGCTGCTGCTGGTGATTGCGCGGATGGCGCAGGGGCTCAGCCTGGGCGGCGAGTTCGGCACCGCAGCCACCTATCTCACCGAGATAGCGCCCCCCAACAGACGCGGCTTCTGGTCGAGTTTCCAATATGTCACGCTGATCGCCGGGCAATTGCTCGCGCTCGCGCTGCTGGTGCTGCTGCAGTTCGTGTTCCTGACCGAAACACAGCTCGAATCCTTCGGCTGGCGGATCGCGTTCGCGACGGGCGCGATCCTGGCCGTCACCGTCTTCTGGCTTCGCCGCGGGATCGATGAGACCCCCGATTTCCTCGAAGAGGGCACGCAGAAGCGCAAAGGCGGCCTCGTCACCCTCATCCGCGAGCAGCCGAAGCAGGTCGCGCTGGTGTTCGGCCTGTCGATCGGCAGCAATGTCAGCTTCTACGCTTTCACCACCTATATGCAGAAATATCTGGTCGCGAGCGCGGGCTTCGCCAAGGATCAGGCGTCGCTGATCTGCTCTGCGGCGCTCATCTTCTATATCGTCATCCAGCCGCTGCTGGGCGCGCTGTCCGACAGGATCGGCCGCAAGCCCCTGCTCTACTGGACGTGGATCCTCGGGGTCGTCGCCACCGTGCCGCTGTTCACCGCGATCGGCGCGGCGCAGAGCATGCTGAGCGCCTTCCTGCTGATCTGCCTCGCCTATCTGATCATCTCCGGATCGAGCGCCACCAGCGCCGTGGTCAAGGCCGAGCTGTTCCCGCCGCACGTCCGCGCGCTGGGTGTGGGCCTGCCCTATGCCGTCAGCCAGGCGATCTTCGGCGGCACCGCGGAATCGGTCGCACTGTCGTTCAAGGCGGCGGGGATCGAGGCTGCTTTCTTCTGGTATGTGGCGGCCTGCATGGCCATCGCGCTGGTCACCACCTTCTTCCTGCCCGAGACGCGCTGGCCCGGAGGCCGGCCCGTGCGCAAGGCCGCCGGCTGATCCTTGTCCGATCGGTTCAGCGGCGGGAAAGCGCAACTCCCTAGCAGGATCGCGATCGGGTTGCGGTACGCCGCCGCGGCCATTAGGGCCCGTCGATATGCGTCCGGCATTCAAACTTTCCTGGCCGGACAAGCGTCCCGATCTGCTCACCCGCCGCGCTGTCGGGCTGACGCTCGCCATCGCGGTCCACCTGATCGGCTTTCTCCTCGCCTTCCTCATGGCGCCGCCGCTCGCGGTCAGGAAGGCCGAGCCGGAGTATAAGAGCTTTCCACTGCTCGCGCTGCGCGAACCCAAGGCCGAGCGGAAGGCCGCGGCGCACAAGGCGACGCCCAAGCCTGTCGAAGCCGTGACCGCGCCGAAGCTCCCCGATCCGCCGCTGGCGGCTGCAGCACCGCTCAGGATGATGCTCGTCAGCAGCGACGTGTTCTCCGCGAGCGACATCGGCAAGATCCCCTCGCGCACGCAGGGGGCGAGCGGCACTGGTGGCACCGGCACCGCCGACAGCAGCGGCAATGGCGAGGGACCGGGCGGCGCACGGCTCTACAACGCCGAATGGTATCGCGAGCCGACGCAAGCCGAACTGGCCTATTATCTTCCGAAGGGCACGCCCCGATCAGGCTGGGGCGAGATCATCTGCCGGACGATCGCGGATTATCGCGTCGAGGACTGCCGCGAACTGGACGAAGGGCCGATGGGATCCGGCATGGCTCGCGCCATCCGGCAGGCCGCCTGGCAATTCCGCGTCCGCCCCCCACGCGCCGACGGCAAGCCGCTGATCGGCGCGTGGGTCCGCATCCACTATTCGCTGACCGTGAACGGGGAAAGGGGCGGGTGACGAATCTCAGTCTCGACGCGGAGCTAAGCCATTACCCATGTCCCTTTTCCTCGTCATCCCAGCGAAAGCTGGGATCTCCCTTGTTCTTCAATTCGGCGCGCAAGGCAGAGAGATTCCAGCTTTCGCTGGAATGACGGATTTAAGATTCGGTGTACGAGAAACTTCTCGGCCCGCGGCCTCGCGCCCCTCCCTCACCCAACCCTCTCACCACAGGGGAGAGGGTTAGAGTCGGTCCCCTACGCCGTCTCCAGCAGCTTCTCTCTCGCAATCTTCTCGCGCCACACCAGCGGGCCGGTGTGGTGGACGCTCTCGCCGGTCGCGTCGACGGCGACCGTCACCGGCATGTCCTTCACGTCGAACTCGTAGATCGCCTCCATGCCGAGATCGGCGAAGCCGACGACCTTGGCGCCCTTGATCGCGCGCGCCACCAGATAGGCCGCACCGCCGACCGCCATCAGATAGGCGGCCTTGTGCTTCTTGATCGACTCGATCGCGGCCGGGCCGCGCTCGGCCTTGCCGACCATCGCGATGAGGCCGGTCTGCTCGAGCATCATGTCGGTGAACTTGTCCATGCGGGTCGCGGTGGTCGGGCCGGCGGGGCCGACGACCTCGTCGCGCACCGGATCGACGGGGCCGACATAGTAGATCACCCGGCCCTTGAAATCGACCGGCAGTTCCTCGCCGTTCGCCAGCATCTCCTGGATGCGCTTGTGCGCGGCGTCGCGGCCGGTGAGCATCTTGCCGTTGAGCAGCAGCCGGTCGCCCGGCTTCCAGCTCGCGACGATCTCGGGGGTCAGCGTGTTCAGGTCCACGCGGATAGACTCCTTCGACGGCGCCCATTCGACCTTCGGCCATTCGTCGAGATTGGGCGGATCGAGATAGGCCGGACCCGAGCCGTCGAGGTGGAAATGCGCATGGCGGGTCGCCGCGCAGTTCGGGATCATCGCCACCGGCTTCGACGCGGCGT
This sequence comes from Rhizorhabdus argentea, assembly GCF_037861105.1. Lineage (NCBI taxonomy): Bacteria > Pseudomonadati > Pseudomonadota > Alphaproteobacteria > Sphingomonadales > Rhizorhabdaceae > Rhizorhabdus > Rhizorhabdus argentea. The sequence continues at coordinate 127,857 of NZ_JBANFK010000007.1, forward strand.
GGGTCGGATAGTCGAGGATCTTCACGTCGAGGATGGTCGACAGGCCGCCGAGCCCCTGCGCGCCGATGCCGAGCGCGTTAACCTTGTCGAAGATCTCGATCCGCAGCTTCTCGATATCGTTCTGCGGCCCGCGCGCCTTCAGCTGGGCCATGTCGATGTCGCCCATCAGCGATTCCTTGGCCATCGTCATAGCCTTTTCGGCGGTGCCGCCGATGCCGATGCCCAGCATGCCCGGCGGGCACCAGCCGGCGCCCATCTTCGGCACCGTCTCGATCACCCAGTCGACGATCGACTCGGACGGGTTGAGCATCGCGAACTTGGACTTGTTCTCCGAACCGCCACCCTTGGCCGCGACCGCGACCTCGACATGATGGCCGGGCACCATTTCGACGTTGAGCACCGAAGGCGTATTGTCCTTGGTGTTGACGCGGCTGAAGGCGGGATCCTTGAGGATCGAGGCGCGCAGCCGGTTCTCGGGATGGAGATAGGCACGGCGGACGCCCTCGTCGACGACCTCCTGCAGGCTGCGCTCCGAATCCAGCATGCACTGCTGGCCCCATTTGATGAAGACGGTGACGATGCCGGTATCCTGGCAGATCGGACGGTGGCCCTCGGCGCACATCCGGCTGTTGGTCAGGATCTGCGCGATCGCATCCTTGGCTGCCGGGCCCTGCTCGACCTCATAGGCCGCGCCCAGCGCCTTGATATAGTCCATCGGATGATAATAGCTGATATATTGGAGCGCGTCGGCGACGCTCTCGATCAGATCGGCTTCCTTGATGATGACGGTCATGGCCCCGGGCTCCCGCGATGCTGCTTTACGCATCCACATAGCCGCCAAAGCCAGCGCCGGTCAGCCCTAAAATGTGCCCGTAGCGGGCAGTGTAAATGGTATCATCTGTTGCTATATCGCTGTTATGCTCAAAACCAACGAGACCATAGCTCCTGCCCCGCCCCCAGGTGCCGCGGCCGACTGGACCATAGCCCAGGCGTGGGACGGCTATACGCCCGCCGAGCATGCAATGTGGGACCGGCTGTTCGCGCGCCAGTCGGCGATGCTGCCGGGCCGGGTCGCGCCGGCCTTCCTCGAGGGCCTCGATATGCTGCGGCTGTCGAAGCGCGGCATTCCCGACTTCGCCGAGCTGTCGGATCGGCTGATGAAGGCAACCGGCTGGCAAGTGGTCGCTGTCCCCGGACTGGTGCCGGAGGACGTCTTCTTCGAGCATCTCGCCAATCGCCGCTTCGTGGCGGGCCGCTTCATCCGCACGCCCGCACAGCTCGATTACCTCCAGGAACCCGACATATTCCATGATGTGTTCGGCCACGTCCCGCTGCTCGCCAACCCGGTGTTCGCCGATTACATGCAAGCCTATGGCCGCGGCGGCCTTCGCGCACTCGAACAGGGCGCGATCGACCGGCTGGCGCGCCTCTACTGGTACACCGTCGAGTTCGGCCTTGTCCGCGACGGCGCCGCGGGCGATGGCGGCCTGAAGCTCTACGGCGCGGGCATCGTTTCCTCCTATGGCGAGTCGATCTTCGCACTCGATGACCCCTCCCCCAACCGGCTCGGCTTCGACCTGAGGCGGGTGATGCGCACGCGCTACCGCATCGACGACTACCAGCAGAATTACTTCGTGATCGACAGCTTCGACGATCTGCTCCGCCAGACGATCGAAACCGATTTCGCGCCGGTCTATGAAGAGATTGCGCGGCAGGAAGACATCGAGCCGGGCGAGATCATGGCGGGCGACATGGTGATTACGCGAGGGACGCAGGCCTATGCACACGGACGGGAGAGGGCAGTCGTGCAGGACTGATAGAGAATGTCGGGCACTTGCGGACGGATTGTTCCTTAAATGATCTGATGGTGAAAGCAGGCATCCACATCATGGCATATCGAACAAGTTTTCTAGGCCGACGCTATGATGCCTGCCAGCGCAAGACGGCGCGTTGCGGATGGAGACTTGGAGTTACACATTATGTGCAGATGAAATCGCCATCGCTTGGGGGTAGGGTTATGATCTAACCGCTTCCTTGGGATCAGCACCATGCACAAAATCACGCGCTTGACCTTGATTGCCGCAACGCTGGGCTGGTGCTCGCTGTCGCTCCCCGCTTTCGCGGCCGGCAATCCCAACAATGGCAACAACGGGAACACGAACTCGAACGGCAATGCCGGTCATGGGAACCCGAACAACGGGAACAACGGGAACACGGGCTCGAACGGCAATGCCGGCGGTGGCGGCAACGGTGGTGGTGGTGGCAACGGCGGCGGTGGTGGTGGCAGCGCTCACGGCACTCCGGCGCCGATCGCCGGCATCGGCCTTGGCGCCCTCCTCCTCCTGGGGGCCGGAGGAAAGATGCTGACGCGGCGGCGCCGCAGCCAGCGCGATGCGGAGCGAGGGTGACCTGACACGGGCGGAGCGTTGACGGCCTTGTGTCGAGGATAGCGCTGAGGCGTTTGCCGTTATTGGCATAATGCCTCGTCAATGCGCTGGCGAGTTTCATCGACGCAAACCTGCTTCAACATATCCAACTCGCAATCGCGGGTTTGGTCGATCCGACAACCCGCACCAGATCGGATCAAACAACTGGAATCGAAGGATTACAGATATTGCCGTGGGTTGGCGGCCGTGATTAACCCGCTGCGATGGATACGAAGGAGTTGGTGCAACCGGACAAGACCGCCTTCAGCGCGTTTCTTCGGTTTTTCTCGGCCGTAATCATACTGCTATGCTCGCCGATCCGGCCGTTCTCGGTTGACGCACTGCGGGCCGCTACCCTTCCTGCCGACAGCCTAAAAGGCAGCGGGAAGAGCACCGCGCACCTTGCGCTGACACCCTTGCAGCTTTTCGATCTCGCGGAGCAGGCTGGTGAGCGAGGCAATCATGCTCTCGCCGAAAAGCTGCTGCGAGCGCTCGCCAGCAATCCCGACATCGAAACCCGCTCGGAAGCGCGCTTTCGCCTGGCGATGTTGTTGGCGCAGAAGGAACATAGGCTGCGGGACGCCGCCACGTTGCTGCGACAGATCCTGGATGAGAAGCCCAAAGCTGCTCGTGTGTGGATCGAACTGGCAAAGATCCAGACAGCTCTGGGCAACATCGCGTCGGCAGAAGCCGGATTGCGTGCGGCTCAGCTGGCAGGTCTACCGCCGGAGGTTGCGCGGGACGTTCGTTTTTTCATGCAGGCGCTGGATGCACGCCGTCATTTCGGCGCCAGCATCGAAGCCACTTTGATGCCCGATACCAACATCAACCGCGGCACGTCGGTAACAACGGTGGGTACGCAGCTGGGCGACCTGGTGCTGTCGCCAGATGCGCGAAAGCATGCCGGGTTGGGATTGAATCTGCGCGGGCAGACCTATGTAAGGCTGAACCTGTCCGATCGTGTCAGGTTTCTGGCGCAATTGTCCGGTGCCGGGACGGCCTATCGCGCAAGCAGGTTCGATGATTTCACCGCATCGCCTCTCGTTGGGCCGGAATTTTCGCTCCACGATGATCGTGTGACCGTGCTGGTCGGCCCGTCATGGCGCTGGTTTGGCGTCAAACCCTATACTGCAAGTGTCGTGACGACCGCCGCGTGGCAGCATGCGCAGTCCCCGCGGACGGCGTTACGCGTCGATGGCAGCTATGAACGGACTGCCAATCGACTGAACAGCGATGAAAGCGGGAGCAGCTATACGCTCGCTGTGGGATTTGACCGGGCTATCAGCACCCGATTGGGTGCCGGCGCGCAAGTGAGAGCCTTCAGAAGGCTGGCCAGACTGGCAGCCTACTCACTCACAGTTGGAGGCATTTCTGCTTATGCCTTTCGAGACATAGGTCATCTGACTGTTTCCGCCGTGGCAGCCTATTCGCATCTCGAGGCGGACGACAGGCTGATCCTGTTTCCACGCCGACGGATCGATGACGCGTGTAATCTGACGCTCTCTACAACCCTGCGAAATATCCGCCTGTCCAACGTGTCACCGGTATTTCGCATTCGCTACGAGGCGAATTTCTCTAGCCTGGAAATATACCAGCATCGTCGACTGTCCGCTGAGATAGGGCTCAGCACATCCTTTTAATGAAGACTCATGGAGACAATTTAATGAGGAAGATTGTGTCAGCCACACGGCGTTTGGCCGGCATTAGCATGCTTTTTGCGTTGACAGGATGTGGCGGGAGCGGCGGAGGCGGCGGGACCGTGAACAGTTTATCGAATAGCCTCCCCACTCCTGCACTGGTTACGCCCAGCACCATTTCGCCCAGTGCCTCATTTTCGAACACCCTGCAGAGCGGCGGCTTCGCGACGATCAGGGCGAGCGGCGATTTCACCCGCGCCGCCGGCGACGGCACTTCCAAAGCCAAGGCCGTCATCTCGCCGAACGATATGACGAACTTCATATCCTATGATGCCGCAACCAATACCTACGCTTTGAACTTTACCAATTCCTCGGGTCAGGCGAGCCAGCAGCTATTCGATCCGCAGCCGGCTGATCGACAGGTTACTGTGTTCGCCGATGGCAATCCTGATCCGACAGAAGTCCGCTATCAAAGGCAGGACTGCTACTTCAGTGGATGTTTTTCTGAGGATTACTTGATAACGCATGCCGGTAGCGGGTCATTCGCTTACACCTACACCGCTGTTGCCATGGTTCAGGACCGGCGAGATCCGGCGATTGGACTTGCGACTGTTCGCAATGATCTTGCGGTGTTCGGCATGCCCACGCCAACGTCTGCCGTGCCACGCACCGGCAGCGCGACCTATGCGTTGGACCTGCTGAGCAGCAGCTACACAGGCTCCGGTTCGGGCAGCGTCAACTTCGGCGCGGGAACCTATGATTTTTCGGGTACGATCAACCAGGTAATAGGGGCTTCTACAAATACCGGCACCTTTCAGTCTTCTGGCAAACTGGCGAGCGGGAGCAGCGGCTTCTCGGGCACCGTCGACCTCTCGGTGGCGAGATCCTACGCTTCGGGGATCCCCGGCGTGACGACAACTGAAAACTATGCGTATCGCGGTCGCATTGGTGGAAGCTTCTTCGGACCTGCGGCGCAGGAACTGGGCGGGGCTTTTGTAGCTCCGGCCACCTCCTTTACCAGCACCGCGGGATCTATCTCGGAACCACCCCCTGTATATGGCGCGATCCTCGGGCACAGGTAGTAACACCCCGCCGCGTCACCTACGCCCTCATCCGCCGCCGCAGATCCGCAACGCACCTTCCCGCCGTGCCCCCATCCCAATATTCCGGCCGCTTGCGATTCTGCTTCGGCTCGGCCAGCGCCGCCAGCAGCCGCTCCAGCAGATTGCCGGCGTTGACCAGCTGGGCCGTCCCCTCGCTGATCGTGATGGGGCGCTCGGTATTCTCGCGCAGCGTCAGGCAGGGGATGCCGAGATAGGTGGTTTCCTCCTGGATTCCGCCTGAATCGGTGATCACCGCCGCCGCGCCTGCGACCAGGCTCATGAAGCGGACATAGGCGGCGGGGCCGACCAGCGTGATGCCGGCGCCCTCAAGTCTCGCGATGCCGGCGTCGCCGAGCCGCTGGCGGGTGCGGGGGTGGACCGGGAAGATCAGCGGCAGCTGCGCCTGCACCGCGACCAGCGCGTCGGCCAGCCGGTCGAGCTGCTCGGGCACGTCGACATTCGACGGCCGGTGCAGCGTGACGACGCCATAGCCGCCGGGCTTGTGGCCGAGTTCGCCTGGATAATCCGCCGCCAGGATCGCGGGGCGGACCAGCTCGTAGCTGTCCATCATGATATTGCCGACGCGGGTGATTCGTTCACGCGGGATGCCCTCGGCGATCAGGTTCTCGTCGGCGTCTGGGGACGGCGTCCACAGCACGTCGGCGAGCACGTCGGTCACCAGTCGGTTGAGCTCCTCGGGCATATCGCGGTCGCGGCTGCGCAGGCCGGCTTCGAGGTGGACGATCGGGATGCGCAGCTTGCCCGCCGCCATGGATGCCGCCGCGGTCGAGTTGACATCGCCGACCACGATCAGCCAGTCGGGCCGCTCGGCGATCGCCAGCGCCTCATAGGCGATCATCACCCTGCCGGTCTGTTCCGCATGGCTGCCCGAGCCGATGCCGAGATGATGGTCCGGCACCGGCAGGCCCAGGTCGGCAAAGATGTCGTCGGACATCGCCGCGTCATAATGCTGGCCGGTGTGGACGATCACCGGCGCGAAATCGTCGGTTGCCTTCAGGGCATGCCAGAGCGGCGCGACCTTCATGAAATTGGGGCGCGCGGCCGCGATCAGGTGGACGATGGCGGGACGGGTCATGCAGCCCTCAATGATGATGCGCGGGCGCACAATCGCGCCTCTGGTCGGCGCAGGCGCCATGCTCGATCTGGAAGGTGGAGTGGCCGATCCGGAACTCTTCGCGCATCAGCTGCGCGGTTTCGGCAAGGAAGGCGTCGTTCTCGCCCGCCTCGCCCGGCGCCGGCATCAGCAGATGCGCGGTCAGCGCCACTTCGGTGGTGCTGGTCGGCCAGATATGGACATGATGGACGGCGCCGACGCCGGGCAGGCTGGCCAGTCGCGCGGTCACCTCGCCGGTGTCGATATCGCCGGGGACGCCATGCAGCGACATGCTCAGCGAGTCGCGGAACAGTCCCCAGGTGCCGGCGACGATGACCGCGACAATGACCAGGCTCATGGCAGGATCGATCCAGGACATCCCGGTCTCCGCGACGATCAGCCCCGCCACGACCACGCCCGCCGACACTGCGGCATCGGCGGCCATATGGAGAAACGCCCCCCGGATATTAAGGTCGTGCTCGCCGCCGCGCAGGAACAGCAGCGCGGTGCCCAGGTTGATGGCAATGCCGACCGCGGCAACCGCCATCATCGTGTCGCTCTCCACCGGCGCCGGGTGCAGCAGGCGCTGCACCGCGCCGAGTGCGATCGCGCCACAAGCGACCAGCAGGAGGATGGCATTGAACAGCGCCGCGAGGATCGACGATCCGCGCAGCCCATAGGTGTAGCGTGCGCTCGCAGGCCGTTTCGACAGGGCATAGGCGGCCCAGGCCATCAGCAGCCCCAGGACGTCGGACAGGTTGTGCCCGGCATCGGCGATCAGCGCGATCGATCCGGACAGCCAGCCTGCCCCACCCTCGACGATCACGAATCCCAGGTTGAGGGTCACGCCTATCGCGAAGGCGCGGCCGAACTCCTTGGGCGCGTGCGAATGCCCGTGGCCATGAGCATGGCCGTGCGTATGATCGGAATGCTCGTGATGGTGACCTGCCATGGCGCCGTCCTACGCCCTCGTGGAGAGCATGAGGAAGGCCGTAGCCGGCGCGCCGCGGAACACCGGCCTGGCGTCATCAGCGGCAACCGAGACACGGCTTTCAGGGGCAGGTTCAAGCGTCATTGCGCAGCCAAGCCATAGCGCCCGGCCAAACGCAAGCGCGGCGCGACCGATTCGCACCGGAAAAGCGACGAAACCCGTCAACAGCTTTTGATGATTTTATCCCATTTTTCATAGGCTTGATCGACCATATGGCCGCTGGGCGCCATGGGCTGCAGATCGCAACTTTACATAGCTGTTATCGCACCATATATCCGCGCCTCCGCTGCCCCATGGGACTTCCACCGCAAGGCAGCTTTCTTGCCAACGTTACACCCGGAGGTCCCTTGAGTTGCACAAGCATCATAGCGCGCTGGGGCTAGCTGCGTCCCTGAAGCCGGTTCAGCCGGTTACGCTCCTTCGTCCCCACGCCGCTGCGCGGGCTGCCCGGTTCTTCGTCGAGAAGTTCCAGGGACGTTCGATGTATGCGGTCAAGGCGAATCCATCGCCCGACCTGATCCAGATCCTGTGGGATAATGGCGTGACGCATTACGACGTCGCGTCGATCGCCGAGGTGCGTCTCGTTGCCGAGCTGCTGCCCGAAGCGACGCTCTGCTTCATGCATCCGGTGAAGGCCGAGGAAGCGATCGCGGAGGCCTATTTCACCTATGGCGTCCGCACCTTCTCGCTCGATTCGATCGAGGAGCTCGAGAAGATCGTCCGCGCCACCAAGGGTGCGACCGATCTGACGCTGTGCGTGCGGCTGCGCGTCTCTTCGGAGATGTCGAAGCTCAGCCTCGCGTCGAAGTTCGGCGTCGAGCTGACCGAAGCCAAGGAATTGCTGTTCCGCACACGCCAGGTGGCGGATGCGCTCGGCATCTGCTTCCATGTCGGCAGCCAGGCGATGAGCCCGTCGGCCTATGTGCAGGCGATGGAGAAGGTTCGCGCGGCGATCGTGCTCGCGGCGGTCACGGTCGACGTGATCGATGTCGGCGGCGGGTTCCCGTCGGTCTATCCCGGCATGGAGCCGCCCGAGCTCGAAGGCTATTTCGACGCGATCCACAAGAGCTTCGAAAGCCTGCCGGTCAGCTATTCGTCCGAACTGTGGTGCGAGCCGGGCCGTGCGCTTTCCGCGGAATATGCCAGCCTGTTGGTCCGGGTCGAACGCCGCCGCGACAATGAGCTGTACATCAACGACGGCGCCTATGGCGCATTGTTCGATGCGGCGCATATCGGCTGGCGCTTCCCGGTGAAGCTGCTGCGCGACCAGCCCTCGCGAGCGCGCGATCTGGCGTTCAGCTTCTACGGCCCGACCTGCGACGACATGGATCGCATGGCCGGCCCGTTCATGCTGCCTGCCGACATCGGCGCCGGCGATTATATCGAGATCGGCATGCTCGGTGCCTATGGCTGCGCGATGCGCACCGGCTTCAACGGCTTCACCGCCGGCGAGCGGGTGATCATGGACGACGAGCCGATGGCGAGCCTCTACATAGCCGACGACGAGGTCCGCGAGGCGGTTCCGTCGAACGTCATCAAGCTGTAAGGGCTGACGATCACATTACTCCGTCATCCCAGCGTAAGCTGGGATCTCTTTTCCTTGGCAGAAACAAGGGAGATCCCAGCTTTCGCTGGGATGACGACTGATATTTACGAGGTAAGACAATGACCGACGTGGCCATCAACGACACCCGCAAGGCCGAGCTGCTCTCGACCCAGGTCGAGCATATCGACATCAAGAGCTTCGACGCGCGCCCGATCATCGACGCAATGGGCAAGATGAGCTTCACCAGCCGTGATCTCGCCCGCGCCACCGGCATCTACAACCAGATGCTTGCCGATCCCGACTGCACCATCTTCCTGGTGATCGCGGGGTCGACCTCGGCCGGCGGCTGCATGGACGCCTATGCCGAGCTCCTTCGCTCGGGCATGGTCGATGCGGTTGTCGCCACTGGCGCATCGATCGTCGACATGGATTTCTTCGAGGGCCTCGGCCACAAACATTATCAGGCGCTCGAGGTGCCCGACGACGATACGCTGCGCTCGCTGCTGATCGATCGGATCTACGACACCTATATCGACGAGGAGCAGCTTCAGGACTGCGACCACACGATCTACGAGATCGCCAACTCGCTCGAGCCGCGTCCCTATTCGAGCCGCGCCTTCATTCGCGAGATGGGGAAATATCTGGTCGAGCACGGCAAGAAGGAGAACAGCCTCGTCAAGCTCGCCTATGAGCATGACGTGCCGATCTTCTGCCCGGCGTTCGTCGACAGCTCGGCGGGCTTCGGTCTCGTCAAACATCAGGTCGACTGCATGAAGGCGGGCCGCCCCTATATGGTGCTCGATGCGATCGCGGACTTCCGCGAGCTCACCGACATCAAGATCAAGGCGGGGACCAGCGGCCTGCTGATGATCGGCGGCGGCGTGCCGAAGAACTTCATCCAGGACACCGTCGTGTGCGCCGAGATTCTCGGCCATGATGACGTCCAGGTCCACAAATATGCAGTGCAGATCACTGTCGCCGACGTCCGCGACGGCGCCTGCTCGTCGTCAACGCTGCAGGAGGCGGCGAGTTGGGGCAAGGTCAACACCGGCATCGAGCAGATGGTGTTCGCCGAGGCTGGTTCGGTGGTGCCGCTGCTCGCGTCGGATGCTTATCATCGCGGTCACTGGAAAGGCCGCGCGAAGCGGGCCTGGGGCAAGATCTTCGATTGATCCGAACCTCGATGTGCGAAAAGACCGCCCGATGACGGGCGGGCGGCGAACAGGCCAATGAGCGATCTGATCGGCTTCGAGAGGGCGGCCTATGGCCGCTCGCCAGACCGCATGACGCGGATGATCGGCGCGCTGCGCAACATGACGGTTGGCACCCTCGTCGAGGATGCTGCCCAGCCCGACAAGGCGATCAACCACGGCGTCCTTATCCACCGTCTGGCCGCCGCGATCATCGCGGTCTTCGCCGATCCGCAGGTGGAACTCAGTGCCGAAGATGCTGACCGCCTGATGGTGGTGGCCGGCACGATGCGGCAGATTTTCGAGCTGTCCGGCTTTGGCGGCCCGGACGTCATCCTCCGCCTGCTGGGCGATACGCCGGTCAGCGCCCCGGTCGGGCAGATCGCGAAGCGGCTCGTCCTGCTCTCGCTGGAAACGCCGTTCGAGTGGGATCCGAAGATCCTGGCTGCGGCGGGGCCGCGTCTCGCCACCCAGCTGCTGGCGAGCCTGATCGCCACCAAGCCGGTGATGACCGTTCGGGGCCAGCAGCGCCGGAACCGGCTGCTCGAGGTTGCAGCGTCGCTGCCGATGGGCGCGTATCCGGCCGGCGTGGATCATCTGGTGCTGATCAGTTCGGCCTGGATGGTCTGCAGCTATGCCGGCACTGCCGGAAAGCATGCGATAAAACGGAACTTCAACGGCGTATTGCGCGACGTGGCGGCGGACCTTGGCTTCCACGACGCGGAGCTGCCGGCATGGCAGGCCGACCGGATGCGTCCGGTGCTGTTGTTCGCTGCGGAGATCATGCACAGCGTCCATGTCCAGTATCGCTATTTCGGCCAGTACCTGCGCCAGCTCCGCACCCGCTTCGACCTTGTGCTGCTGACCGAGAAGCGCGAGGTCGACGATGCCGTGGCGGCGCTGTTCGATCGGGTGCTGACGTTCGAGCGCGGTACGGACAGCGCCTATCTTCGCGACATCGCCCGGATGATCGCCGAAACCGCGGCCGACATTATCTTCTATCCCAGCGTCGGCATGCGGCATTGGGGCCCGCTGTTCGCAAATTTGCGGCTGGCGCCGATCCAGCTGACCGGCCTCGGCCACTCCGCGTCGACCTTCTGCGACACCATCGATTATTATCTGCTCGAGGAGGGCTATGTCTCCGATCCGGCGCTGTTCGGCGAAACCGTCATCACCCTGCCCGACGACAGCCTGATCTTCGAGCGAGCGCCACATTATGCACCGCTCCCCCCCCAGATCCGCGAAAAGCCGCAACCGCTCCGCATCGTCCTTCCCAGCAATGCGCTGAAGCTCAATCCAGCGTTCCTGTCGGTGATTGCACGAATCCGCGCCGAGGCAGGACGCCCGCTCGAACTGCATCTTCTCCCCAACGCGAGCGGACTGGAGCTCGATGCCCTTCGCAGGAGCGTTCAGCAGATCCTGCCCGGCGCGATCGTCCATCCGACACTACGCTACGACCGCTATCTCGAGATCATTTCATCCTGTGACCTGAACCTGAGTCCCTTCCCGTTCGGTGGACTGCACAGCGTGATCGATTCGCTGCGCCAGGGCATTCCGGTCGTCGCGATGGAGTGCCCGGAGCCGCACGGCCGCACCGACGCCATGCTTCTGCGCCGCCTCGGCATGCCGGAATGGCTCGTCGCACGGAACGAAGCAGAATATGTGGCGGCCTCGCTGCGCATCATCCGGGACGACGCGCTTCGGGTGGATCTGAGCAGGTACGCGCTCGCGCTCGATATCGATACGGTGATGTTCGGCGATGCAACGACGCCGCTGCGCAGCGAGGTGGCCGATGCGCTGTGGTGGCTCTACCGCCATCATGAATCCATCCAGTCGGACGGCCGTAAGCTGTGGAACCAAGCGGATCGGCAGGACCTGGGTTCAGCTTGACGAAGGCCTGCCGATCGGCGCCTGCTGTTTGGCGCTTTCCTGCGCCAGCATCCGCATCAGCTTGTACAGTTCCGCGGTCTTCTCGGCCATCGCGACGCTCTCCTGCTTGTTCAGCACGCTCGCGATGCGGTGGTCCATGTAGCTGGCAGTACCCCAATAGGCGAGGCCCCAGGCAGGGAAACGATAGCCATCGATCGGCTTGCGTTCGATGACGGTGACGCATTCGTGCCGCGGATCGTGCGCGATGCTAGCCATCAGTTCGTCCACCGCCACGTCCGGCCCCTCCAGCAATTGCCCGAAATGTCGCTCGGTGTAGATCAGCGCACCGCGCACGGCCAAATGGCCGTTGCGCGCCGTCGAGCCGTTGACGATGCTGCCAATTTCCACCTGCTGCGCACCACGTGCAATCAAGCTGCGGCTGACGTATATCAGGGATATCATCCTCATCGCCCGGTGATGCCATGATCAAGCGACCGGCGCACTTCGCAATTATACCAGTTTAACCATGATTTATGTCGCTCTCTGATGAGGACGCAGCCGCGCCCGGCGATCCGGATGGACAGCGTTGCCGCCAGCCGTCAGTCTGCGCAAATCGGGAGGATGGCGAGATGCACACACAGATTTTAGGCGCAGTCATCGCACTGGTGCTGTGGACTTGCGCGATGCTCGCCTGGCTTTTCGCCACCCGCATACCGGCCATCGTGAAGGGACGTATTGTCTATGATCCGCAGCGGCCGGTCAGCGAGTTCATGGACAAGATACCGGCGCGAGCGCGGTGGAAGGCGGACAATTACAACCATCTTCACGAGCAGCCGACGATCTTCTACGCCACCGCGATCGTCCTCGCCCTATTGGGCGCCGGCGGCGGCCTCAACGCGGCGCTGGCCTGGATATATGTCGGGCTGCGCGTGGCGCACAGCCTTGTCCAGGCGCTGTCCAACCATGTGGGTCTGCGCTTCATGATCTTCCTGGCAGCGTCGCTGGTGCTGTTCGTGCTGGCCGCAAGGGCGGCGCTGATCCTGTTGGCGGGTCCGGCTGCCTAACCCGGCACTCGGGCGAACGCGGCGACCAACTCGACATGGGTCGACCAGCGGAACTGGCCGACCGGGGTGATCCGCTCCAGCCGCCAGCCGCCCTCCACCAGGGTACGGGCGTCGCGCGCGAAGGTAGAAGGATTGCATGAAACATAGGCGATGCGCGCGACCTTGGTCGAAGCGGCGAGCGCCGCCACCTGCTCGCGAGCACCGGCGCGCGGCGGATCGAGCACGACCGCACCGAAGCGGTCGAGTTCGTCCGGCTGCAGCGGGCGGCGAAACAGATCGCGATGCTCGACGCCCACATGGCGCTGCGCCCGCTCGCCGGCAGACTTCAGCGCCAGCGCTGCGTCACGCGCGCCTTCCGCCGCATAGACCCGACGCTCGATGGAGAGCGGCAGGGTGAAGGTCCCCAGCCCGGCGAACAGGTCGGCGACCATGTCGGCATCGCCGACGATCGTTTCGACCGCTGCCGCCAAAGCCGCTTCGCCATCCCATGTCGCCTGGAGGAAGCCGCCGGCCGGGAACGCCACGGGGACCCCGCCGAGCGTGACCGTAGCCGGTTCGGGCTCCCACCGCGGCTGCGGACCGTAGCCGTCGTCGACCGAGAGCCGCGCCAGCCGATGTCGCTGCGCGAAATCGTTGAGCGCCTCGACCGCCGCCAGCCCCTCGACTTCAACCTTGTCGAGCAGCAGATCGACGCCTTGGTCGACGAGCGTCATCTGGACGCCGGCGGCACGCCGGTCGCGCAGCATGGGGTGCAGCAATTTACGCAGCGGATCGACCAGCGCGAACAGCGCCGGGTGCAGGATCACACACATCTTCATGTCGACGATGTGGTGGCTTTGCTCCTCATTGAAGCCAATCAGCATCCGCTTGCCCTGCCGCTCGGCGCGAAGCGAGGTCCGGCGGCGCGTCTCGGGCGCCGACAGGATCGCGGGCGCCAGTTCGGGGGCGGCGACTTTCTGCTGGCCCAGCGCGCTGACGATCCGCTGCCCGATGAACTCCGCGTAGCTGGAGTCGTCGACATGCTGCAGCTGGCAGCCGCCGCATTTCGGAAAATGCCGGCACGGCGGATCGATATGATGCGGGCCGCGGACCAGCGTGCCGTCCATAGCGAGCAGATCGCCGGGGGCGGACAGCGGCGAGTGCCGGCCATCCTCGGTAATGCCTTCACCGCGCGCAGCGATGCGGATGATCGGGACCATATCGTTCACAGGCACTCCGCCATTGCCGCGGAAAGATGCCCAATCAGGTCGTCAGCGATCAGTCCCGGACCCGCCAACTCGGCAGCGCGGCCATGCAGCCATATGCCCCCGCAAGCCGCCTCGAACGGTGGGAGCCCGCGTGCGCAGTTGGCTGCGATCAGCCCCGCCAGCACGTCGCCCGTCCCGGCGCTCGCGAGCCAGCCCGGCGCAGGCGCGGCTATCGCGGCCGCGCCATCAGGCGAGGCGACAACGGTGTCGGCCCCCTTGAGCACGACGACAGCGCGCGCTCGTGCTGCGGCGGCACGCGCCCGCTCGATCCGGCTGCCGGGCAGATCGCCGAACAGTGCCGTGAACTCGCCTTCATGCGGGGTCAGCACCGGCAATCCGGCGAGCGGGCCGGTGCCGGACAGCAGCATCAGCGCATCGGCATCGAGGACGAGCGACTTGCCGCTCGCCAGCGCTGTCTCGAGCAATGCCCGACCCGCCGTATCGCGGCCAAGCCCCGGCCCGGCCAGCACTGCGCCGACCCTCCGATCGGCAAGCAATTCACCCAGGTCGACATCGCGTCGAACGATCGCGGCAGGCCCGCCCGATCCGCGGCCGGCGAGCGTCACATAACCGGCGCCGCCGCGCTGCGCCGCCATCGCCGCCAGCAGCGCTGCACCCGGCATGGCGCCCTCGGCGACGACGACATGGCCGCGGCTATATTTATGATCGGCTGGTCCCGGCGCGGGAAGATGCGGCCGCGCGATTTCGACGAGCAGCGATTTCCCGGGAATGCCGATGTCCGCCACGACCAGCCGACCCATCAGCGCTGCAGCCGGCTGCAGCCGGTGCGCCGGTTTGAGGACTGCCAGCGCGACCGTCACGTCATATCGGATAGCCGGCCCGAGCAGTGCGCCGTCGTCGGTGCCGACGCCGCTCGGCAGGTCGACGGCTATCCGCCGCGTTGCCGCTTTCGCCAGCCGCGCCAACGGCTCCGCCACCGCTGCGTCGAGCGGCCGCGCCAGACCGGTGCCGAACAGCGCATCGATGATCACCGGCGCGGGCTGCGCGTCCGCCAGCGGCTCGACCACTCCGTCCCAGCGCGACCGCATGGCGCGCGCAGCGTCGCTCCTGGGCTCACTGCTGGCTGCAACGCGTACGCTGACGCCCCGCGCCTTCAGCAACCGCGCGATCACATAGCCGTCGCCGCCATTATTGCCGGGGCCGCACAGGATCAGTGTGGGCGCGCGTCCCGCATAGCGCCACGCCACGTCGGCGACCGCGCTGCCGGCGCGCTCCATCGCCTGTTCAACCGTGACGCCCTGCGCGAACACCGCCGCCTCGGCAGCGCGCGTTTCGGCGGCAGTGAGGATCGGCCGTCCAATCACGGCACGATCCGCGCGGGCAACCGATAGACGGCGCCGCCCGCGGCCACGTCGATGCTGTCTTTGCCTGGCTTTACCACGACAGGCTCAGCGCCGTCAGCCGCGATCACGCCACGACCGTCCTTGACGACCAGCAGCCGGCGGAACCCGCCGTCGGGCATGCGCGCCGTCAGAACGACACCATCGGGACTGCGCATCCTGTCGACCGTACAGACCTGGTCGAAGCCGCTCTTGCCGGGTAGTAAGCAGGCAATCGGCTCGCCGGCGATCCTGCCGCTATCGGCTGGGCCGCAGCCGGCCAGCAGCGCAAGCATTGCCCCACTCGCCGTCCGTAGCTCTTTCACACCAGGAGGGTGCGCCTTCATCTACGCAAAGGTCCACCGAAGCTGGGATGACGGTGCTCCAAGTTCAGATATCCGCGAACATGTGAGTCTCGGCCTTGCCGCCGGGATGGGTGACCGCGCCCGCCCAGGCCGGTCCGACATTCTGAGCATAGCGCCACAGCGCGCCCGACTGATAATCGTGCTGGCGCGGTTGCCATTTGGCCTTGCGCGCCGCCAGCACGTCGTCTGGCACGTCGAGGTCGATCGTCCCAGCCGTCGCGTCGATGCGGATGATGTCGCCATTTTCGATCAGCGCGATCGGCCCACCGGCCGCCGCCTCCGGCCCGACATGGCCGATGCAGAAGCCGCGCGTCGCCCCTGAGAAGCGCCCGTCGGTGATCAGCGCAACTTTCTCGCCCATACCCTGGCCGTAGAGCGCCGCGGTGGTCGCCAGCATCTCGCGCATTCCGGGGCCGCCCTTCGGCCCCTCGTAGCGGATCACGATCACCGAACCCTCGATGATCTGGCGCGCCTCGACCGCCGCGAAGCAATCCTCTTCACAGTCGAACACCTGTGCGGGGCCGGTGAACTCGAGCCGCGCCATGCCGGCGACCTTCACGATCGCCCCGTCTGGCGCCAGCGTGCCGCGCAGGCCGACGACGCCACCGGTGGGTGTGATCGGCGTCTTGACGTCGTAGATCACCTTCTGGTCGGGATTCCAGGTGACCTCGTCGATATTCTCGCCCAGCGTCTTGCCGGTGACGGTGATGCAATCGCCGTGCAGCAGCCCTTCGCTCAGCATCGTCTTCATCAGCATGTAGACGCCGCCGGCATTGTACATGTCCCTGGCGACATATTTGCCGCCCGGCTTGAGGTCGGCAAGATAAGGCGTGGTCTTGAAGATCTCGGCGACGTCGAACAGCGAGAAGTCGATCCCCGCTTCATGCGCCATCGCGGGCAGATGCAACCCGGCATTGGTCGAGCCGCCGGTCGCAGCGACGATGCGCGCGGCATTCTCGAATGCGTCGCGGGTACAGATGTCACGCGGGCGGATATTCTTGGCGATCAGGTCCATGATCTGGCGCCCGGCGGCGCGGGCGAACTCGTCGCGGCCGCGATAGGGCGCGGGCATCATGTTCGAGTTGGGCAGCGACAGGCCGATCGCTTCGCCAACGCAGGCCATGGTGTTGGCGGTGAACTGGCCGCCGCACGCACCATGGCCGGGGCACGCCGCCTTCTCGATGGCGGTCACTTCCGAGAGCGGGCATGCATGGGCCGAATAGCGCCCGACCACCTCGAACACATCCTGCACGGTCAGGTCGCGCCCCTGGTAGGTGCCGGGCAGGATCGAGCCGCCATAGACGAAGATCGACGGCACGTTCAGGCGCAGCATCGCCATCATCATGCCGGGCAACGACTTGTCACATCCGGCGAAACCGACGACGGCGTCGTAGCAATGGCCGCGCACCGACAGTTCGACCGAGTCTGCGATCACTTCGCGGCTCACCAGCGAAGACTTCATCCCCTGATGGCCCATTGCGATGCCGTCGGTGACGGTGATGGTGTTGAACCGCCGCGGCGTGCCGCCCGCCTCCATCACGCCTTCCCGGCAAACGTCGGCCTGCGCGTCCAGCGTCGTGTTGCAGGGCGCCGAGTCGTTGCCGGCCGAGGCGACTGCGACGAACGGCGCCGCAATCTGCTCCTCGGTCATCCCCATCGCATAATAATAGCTGCGCTGCGGCGCCCGCTCGGGGCCGACCGAGACATGGCGGCTGGGGAGCTTCGACTTATCGAATGTCTGCGTCATCGGGACTTCCTTGGTTGCGCGGAGCGCTCTAGGCGCTGCGGGGCGGTCGAGGCAAGGCCCCGGCAGGACGAGCTGCCAGAGCGCCTAACGACCTCGAGCGGTTTCAGGCCGACCTGGATGGCGTAATCACCGCCAGGGGAACCTGGCAGCATTATCGGCAGCGACATTCCTATGGTAGGAGGGCGACATGAAATCCCTGCCTTCCATATTCCGATTCGATGAACCGATGCCCATCGGCATTCCGATGGACGGTCGCATAGGCCATGCCTCGCCCAAGCGTGCCGCCATCCTGGCAACCACGCGCAGCATCATCGGTGAGTCCGGATGCGATCAGGTGAAGATGAGGATCGTCGCTGAACGAAGCGCGGTCACGCCGGCGACCATCTACGCACTGGTCGGAAGCCGGCACGACCTCCTGCACGGCGCGCTCCAGGAGGGTTTGCGCGTGAAATTCTCGATAGCAGATCGACGTGCGCTGTTGGAGGACGTCAACCCCTGCCTCGCCTTCGTTGCGACCAAGCTCGACGCGATCGAATCCAGCCCAGGCTATTACCGCCAGATCGATCGGGGATCGCGGCTGGCGATGCTCGATGGCTCGACCGTGCGGATGATCCTAGGTTCGATCGAGCGACAGTTCCTCACCTGGATCGAAGCCATGCAGGCACAGGGCGAGTTGAGCTTGCCTCGGGACATCGCGCTCCCCACCATCGCCAAGACGCTTGCGCACCAGTTGAACATCCCCATCGCTGGTTGGGCGGCGGGGGAATATGGCCTGACCACCCTGAGATCCGATCTGATCGCAGCGATGACCCTCCCGCTTTTCGCCATTGCAGGCGAAGCGGAGAAGGCGCGGATGAACCGCTGGCTCGATCGCAGCGCCTGAGCCGGGGCTGTACCTGTCAGGCGAGGGTAGCCAAAAGTCCCACATCGAATGGGTGCAATTCGTCGTAGCGCCCGTCGCGCACCTTCACGGGCCAATCCGGCTCGGCGATCAGAGCCCGTCCGACAGCAACGAGATCGAAATCACCGCGGGCATGCATCTCGAACAGCCGGTCGAGATTGGCGACGCCGGCGACTACGCTCGGATCCACTCCGGTTTCGAGAAGCTCGCGATCGAGCCCGACCGATCCGACAGTGATCGACGCTTTGCCAGTGATCTTCTTGGCCCAGCCGGCGAGATTGAGATCGCTGCCGTCGAACTCCGGCTCCCAGAACCGCCGTTGCGAGGCATGAAAGATGTCGACTCCGGCATCGGCGAGGGGAAGCAGAAATTGCTCCAGTTCCTGGGGTGAATGAGCCAGCCTGGCGCCGTAATCCTGCAGCTTCCATTGCGAGAAGCGAAGGATGATGGAGAAGTCCGGACCAACCGCCGCCCGGCATGCGCGGGTCATCTCGACCGCAAAGCGCACTCGACCGGCAATGTCGCCGCCCCAGCGGTCCGTCCGCCGGTTGGTCTCATGCCAGAGGAACTGGTCGACCATATAGCCATGGGCGCCATGGATCTCGACACCGTCGAAGCCCAGCTTCCTGGCTGTCGCAGCCGCCGTAGCATAGGCCTCGATCACGGCTTCGGCGTCGTCGTTGCTCATCCCCTCGGCGATCTTGTCGCCAACCGCTACATAGCCGGATGGACTGACCCGTCCCGAAAAGTCTTCTTCGACATCGTCATAGACATTCGACGCCTTCGGCCGATGGGTCAGCCCGACGTGCCAAAGCTGCGGCACGATCCGCGCACCGCCTGCATGAACCTCGCGGACGACCTCCGCCCAGCCTGCAAGCGCGTCCTCGCCGTAGAAGCGAGGCGCATTTTCTTCGTTGGATGCTCCGGGATGCGGAATCCACGTGCCCTCCGTGATGATGAGGCCGACGCCACCTTCCGCACGGCGTCTGTAATAGGCCGCCACGTCCGGCCCCGGAACGCCGCCGACCGAGAAGGTACGCGTCATCGGCGCCATCGCGATCCGATTGGGCAGGGACAGTGAACGATTTTCGAAGGGCTGGAAAAGGCTTTGATTGCGCATATTGACCTAACAGACTGATGATGTTGACTCTCGGGCACCGCTGTAAGCTGCGTCTATCGATGCTTCATCGTCTATCGCTATAACAGATGCGCCGGAGGTTATAGCATCCCTCGCTTGAGTCTCGCCCGCCGAAGCGAATATCCCCGGGCGGCGCGGGGACAGGGCGAGCCTGTTCGGATCACATCAGTTGCTCCAGGGCAGCCAGCAGGCGCCGCTCGCTGGTTGGCTTGCCGGCATTGGGCGCTCCGGCGAGAGCATCGCCCCCGAAATGCTCGGGCTGGGCGTAGGCGCTTGCCACGGCGAAGGGCACGCCGCGCGCTTTAAGGGCCTCGGCTACCGGCGTGATCAGTTCATCTCCCAAATGGACGTCGAGCAGGGCGACCGTCGGCAGTTCCTCTTCGATCAGGCGGAGCGCGGCATTCACCGTGGCCACAGGCCCGATGGCACGCCAGCCGCGGCCCTCGACCCACAGCCGAAGATCCATCGCGATCAAATACTCATCCTCGACGATCAAAACCGTCTTCTGCATGCCAGCCGCCATTTCAGGAGAGATGTCTCCTAAAAGCGGATGACGTTCTCGACCGCAAAACTATCGACTGCATAGACCTGTTCCAGCTTCTGCGGAAGCCCCCGGGGCAGCCATCCTTGCCGACGGGAGGGAGCCGGCGGCCTAGAAGCGACTGGCCACTTTGCCGATCACAGGCGCCAGCTTCTCCGCCCATGTCTCCGCGCCTGCATCGTCGCCGATCAGGTCCTGTCGCACCTCCAGCCCCAGATAGGCTATGCCGTTCCCTTCGGCATGCAGGTTCATCGTCGCGTTCAGAACCTTGCCCGAATAGGGCTCATTGTCGCCTGTGACGACCCCTGCCTCGCGCAGCGCTGCGATGCCCGGCCGCGCCGCGCGGTCATCCTGATTATACAGCACCCCGACCTGCCACGGCCGCTGCTCCTGCGGCCGGGTCGCGAGTTGCGGTGTGAAGCTGTGAAGCGAGATGATCAGCCGCGGGCGATCCGCGGCGACGCGCACGGCGATGCCGCTATGATAGGGGCGCCAGAACCGCTCGACCCGCGCGCGCCGGCCGGCTTCGTCGAGCAGGGCGTTGCCCGGGACGGCGAAGCCGTCGCTCTCGATCGGGATCAGGCCGTGCGCGTCCTCCTCGCGGTTGAGGTCGATCACCAGCCGCGACACCGGGCCGAAGATGCCTTCCATCCCGAGCCGAGCGCAGAGCAGCCGGCCGAGCGGTTCGACGCCGATGTCGATCGCCATATGCTGGTCCAGCAGCGATGGATCGACATCGAGGTCGATGTCGTCGGGCACATGATTGGATGCGTGATCGGCGACCAGCAGCAGCCCGCTCATCCGGCGAACACCGGCCGGCGCCGGGCGTGGAAGGCCGCGACGCCTTCGAGGAAATCGTCGCCGCCGAACGCGTCTTCAAACAGCCGGTCGGCGTCGATATCGTCGGCGAGGATCCGCTTGAGCCCGGTGACGCTCGACGCCGAGTTGACCGAAATCGTCTCCGCGAGCGACAACGCCGCCTTGTCCGCGATTGGCGCTCGCTCCTCGACCAGCCCGATCGCCAGCGCCTGATCGGCGTCGATCGTCATGCCCGACAGCAGCAGCCGGGTGGCCTGGCCGGATCCGACCAGCGCCTTCAGGCGCGCGACATCGCCGGCCGGATAGACGATGCCGACCTTCGCCGGGGTAATTCCAAACGCCGCCTTTGCGCCCGCGATGCGCATGTCGCAGGCCAGCGCCAGCGCCACGCCCGCACCATAACAGCCGCCGTCGATCGCAGCGATCGTCGCGATCGGCAGCGCCGCAAGCGCATCGAAGGTCGTCGCCATGCCGGTGCGAAAGCGGGTTCGCATCGCCGGATCGGCGCCAAGTGCCTTGAGATCGCCGATGTCCGCGCCGGAGCAGAAGATCCCTGACGCCGCGGACCGCAGGATCAACACCCTCGCCCCGGATGCGGCGACCTCCGCGATCGCAGCGGACAGTTGCCCCCAATGCGCAATGGCGATGGCATTGCGGGCTGCAGGCCGGTCGAGGTTGATCCGCGCGATGCGGCCGATCGAATCGATGGTGAACATCCGCCGACTGTTGCCGTTCCGCGCCGAAAATGTCACGACATCGCACGACATATGGAATCCTCGATGGCCCCAGCTGTTTCGCGCCGCCAGTTCGGGTATCTGCTCGGCAGCGCCGCCATCGTCCCAGCCTTGCCTGCCAGTGCCGGATCAGGCCGCCCAGGCCCCTGCCCGATCATCACGCCGATCGACGCGATCGCCGACGATCTGCTCGATCACACGCCGGAAACCGGCTGCTATGGCGGCGTGCCGCGCTCTGCCGGCGGCGGCCCGCTCGCGCGGCGGATGGACGATTATTCGCCCGAAGGGGAAGCAGCCTGGCGTGCCGCGCTCGGTGCGGCCGGCGCGGCGATCGAGCGCATCGACTGCAGCGGCGATCCACTCGGCACGCTGCGGCTGCGCATTGCCGCCGCGGTCATCGAAAACGGCACGCGTTCGGCCGCAATCGGCTATGGCCGCCCCAACCCCTTCTGGTTTTCCGGGCACGAACCCTACATCGTCAATCAGCTTTCCGGCCCCGCGGTCAACACGCCCAATGTGATGATGGCGCAGCAACCGCTGTCGACGCCCACCGAAGTCGACGCCTGGCTGGAGAAGCTCGACGGTTTCACGCCAGGCTTCGCGGGCGTCGTCGAGAAGACACGTTCGGACCAGGCGCTCGGCTGCATCCCGCCGAGAGTGCTGCTCGAAAAGGCCCTGCCCGTGCTCGAGAACTTCCTTGCCGGCCCGCCCGACAGCCATCCGCTGATCGTGGCGCTGCGCGACCGCATGGCGACCGCTGGGCTGGACAGCCGCATCCGCGCCGCCGCCGAACAGCGCGCGATCACCTCGCTCGAAAAGCGCGCGCGTCCCGCCTATGCGAAGCTGCGCGCGCGCGTTCGGGACATGCTCCCCGACGGGCGCGAGGAGGCCGGGATCTGGGCGCAGCCGGATGGCGAGGCGCTCTATGCCGCCAACATCCGTTCGGTCGGCGACAGCCCCTTGTCGCCCGAACAGATCCACCACCTCGGCCTCGATCAGGTCAAGCTGGTGAGTTCACGGCTGGACGCCCGGCTGCGACAGATCGGGCTGCGCAAGGGCACGCTACGCCAGCGGCTGGATACGCTGGCCGCCGATCCCCGGCAGCGTTTTCCCGACACCGCACAGGGCCGCCAGCAGGTCCTCGATTATCTCCGCGCGCTGGTGGCGGGCATGGAGGCGCGCCAGCCGAGCTTCCTGCCGCGCGCGATGATTCCCACCCAGCGGCTCGAGATCCGCGCGGTTCCGCCGGCAACGCAGAATTCGGCGCCCGGCGGCTATTATGACGGCCCCTCGCTCGATGGTTCGCGGCCCGGCGTCTACTGGATGAACCTGCGCGATATGGCCGGCATACATCGTTATGCGCTGCCGACGCTCAGCTATCACGAAGGCGTGCCCGGTCATCACACCCAGGGCGCCACCCTCTTGTCCCTCCCGCAGGCGCCGCTGCTGCTAAGGATCGCCAGCTTCAATGCCTATCAGGAAGGATGGGCGCTCTATGCCGAACGGCTGGCAGGCGAACTCGGAGCCTATGCCCGCGACCCGGCGGGCGATGTCGGGCGGCTCGCCGACGATCTGTTCCGTTGCGTGCGCCTGGTGGTCGACACCGGCCTGCATCAGCTAAGATGGACCCGCGAGCAGGCCATTGCCTATATGCAGGCGAATAGCGGCTCGCCGACGAGCGAGGTCGTCGCCGAAGTCGAACGCTATATGGCCTGGCCGGGCCAGGCGCTTGGCTACAAGCTGGGGCAGTTGCGGATATTGTCGTTGCGAGACCGTCTGAAGGCGCGGCTCGGCAGGCGTTTCGATCTCCGGCAATTCCATGCGATGGTGCTGGGCAACGGCGCCATGCCAATGGATCTGCTCGAAACCGTCGTTCTGCCACCGGTGAAGCGGCGGGGCTGATCCTGCAGCGGCGGTCGCTGCGCGAACGAAGCGTTTCCATTACCGCGATGGTCTGCACCCGTGCCTGCCGATAAGCTTCGCCAGGTGTTGAGCCAACCGCCCAAGGAGATACCGCATGAACGACCGCACCACCGACAGCCAGGTCGATCGCCTGTTCCTCGACCGCTGGTCGCCGCGCGCGTATGACGCATCGTCGCTCGATGAGGCCGAACTGCGCGCGCTGTTCGACGCGGCGCGCTGGGCGCCCTCCTCCTTCAACGCGCAGCCATGGCGTCTGCTCTACGCGGTGCGCGGCGACGCGAACTGGGACCGCTTTCTCAACTTGCTCGTACCGGGCAACCAGGCCTGGGCGAAGAACGCTTCGCTGCTGATTTTCTTCGTGTCGGCAACGACATCTCACGACCGGCCGTCGCACACCCACAGCTTCGACACTGGTTCGGCCTGGATGTCGCTGGCGCTGCAGGCGCAGCTGATGGGGCTCCACGCACATGGCATGGCAGGGATCGACTATGACGCCGCGCGGATTGAACTCGGCGTGCCCGACGATTTCCGGATCGAAGCGGCTGCGGCGGTCGGACGCCAGGCCGATCCCTCGATCCTGCCCGAAGCGCTGCGCGACAAGGAGAGGCCCAGCGGCCGCAAGCCAATCGAGGAGGTGGCCTTCGCGGGAAGCTTCGTGGCATAGCCGGCCGATGACCCGCCTGGCACAAGCATGATCGCAGCCTCTGCAATCGACTATCGCGAACTGGCCCGGCGACGGCTGCCGCGTTTCCTGTTCGATTATATCGATGGCGGCGCCTATGCCGAGGTGACACTGCGGCGGAACGTCGCCGATCTCGAAGACGTCGCGCTGCGCCAGCGGGTGCTGCGCGACGTTTCGCAGCTCGATCTCGGCACGACATTGTTCGGACAGAAGCTCGCGCTGCCGGTGGCGCTCGCGCCGATAGGGCTGGCCGGGCTGACGGCGCGCCGTGGCGAGGTGCAGGCGGCGCGCGCGGCCGAGGCCGCCGGTATCCCCTTCACCCTGTCCACGGTCTCCGCGTGCCCGCTGGCCGAGGTGACGCGGAGCGTCGCGGGACCGATCTGGTTCCAGCTCTACATGATCCGTGACCGCGGCTTCATGCGCGATCTGCTCGCGCAGGCGGCAGCGGCCGGTTGCTCGGCCTTGCTGTTCACGATCGACATGCCGGTACCGGGCTCGCGCTATCGCGATTATCATAGCGGGCTTGCCGGCGCGGCCGGGCTTCGCGGGCAACTTCGCCGGCTGTGGCAGGGGGCGATGCACCCTCGCTGGGCCTGGGATGTCGGCATGATGGGTCGCCCGCACCAGCTCGGCAACGTTGCGCCGCTGCTCGGCAGGAAGAGCGGCATCGAGGATTTCTTCGCCTGGTTGCGCGCCAACTTCGATCCGGCGATCCACTGGCGCGACCTTGAGTTCATCCGGTCGGAATGGCAGGGACCGCTTATCCTCAAGGGCATCCTGGATCCGGACGATGCGCGCGAGGCGGTTCGCAGCGGCGCCGACGGCATCGTCGTCTCCAATCATGGCGGACGGCAGCTCGACGGGGTCTTGTCGTCCGTCCGCGCGCTGCCGCCGATCGTTGACGCGGTTGGAGACGACATCACCATCGTGGTTGACGGCGGGGTCCGCTCGGGGCTCGATGTCGTGCGCATGCTCGCGCTCGGCGCGCGGGGCGTGCTGCTCGGCCGAGCCTGGGCCTATGCGCTTGCCGGCGGCGGACAGCGCGGCGTCGCGCATCTGCTGGCGCTGATCGAAGCCGAGATGCGCGTGGCGATGGCGCTGACCGGCGCCACATCCATCGCCGCGATCGATCGCACTATTCTGGCCTGAGCGATCTGCCCTTTCGAGACGGCGTCTTCACTGCCGCGTCCAGGCCAGCCAGCGCGGAGCGGCCGGCCGATCGACCGGCTCCTGCGGGGGGTCTACCGGATAGCCCAGGCTCCGCAGATCCCAGTCCATACGCTGCTCCAGCCAGCGGTTCGACCGCGAGAAGCGTGCGGCGATCCATTGCCGGAGTTCGCGATCGAGGCCGGCGGCGGGCCGCGGCACCGGCCCGAACAGAGGAGACCGGTTGAGCTGCCGGAACAGCCATTTTCGGGCCGCATACCAATAAGGGACATGGACCAGCCATCGCTTGTAGAGCAGCGACCGCGCAGTAAATAGGTTGGCAAGGCGCAGCAGCGGCAACAGGCCGGAGCGATAGGCGCCGTTCACGCGCTCGCCGCCAGGATCCTGCAGGTCGGTCCGCAGCAATGCGCCGACCCGCGCGAGCACCGCCGCGCGGTCCCGCGCCAATGCCTCATATGGCAGCACGGTGACATGTTCGCGCCCGTAGAGGCGGTCATATGTCTCGATCAGGCCGCGATAGTCGAGTTGCGCAAAGTCGAAGCAGGGGATCTTGAACGGCCGGTCCTTGCCCAGGAAGCGATATCGCTGCGGGAGCAGATAACGGCGCAACGACGCCGTGCCGCCCTCGCGGACATATTGGTGATACCAGGACAGCGCCGCCGTCGGCTGAGCCCGGACGAAGATCAGGATATTGGCTTCGGGCAGAGTCGCGTGCAGCCGCCTCGCCATCTCCTTGGCGACATAGG
Organism: Rhizorhabdus argentea; assembly: GCF_037861105.1. NCBI lineage: Bacteria > Pseudomonadati > Pseudomonadota > Alphaproteobacteria > Sphingomonadales > Rhizorhabdaceae > Rhizorhabdus > Rhizorhabdus argentea. Next base: position 154,147 of record NZ_JBANFK010000007.1, read on the forward strand.
TGGAGGAGAGACCTTGATGGAGGATGCCGGACAGATCCTCTTCGCACAGGATCGCCGGTTCGCTCGCCTGATCCAGATCGAGCGCGCCGCGCGCTGCCACCGGGTCGAAATCGAAGGCGTCGCGACACATGAAGGCGATGCGGATTGCGCGCCGGTCGACAAGCCGGTGGGTGGTCAGACGCGGATAGACCCGCTTCTGGAACCAGCTGGTTCCGGTCTTGTGTACTCCGATATGGACCAGCGGCCGCACCGCACTATCCTCAGTCCTGCCCGTCGCCGGCGGGTGCCATCAGCCTCGGCACCTCGCGGGGCAGGTCCCGGGCAAGAAAGCCGATTGGCCCGATCCGCGCCGCCGCCGCCTGCCCCGCCTGGCCATGCAGCCACACGCCCCAGCCTGCGGCGGTTACCGGATCGGCCCCGCGTGCGGCCAGGCCCGCCATGATGCCGGCCAGCACGTCGCCAGACCCGCCAGTGGCCAGCCCGATACAGTCGCTGTCGTAGAGCAGCGCCTTGCCATCGGGTGCGGCGATGATCGTCTCCCCAGCCTTCAGCACGATCGCCGCGCCGAACGCGCGCGCGGCAGCGGTCGCGCTTCCCACGGGATCGGCGGCGATCTGCTCGGGCTCGCAGCCGGTAAGCCGGCCCATCTCGCCATGATGCGGGGTCATGATCACGCGGCCGTTGCGCGCGGCGACGATCTCTCGAAGGTCGGCGGCGCAGGCAATGGCCGCCGCGTCGAGGATCACGATCTGCTCGTCGCGCAGTTCGGCGAACAGCCCTTTAATCAAGGCGCGTGCGCTCGACTGGCTGACCATGCCCGGGCCGAGCAGCAGCGTGTCGCAATAGCGCGCTGCGTCGACGAGCCCGGCCGCGGCGTCGGGCGCGATCTCGCCGTCATCGTCGGTCGGCAGGCCGATCATCGCCGCCTCCGGCACCAGCACGCCGAGATGCATCGCCGCGTCATCCACCGTCGCGATCTGCAGCTTGCCCGCGCCCGCGCGCAGCACCGCTTCGCCGGTCAGCCCGAGCGCACCGGGCACGAACCTGCTGCCGCCGACCAGCAGCACCCGTCCGCGCGCATTCTTGTCGGTGCTCTGGCCATGGCCGGGCAGCGGATGCGCCGCACGCCACGCCGCGTCGAGCGGCGTCGCATTGGTTCTTCCTGTGTCTAGCGGCGGCGCATTGGTCATCCGCGCGCTGCCACGATCTGGTCGGGCGCGCGGGTGACGGGCGCATGCTCGTCCTCCATCGGCGCAGTGGCGTTGTAGCGGACCAGCACCAGATTGCCGTTCTTCCCGGCCTGCGGATCGAACGCATATTCGGTGACCGAGCAATTCGCGACATCGGCGGCGCGATCGATCGCGAGAATGCGCTCCTCGTCGAGATTCTCGATGATGTAGCGCAGGCACAGCACGACCACCTGGTGCGCGAAGATCATTACCCGCCGCTCGGCGTAATGGAGCGAGACGGTGTCGAGCAGCGAGCGCAGCCGCAGGATCACGTCGCACCAGCTCTCCCCGCCAGGCGGGCGATGGTAGAATTTGCCGAGCACCGCGCGGAAACCCGCCTGGTCGGGAAAGCTGTTGGCGATGCCGCTGGTCGTCAGCCCGTCCAGGATGCCAAATTCCTTCTCGCGCAATCGCTCGTCCATGCAGATCACCTCGTCAGGCGCGGCCCCGCCGGCATCGCGGAAGCGGCGGGCGGTCTGGAGCGAGCGGCGATAGGGCGACGACAGCAGGATATCGGGCCGCGCGTCCTCGTCATTTTCGGAAAACCAGTGCCCGAGTGCGTCAGCCTGTTGCTCGCCCAGAGAACTGAGCGGCACGTCGACGTCGCGGCCGCTGATTGCGATGCGGTCGAGCGACGCTTCCTGCGCGGCGTCGCGCGCGACATTGCCGGCGCTCTGGCCATGGCGGATGATCCACAGTCGGGCGGGCCAGCGTTGCCGCATCATCGCCCGCCGAACGTGTCGCAGCGGGCCGGATCTCCGGTCGACAGGCCCACCTGCAGCCACTTCCGCCGCTCGGCCGCGCTGCCATGGGTGAAGGACTCGGGCACCACATTACCCTGGCTCGCCTTCTGCAGCGTATCGTCGCCGACCGCGGCGGCGCCGCGCAGCCCCTCCTCGGCGTCGCCCGCCTCCAGCAGGTTCTTGTCGTTCGCCGCCCATACCCCGGCGTAGCAGTCCGCCTGCAGCTCGACCTTGACCTGGAGCGCGTTCGCCTGGGCTTCGCTCATCCGACCCTGCGCAGCATGGACCTTGTCGAGCGTGCCCTCGAGATCCTGGATATGATGGCCCACCTCATGCGCGATCACATAGGCCTGCGCGAAATCCCCTGGCGCACCGTAGCGGCTGGCCAACTCCTCGAAGAAGCTTGTGTCGAGATAGATCCGCTTGTCGGTCGGGCAGTAGAACGGCCCCGCCGAGGCGTTGGCAAAGCCGCAGCCCGCCTGGGTGCCGCCCGAATAGAAGACCAGCGTCGTAGGCGTATATTGGCCGCCCTGCCGCGCGAACAGATCACCCCACACCCGCTCGGTCGAACCGAGAACCTTGAGCGACATGCTCTGGATCGGCGTCTTCTCGCCGGGCGCGGCGCCCGGCTGGCCCTGCTCGACCACCGGAGCGCCATCCTGGCCGCCACCGATCAGTGACAAGGGGTTCACCCCGAGCACCAGCGAGATGATCCCGATCAGCAGCAGCGAGCCGCAGCCCAGCCCGCCGCGCCCTAGCGGTATCCCAATCGGCAGCCCAAAGCCGCGACCGCCGCCCGAGCGGACCTCGTAGTTGGAGCTTTCCTGTTCGTCATCGAGCCGCATGCGTGCCTCCGGTTCGGGGACAATGCGCCTAGGACGTTATGGTTGCGCGAAGCTAATCCTCCCTCGAAGGGGAGGCGAACCGGCGCAACCCGGTGGAGGGATATTCTCCGCGCGCGATACAGCCGATATGCCGCATCACGCTCTCGATGTCGGCAAGGACCTCCACCGCCCATATCCGGCAGACATTCACCCGCCCTTGCGCCTCGCCGTCAATTCGATTCGAGTGCGCATGCGGCCGGCGGCTTGATCTTCCCGGCATATTGGACCGACCCGGCGCAGCGCGCCGGGTCAAGCTAACTGCTCGTTAACCTCAACCGGGTAAGGCCAATGCCGACTGGAGTGAGCAATGGACATGTCTTCCATGCGGAAACCTACCGCGACTACCTATCTGCGCGATACCGAAATTGCGGAGCGCATTGCTCTCTATAGCAGTGATGGGCTGCTTCGACAGCGACTCGACTTGATGTGGGAACGGGCATCCGAACTCATCCTGGCAACGACCGAGGAATACTGGGCGCCGAGGCTGGAAGAGATCCGCCGCCTGAGCAATAACGATCCGGGCGTGACAGCCGCGCTCAAGCTCGAGGATGTTGTTCGCAACCGCCGCTACAGCTATTGCCATCCGATCAATGCCCGGTGGATCAACTCACTCAGCATGGCGGGCATCGTCATCCACCAGCTCAAGATGCCGATGGCCGAGGCGGTGCTCGATCTGGCGGCCGAGGCTTCGCTGGTGGCAGACCGCATTGCCGAACATTTCGCCGAAGATCCGGAATTCGTGTCGATAGCGCAACACACGAGCCATCTTCTCGGCCACATCAGACTGGAGCTTGCTCTTTCTCATATCAACGCGTTGTACAGGCAGCGGTCGCTGGACGCCCGCGAGCACGCCAGCACGATCTTCCGCGATGATCTCGGGGGCATATTGGGTACGACGCTCGAAAGCTCCGGGGCGCTGCGCGACCAGATGGTCCATGCGGCACGCTCGGCACGAGGGATGCTGGGGAAGACGGCTGATGTGGCGTCCGCCGCTGAGCAGTCGGCCACCGCGATGCGCGATGCGGCACAGACTTCTGCCGGGTTGATCCGCGCTATCGAGGAAGCCCGGCGCGAAGTCGATATTACCGTCACCGTGGCGAGCCGCGCGGCCGATCAGTCGGCCGAAGCCGTCACCGTCTCCCAGGCACTCACCAACCATGCCCATGCCATCGAATCGATTTTGGGGCTCATCCGCGACATCGCCGGACAGACCAACCTTCTCGCGCTGAACGCGACGATCGAGGCTGCTCGCGCAGGCGATGCAGGCAGAGGGTTTGCCGTGGTCGCCCAGGAGGTGAAGAATCTCGCGAGTCAGACCGCTCGAGCCACCGATGACATCGCCAGGAAGATCGCCTCGATCCAGACCGCAACCCGCCAGGCGGTCGATGCGAATGGCTCGATCCGCGACACCATCGGCGAAGTCGAGACGCTCGCAGGGCGGGTGCTGGAAGCGATGGATATCCAGGCGCGCACCGTGACGATGATCACCGCCGCCGTCGACGAGACGGCAATGGCGGCGGATTCGATGTCTTCGACGATCGCGGAGATCCGCTCCGACACTGAAAATGTCGCGGTCCACTTCGACAAGCTCGAGGCAGGCTTCCGCACCGTGGATGACAAGCTCGAACAGCTGAAGGACACCGCCCACGCATTCGCGGCGCACATCGCGGCTTGATTGATTTCAAGTCAGCCCGACTCGCCTGCCGGCTCGGAAATCACTGACGGGACTCGATCCCGCTCATATTGAACCGGCTCCAGTCCCGTTTCCTTTATCGCCGTGGTTTCCGGGTCGTCAGGTGATTCCACCTGACTTGAAATCGCTCTGGAAAATGCTCTCGTCACCCCTGCAAGGACAGGGATCTATGTCTCTCTCCATTGTCCATGATCCTAAGTGGATGGAGACATAGGCCGCCGACTCAGCCTCAGGCGGGAGTTTGTCGCTGAGCGCCTGCCTTGCAAGCAGTCGAAGGGCAGACGCGACGTAATCAATGAACTTCGGAATATCAGATCAGCTTGTCACCGCCCGTGGCGATGGCGCGCCGTCACGCCTGTCGTATGAGATCGCCGAGACGATTGGCGATGCTTTCCAGCGGCGCTGCCGCACTGGCGGCCTGGATGTCGGGTGAGCGCAGGATATCCGCCACCGAAGCGCAGCGCTGACCGACATGGTCCAGAGCCTGCAGCTTCGCAACGTGCGCCGTCGTTATCGCGACGTCCTGGCAAAGCGCCATGCCGAGCGTCTCGAGCTCTGCGCGCGCGTCGTCGAGCTCGGTCGCCAGCATCGCCAGCAGCGCCTTGTGATCGATCAGCATCTGGTTTCCCGGTCTTGAAGGGTTCAAGCAGCGTCGGCGATGCGGCGGCACGTTTCGAGCGCGACGACGCCAATCTCGCTGAGCGGCAGCTCGCGCTCGACGCCTCCAGCGGCGCATGCCGCGGCGGGCGCCTCATGAACTGCCGAGCTAGCGCTGTCCTGTGCCATGGTGAAGCCGCCCGCGGCGCGGAGCGCCTTCAGCCCCGCAGCGCCATCGGTGCCCATGCCGGTCAGAACGACGCCGACCGCGTTCGCGCCCGCGGTCTTGGCCATCGTCGCGAACAGGAGGCTGGCCGAAGGCCGAGCACCGTTGATCGGATCGGACTTCAGGAGACGCAGCGTGGGATTGGGCCATCGGCTCATCGCAGCATGGCTCGCCGGATCTGTGACCAGGTAGATCGTCCCCTGGACCAGGGGCTGATCATCCTCGGCGAGCACCACCTGAGCGGAGCAGGATGCCTTCAGCCGCTTGACCAGAGGATCGACGAAGCCGGGCTCGATCTGCAACAGCAGGATGGTAGGCGGACAGTTCTTCGGAAAGGTCGGCAGCATGTGCAGCGCTGCGTCGACGCCGCCGACGGACGCGCTCATCGCGACGACCTTGCCGTTCCAGTCATAGGCTGCCTCGGTGGCATGGCGGATCGGCTTGACCTGCTTCACACCGCCGTTGGACGCCGCGATCACGAGCGCCGCCAGCTTCGGCGCAAGCGCGTTGAATTCGTCCGGGGTGGCGCTCTTGGGCTTGGGGAAACAGTCGATGGCGCCGAGTTCCAGCGCCCGGAAGGACGTCTCCGCGCCCTTCTGCGTCAAGGTCGACAACATCACCACGGGGGTGGGTCGGTCGCGCATGATCTCCTCGAGGAATTCGAGGCCGCTCATCCCCGGCATTTCCACGTCCAGCGTTATCACGCTCGGCTTGAGCCGGATCATCATTTCGCGCGCCTCATCGGCATTGGCGGCCATTCCGACGACCTCAATTCCGCGTGCGCGCTCCAGCACGCCGCTGAACAGCGCACGCATCGTCAACGAGTCATCCACGATAAGAACTCGGGCAGTCGTCATCTCGGTAATCCTAGGTACGGGGTCAGGCGGCGGCTGCGAGGTCGGTGCCGGCAAGCTCAAGCGACAGATGATCGAGTGCCAGCACCATCACCATCCGGTCCTCGACGGAAGCGATGCCTTCGAGATAGGACGTGGTTGCGCTGTCGCCGACGTTCGGGGGCGGCTGCATGCCGGCATTGTCGATCGAGACGATGTCGTTGACCGAATCGACGATCAGGCCCTGAAGCTGCCCGCCGATGCGAACGACGATGATGACGTGCCGCGCGGTCGGCTCGGTGAGGCCCCAACCCAGCAGCGATGCCAGATCGATAACCGGCAGGACGGTCCCGCGCAGATTGACCACGCCGCGGACATGTTCGGGGACGTGGGGAAGAAGCGTGGTCGGCGTCCATGCCCGGATCTCGCGGATCGCCATGATATCGACGCCCAGATATTGTTCGCCGATCTGGAAGGTGATGAGCTGCCGCAGCATGATATTGTCCTTTCGGTGAGCTGATCAGAGGGTGACGCGGCGGATTGCCGAGGCGAGCTTGTCCGGATCGAAAGGCTTCACGATCCAGCCGGTCGCACCGACCTCACGGGCGCGGGCTTTCTTGGCATCCGAGCTTTCGGTGGTGAGCACCAGGATCGGCATCTCGCCGCGGCCGCGTTGAGCGCGCACCGCCTCGACCAGGCCGAAGCCGTCCATGCGCGGCATGTTGATATCGGTGATCATCAGATCGGGCTGGTCGTTCGCCGCCAGCCACTCGAGCGCGGCGATGCCATCCACGGCCTCATGCACCAAGTGCCCCTGCTGAACGAGGGTGTGCCGGAGCAGCATCCGCATGCTGGGCGAATCATCGACCGTCAAAATCGTCTTGGCCATAGTTTTCATCCTCGTTTCAGGGCGCCGCCCCAGCCACTGCAATTGGCGTTTGAATCACAACTACCCGTCTTTGGTTCAGAAAAGCTCAACGGCTCCTCCCCCCGTGCGCAAGGAGGCAGGAGGCGTTGCGATGGGAACATCCGCCTCGACCAACCGGCAGCGAGCCTGACCCGCCGTCGCGCGAAAATCGACGCGGCGCGCCAACACGCCGCCGAGATTGCTGTGCGCCAGCGGGATGCCGTCGCGGACGAGGAAGGCGCGTGCAAAATCGGCGTTGCTGGTGCCGATCGCCTGCATCCCCGCGTGAAGATTGGCGCCGCCATAGAGATGCGCTCGCAGACGGCTGCGGATCGCCCCCGCCTGAAGCATCTCGTTGATCAGTACCTCCATGGCGTATAAACCATAGCGCTCAGCTTCAGCCGTGCTGCACATCGTGCCTTCGCGCGGCTCCGCCAGCAGGAAATGATTCATGCCACCGACACGCGCGAGCGGATCGAACAGGCAGCAGGCGACGCAGCTTCCCAGCACGGTGGACATGACGACGTCGTCATTGTCCGTGACGCGGCAGCTGCCCTGGATGACATTGATCCGTATCTCACGGCTCAGCCCTCCATTGATGTCGTGTCTCAGAGGCTGCACAGGTCGAGCACCTTGCCTGCGATACGATCAATGGACAGGACGTCTTCGACAGCACCGATCTCATTAGCGACCCGCGGCATGCCATATACCACACAGCTGGCCTCATTCTGGCCAACCGTCCGGGCACCTGCCTGGCGCATCGCCAGCAGGCCTTCAGCCCCGTCGCGCCCCATGCCGGTGAGGATCACCCCGACGGCGCGTGCGCCGATGGTCTGGGCCACCGAACGGAACAGCACGTCCACCGACGGACGATGGCCGCTTACCGTGCCGGCGTCGATCAGCGAGCAATGCGGCATCGCGGTGCCGCGCACCATCAGGTGGCGCAAGCCGCCCGGGGCGATATAGACATGGCCCTGCTCGAGCGGGGCGTCTGGCTCGGCCTCCCTGACCTTCGGCGGGCAATTGGCATCGAGCCGCGCCGCGAACGAGGTGGTGAACGTCGCCGGCATGTGCTGGACGACAACCGTAGGCGGGCAATTCTCGGGAAATTGCTGCAGCACCGTCATGAGTGCCTCGACGCCACCGGTGGACGCGCCGATCGCGATGATCTTGTCCCCGGCACGATAATCCTTGCGCGGAGTCGAGGCCGACGTGTCGCGGACGAACGTGCGGTGGCGGCAGCGGGCAGCCCCCTTGACCATGGTCGCAAGCGTGCCGTCGTCGGTGGCGAGCAGATCCGCGAGGCCGCCGCAGGGCTTGGCATAGCAATCCACCGCACCCAGTTCGAGCGCGCGCACCGTAGCCTCCGCCCGCCTGGTCGTCAGCGTCGAGCACATCACGACGGGGGTGGGCCGCAGCCGCATCAGTTTTTCCAGGAAGTCGAGGCCGTTCATCCCGGGCATCTCGACGTCGAGGGTGATGACATCCGGGTTCAGTTCACGGATCATCTCGCGCGCCGACTGGGCACTGGCGGCGGAGCCGATCACCTCGATCTCGGGATCGCGGCGCAGCAGTCCGCTCAGGAACGCGCGCATGGTGGGGGAATCGTCGACGATCAGGCAGCGAACGGTCATGCCGCGCCCTTTCTGTAGATGGTCTGGCCGACCGACACGAGTTGCTGGGCGGCCGGACCGACCAGCCGCTCGGAATGGCCGATGTAAAGGATCCCGCCGGGTGCCAGCTGATCCGCCAGCCGCTTCAGCAGCAGCTCCTTGGTAGGCTCGTCGAAATAAATCATGACGTTGCGGCACAGGATCAGATCGAACTGGCCCTTGATCGGCCAGGCATTCAACAGATTGAGCCTGCGGAAGCGAACGAGGTCACGAACCGGCTGCGCTATAGTGAAGCGCTGCCCCTCGGATCTGGTCCAGATCTGCGCATAGCGGGTGGGAATATCTCCCTTCAGACTGGCGGGATAGACGCCTGTCTCTGCGGTGCGAAGCACATGCTCGGCAAGGTCCGTCGCCAGCAGGGCGACGTCGCCTTCGCAGATGCGTCGCGCTTCGGCCGGATCCGTACCGAGCAGGCACATCGCCAGCGAATAGATTTCCTCTCCACTCGATGCCGCCGACGACCAGATCCTGATCCTCTCGCCACGCGCCAGGCGATCGACATACCCCCGACGCACATGCTCCTCGAAATGCTCGAAATGGTGGATTTCGCGAAAGAATTTGGTGTGGTTGGTGGTCAGCGCCTCGATCGCGCGCGCGCGCTCCGCCGAATCGTTGCGAATGATGTTCACATAGTCGGCAAAGCTGCGAAGGTCTTTTTCGCGCAGGAACTTAGCCAGCCGCGAATAGATCAGCATCGCCTTGCCTTCGGGCATGCAGATGCCGGCATGGGCATGCACCATCGTCGCGATCGCTTCGAAGTCCCGCTCTGTGTACCGATATTCCTGGCCGTCCTCGAAGGTGCGGCTGTTGGTGAGATCGTTCATCCTGTCAGCTCACTTCACCGCGCGCAGCGACGGACGCTCGATCTGCGGCCGAGAAGCGCTGGTGATCGCCTCGACATCCAGGATGAGGGCAACACGTCCATCACCGAGGATCGTCGCACCTGCGACACCTTCGATCTGGCGATAATTGGATTCGAGGCTCTTGATGACGACCTGGCGCTGGTCGCGGATCTCATCGACCATCAGCACCGCCTGGCCCGTCGCTTCGGACTCCACCACGATCAGCACCGCATTCGAAGGATCGGTCTGGGCGCCCGGTATGGAAAGACCCTCGGCCACTGACTGCACCGGCAGCCAGGTTCCCCGCACGTTCAGCATGGGCTGGCTGTGCCCCATCATCTTCACATGGTCCTGTTCGGGGCGAAGGCTCTCGATGATGTGGGTCAGCGGGATGACGTAGGTCTGCTCGCCGACCGACACGATCATGCCATCGAGGATCGCTAGGGTCAGCGGCAGCGACATGGTGAAGGTCGAGCCTTCGCCGGGGCGCGAGGAGATGCTGATCCGTCCACCGAGCGCCTGAACGTTGCGGCGCACCACATCCATGCCGACGCCGCGTCCGGAAATGTTCGAAACCGATTCAGCGGTAGAGAAGCCGGCGGCGAAGATCAGATTGTCAATCTCCTCGTCGCTCAGCCGCGCATCGGGCGAAACCAGCCCGCGTTCGATCGCCTTGGCGAGAACGCGCTCACGGTCGATGCCGCGGCCATCGTCCGACACCGAAATCATGATGCGGCCCGAGCGATGCTCGGCCGACAACCGCACCCGGCCCTGCGGGTCCTTGCCTGCGGCAATCCGGTCCTCCGGCTTTTCGAGGCCATGATCGATCGCGTTGCGGATCAGGTGGGTGAGCGGTTCGCCGATCCGCTCGACGACGGTCTTGTCGAGTTCGGTGCCCTCACCTTCCACCTCGAGGAGGACGCGCTTGCCGGTGCTACCCTGGAGTTCGCGCACGATCCGCGGTACGCGGCTGAACACCGAGCCGATCGGTTGCGCGCGGATCGCCATCGCGCTGTCCTGCAGCTCGCGGGTCAAGTGGTCGAGGTCGCTCAGTTCGGTGATCTGGGCGAGGCCGCAGTTGAGCAAGCGCTGGGCTAGCATCGACTGGGTGATGACCAGTTCACCGACCAGGTTGACCAGGCGGTCGAGCTTCTCGAGATCGACGCGGATCGTCTGGGTCACGCCGACCGGTGCACTGGTCGCCTTGTTCTCAGGTGCCGATACCGGCTCCACCACGGCAACGGGCGTGACCACGGCGACGGGCTCCGCAATTGGAGCCGGCTTGGCGGCAACCGGAACGGGTATGGCGGGCTCGACCGGCTTCGGCGCAGCTGCGACGGCGAGTTCGACCGGCGCCGGGGCCGCTATGGAGGCGGGCTCGACACCGTCGAAGACGATCAGGCAGTCTTCGGCAACGAACTCGAATATTTCCTCGATGGTCGCCCGCTTGATCCCGTCGGGAAGATCGACATGCCATCCAAGATAGCATTCCTCGGGATCGAACTGCTCGATAGTGGGCAGCGCCGAACAATCGACCTCGCGTACTATGGCGCCGAGATCGATCAGCTCGCGGATCAGCAGCAGCGGCTCGCCGCCATGGACCATGGCGCCGCGCGACGGCCGGACGAACAGGGTCGACTCGGCAGAGCCGGGTTCCGGCACTTCCTCTATTGCGCCCTTCTCCCAATCCGCGGCAGGAGCCGCGCCATCGTCGAGTTCATCCATCAGGCCGGCGATATCGAAGTCGAGGCCGGCGTCGTCGTTCACTTCCTCGGCCGGCGGCAACCCTTCTTCAGCTGCCGGCGTGCCCGATGACACGGCTTGGAGACGGTTCAGCACCTCGGTATCGTCCGGCGTCGGAGCCTCCCCGCCGATCGCCGCGACATGGTCGGAGAGCATGTCGAAGCCGGCGAGTAGCACCGAGACGAGGCTCGGCGTTATCGCGTGATCGCCGCTGCGGACCTGATCGAGAAGCGTTTCGAAGTGATGGGTGAAATGCTGAAGCCCGGTGAAGCCGAAGGCGCCCGAACCGCCCTTGATCGAGTGAACCGCCCGGAAGATCGTGTTGATCGTCTCGGAATCGTGCGAGCCCGACTGCAGCGCCAGCAGACCTTCTTCCGCCTGCACCAGCCCTTCGGCGCATTCCTGGAAGAAGATGTCCTGAATCTCTTCGATTTTCATGACGATGCTCCGTCTGCGGGGAAGAGGATCTGCTCCATGCCGGCTAGCCGGGCGGTCGCAAGCAGGGTGTCGCCGGTGCCCGACAGCACCACACCTGTACCGCGCTCCCTGCCAGTGCGGACGGCGCAAGCCAGGAGTTGAAGCCCGGCAAGGCCGATTTGCTCGACCGCCTCGCAGGCGATCTCGATGGGTCCGGTTCCAGCGAAGGCAGCCTTCAATTCATCGAGATAAGCGGTGACCGCGCTGCGATCCATGATCGGGGTAAGGGTGATGCGGGTCATGCGAGACGCTCCATGAACAGGTCTTCTATCGTGTAGGACGGGCCGGAAGAGCTCTCAGAACTCATTCCAGTCGTCTTCCGATGCGATCGCGAGTGCCGCGTTGCCGCGTGAGAGCGGAGCGCTGCGGACAATACGGGCCGCGACCGGGCTTGCGGCGTGGTGCACTTCGCCACGCACGGGCTCGATCCTGGCGCCGCTGCCGACGTCGAAGCGCGAAACCTGACCGACCAGCTGTTCGGCTTCGGTGGAGAGGCTCCGCGCGGCGGCCGCACATTCCTCGACCATCGCGGCATTGCGCTGGGTGACGCTGTCCATCTCGGTGATGGCGGTGTTGACTTGTTGCAGGCTGGCGGACTGCTCCTGTGCCGCGGTGGCGATGTCGGCGACGAGGCCGCTCACCTCGTTCACGCGCTCGGAAATCCGCTCCAGCGACTTGCCGGTTTCTCCGACCAGCCTGACGCCGCTTTCCACCTGGCTCGAGCTCGCCATGATGCGGGCCTTGACGTCCTTCGCCGCCTCGGCGGCGCGCTGCGCCAGCGCCCGGACCTCGGATGCCACAACGGCGAAACCCTTGCCGGCATCCCCTGCCCGCGCCGCTTCGACGCCAGCGTTCAACGCCAGCAAATTGGTCTGGAAGGCGATGCCGTCGATGACGGTGATGATGTCTGCAATTTCCTGCGAGCCGCGCTCGATGCCATTCATGGCCTCGATGGTTTGCTGGACGACCGCGCCGCTCTTGTCGGCATCGGCCTTCGCCTGCGCAACCGCCGCATTGGCCTTGGTCGCGCTCTCTGCGGTTTCCTTCACGGTTGCGTTGATCTGGTTCATCGCAGCAGCGGTTTCCTCGAGGCTCGCCGCCTGGCGTTCGGTACGCCGCGACAGATCGCCCGAGGCCTGGTCGACCTCGCCTGCACCGGTTCGGATACCGCCGCTGCTCGACGAAATGGCGAGCATCGCGGTGCACAGCCCCTGAACCGCCGCGTTGAAATCATGCTCGAGCTTCGCATAGCCGCTGGGAAAACCGCTCAGCGAGGTGGTCAGGTCGCCTTCTGACAGCCTGGCGAGACCGCTGGCGAGCTGGTCGACGATCAACTGCTGCTCGGCGTCAGCCCGCAGCTTGTCCGCATCCGATTTCTCCTTGGCGATCGCCGCATCGCGGAACTGCTGGACAGCCGCCGCCATTCCACCGAGTTCGTCGCCGCGATCGATGCCGGGAACCTCCGACCGGGTATCGCCCTCCGAGAGCGCAGTCATGCGGCTCGCCAGGGCACCGATCGGCACCGAGATCCCGCGACGCGCGATCGTCAGTCCTGCGGCGATGCTGAGGATGACGCCGATGATGCCGCTCGAAACGATAAGCTTGATCGTGGAAGCGGTATCGACCGACAACGCCTCGGCGTCCTCCGCGACGGTCTTGCTCAGCTGGTCGTTGAGCGCCACCACGGACTTCGAAAGGGCTTCCATATCGCGATCGACGTTAGATAGCGCGATCCGCGCTTCATCCTTGCGATCGGCCAGCCCAAGGCTGATGGCCGCATCGTTCGCCTGTGCAATTTCCTTCATCTCGGCGCGAATGGGCATAGCCTCATCCGAGATGTCCGGGTTGAACTTGACGGCCTCGTCGAGGGTCGCAATAGCAGCCTCTCCGCTCTTCCGCGCGATGTCTGCGGATTTGCGAGCTTCCTCACTTGCGCCGGGATAGGCCATGACCCGATAGCCGCCATAGACCATATCCACGCCTTGCCGAAGCGAACGCGTCATGCGCTGCACCGATGGCTGAACATGATTGGTCAGCTGGCCATAGGCTGTGTCCATCTTGATGAAGCGGGCTGTAGCGAGGCCGGTGATGCCGAGCGCGAAAGCTGCCAGCAAGCCGACGACCAGACCGATCTTCTGAGAGACGGAATAGTTGCTGAGGTTGAACATCGGTATTTCCTCGAATTGCGAAAATTAGGAATACGCTCGACACAACAGACGTGCGCCGCGCCCGCAGGGTGAGACGTTCAAGGGGATCGCACCAGGCCTTCGGATGGATTCCAGCGCTCTTGCCGGCAGACGGACGACGGCGACGCCTCGCCTGCCCGCGGGCAGTGGCGTTGGGAAAGATGCCGCTTCGCTCGTTTCGATCGAGCCGTTCTGATAAGGATGCATCGGGCCGCCTGCGACTTGGATATGTGCAGGTTGCTAGGACCTCGGGGTTAACAAGAGGCTAAGTATAGGCCCGGGATTTTTACCACCTATTTTTACCGATCTGGATCACAGAGCGGTTTCAGCGGCCTCGGCCCTCCAGTGCACTGTTTTATTTGTGAGAAATTGGGCACCGAGCTTGCAAAGATGCTGAGAGCCGGCCTGGGCCGGATCGCAGCGTCGCCCCGCCGAGGCGACTATCGGCTGCCTCCGCATTCATCGCGCCAGCCATGGCAACCCGATTGATTCGGTTCGCTTTGACCGGCTAGCACCTGCGCAGAGAATGACTGGAGCTGCCTAGCCGGCGATCAGCTTCGCCGCGAAGGCGATCTTCAGGACGTCGGCGACGCTGTCTACCGCCAACCGGTCCATGAGCGCCGCGCGGTACAGTTCCACCGTCCGTACGCTCAGGCCCAGCTTGTACGCGATCATCTTGTTGGGATGCCCTTCGACAAGCCCCATCATCACATCCTGTTCGCGCGGCTTGAGGCGGGAGACCTTGGCTTCGGCCTCAGCGGTCCGGGCGCGGCTCTGGGCGCTGCTGCCCAGCCGCTCGATCGCATCCACGATCGCGATCTCGAGCTGTTCGAACAGCACCGGCTTTTCGATGAAATCAGTCGCCCCATTGCGCATGGCTTGCACTGCCAGGGCGATATTTCCCTCGCCGGTCAGCATCACGACCTGATGCGCCGATTTTCGTCCCTGCATTTCCTGCAGGACCTGCATACCGGTCATCCCCGGCATGCTGAAATCGAGCAGCACGCAACCCGGCACCGCCGATCGTTCCTCCTCGAGCCACGACAGGCCATCGGAGTATGCTTTCAGCTTCCACGGCGTCCGGGTCGACAGCAGATCGACCAGCGACTCGCGAAGATCGTCATCGTCATCGACGATGTACACACAGGCTGGATCAGCCATTCTTTCCCTCCTCGTTCACGGCGGCTGGAAGGATCAATGAGAACCGGGCGCCCCTCTCCACTGTTGGCGTGTAAAGGAGCTGGCCGCCATGCGCTTCCATGATGCGTTTACTGATCGACAGGCCCACGCCCATCCCTCCCAGCTTTTCGGTGGAGAAGGGCGTGAAGATCTCGGCCGCCCGCTCGGCTGTGAGCCCCGGGCCGTTATCCTCGACCGCGATTTCGATAAGTCCATTGGGCAACCGCCGCACCGCCAACGAGATCTCCGGCTTCACCGTTCCCGGCTGCTCGAGCGCTTCCACAGCGTTGCGCAGCAGATTGAACAATACCTGCTGGATCTGCACGCGATCCGCGAGCACCACAGCCTGCGGCTCGTCGATCTTGATCTTGAGCGACATGCCCTTCTGCCGAACGGCGCTGGACAAGAGCGACGTCGCTTCGTGCACGATCGCAGCCACCGGTTCGATCCGCTTGTCCGCCTCTCCCTTCTCGACGAAGGAGCGCAGCCGTTTGACGATAGCGCCGGCTCGCATGGAATGATCGCTGGCCTTCCGGATCGCATCCAGCAACCGCTGGTGATTTTCCGGGTTATTCGATTGCGCCAGGAAGTCCGCAGTCGAAAGCTGGTTCACGACCGCGCCTAGCGGCTGGTTGAGTTCATGGGCCAGGGCCATGCTCAGCTCGCCAACGGCGCTCAGCCGGGCGACATGGATGAGATCGTTCTGCAGCATCTGCAGCTTGGCCTCGGTTTCGAACCGCTTCGTGTGATCGCGGATAAACCCGGTGAACAGCCGCTCGCTGTCGGTGGACGCATCGCCTACCCACAATTCGATCGGAAATTCGGTACCATCGGCCCGGACCCCGTACATGATCCGGGACTGGCCCATGATCCGCGCTTCGCTGGTCTTGAGATAGCGCAGAAGATAACCCGCATGCTCGGAGCGATAGGGCTCTGGCATCAGAATCTCGATCGGCTGGCCGATCGTTTCCGACTGCACCCGACGGAACATAAGCTCGGCGGCGGCGCTGAATGCGCGGATTTTGCCGAACTCGTCGATCACGATCATCGCACTGGGGACGGTCGACATCGTCGCACGCAGTTCAGCTTCGCTGCGGCGTTTATCGGTCTGATCGATCAGCGCGCCCACCAATTGCCGTAATTCGGAGCCTTCGAACAATGGCCGGATGGAAGTGCGGAGCTGCCGGCGGTCGCCATCACGATGCACGAACGTCAATGAAATCTCGACCTGCTGCTGACCATCGCGCAGGGAGCGCCGCAGCTTGCGAAGATGCCTCGCCTTCGCCGTCACCGGCAGCCCGCGGAAAAGCGCGATATCGAAGTGACTGGCCCCTACGGGGAGTTCCAACATCTTCGAGGCACCGGCCGATAGCTTGATCTCCGCGGCGCGCAGGTCCCAGGCGAAAAAGCCGATAGTCTCGAGATCGGAGACGGCACCCATCTGCAAGGCAGTGACCGCTTCCGGCAATTCATACACCAACCCACTCGTTTCGAGGTTCAAAGCACGCCCCCTCGCTGTGCGGCGATCGCACATCGATCCGTTGCCGTATCCGCCATTACGTTCTTCCAGCCCCGGAGAACGATCACGCTAATCGCCAACGATAGATGGATACTCGCCATTTACTCGTTTTGCAAAGATTACGTAGTTTCCCCTATAAGACAAAAATTGATTATATAGACTGACGGCAGCTTAATTCGTTGCAGCTATTATACAGATCTAGGTCGTACCGGTTACGACGGAGCAATTTTCCCGCCTGCGTTTTTATGGATTATCATCTCTATCGCTCTTCAGAAGCGATTCGAGCATTGATCCACTGTGGGTTTTCCCGGTTTCTCTCCAAATTGGATGAAAATTTCTAATAATAGCATTAGTGGTAAGTGCTGATGTCACCGCAAGTGAATCTACGTTGGTATTTTTCGATACTTGTCATGGCGAAGCAGATCCAACATCAAGCATCGACGATGTGTTCACGAGCGTCAGTATCGAGGAGTGCTTAAATGGGAGCTTATCGGGTCTACATCATGGACTGCATGGGTCGCCACATCGAGGACTACGCTTCGATCAGCGCATCAAGTGATGCGGACGCCATTCAGGCCGTAGAGCGCCGCCACGACCGCCATCCATCCGAGCTATGGTTGAGAGACCGGCTCATCAGGGCTTTCCCCTCGCACAGCGCGATGTACCACAGCGCGCGATAGCGCTTACCACATCCACTCGCCGACCTTTGCCGGTGAGCGAGGCCCAAGTGGCGTAGGCGCTTTGATAGTAATAAATTCTCCTGACTTTTGAACAGCTCACGCGTTTACGGGCGTGGGAGCACACAACATGACCGTGATACAGCATCAGGACGATCTCGGCGCGACCGCCGGCAGCCCGGGCGTTCTACGCTGGTCAGCCTGGCGCGCGATTCTCTGGCGGGTGTGGATCAACAGCGGGCGCCATAATATCGGGCTGATGGCCGGCGGCGTGGCTTTTTACGGCTTCCTGTCGTTCGTGCCGCTGCTCGGCGCGCTGGTCATGACCTATGGCTTGGTCGCCGATCCAGCGACCGTCACCGAGCATATGCGGATGATCATCGATCTGGTTCCCGCCGATGCCGCGAAGCTGATCTACGATCAGCTCGTCTCGCTCACCACCACGGCGGCCAGCAAGAAAGGCCTCGGGCTCGGGCTCGCACTGGCGGTCTCGATCTTCGGCGCGAGCCGCGCTGCGGGCGGCATGATGAGTGCGCTCAACGTAATCTACGAACAGGAGGACCGCCGTGGGATCCTGCTGAGCACCGGAATCGCCGCGCTCATGATCGTCTGTGCGATCCTGATCGGAATCGTCGGCGTACTGTCCGCTTCGGTGCTGGGCTTCGTTCAGGATCTCATCGGCGGATTGGGCCCGATCGGGGCGACGCTGGTCCGGATCGCCACCTGGGTTCTGGCTGGCCTGCTCGCCAGTGCGACGATCGCCGCAATGTATCGCTTCGCGCCGGATCGCGCCGATGCGCGCTGGCGTTGGCTCAGCGTAGGAGCGGTACTGGCCACGATCTCCTGGCTGCTGGTGACGATCGGCTTCGGCTTCTATGCATCACGGTTCGGCGGTTATGACGTAACCTATGGATCGCTCAGCGCGATCGTGGTGCTGCTGATGTGGCTGTACCTCTCGGCCTACGCCATATTGGTCGGCGCGCTGGTGAATGCCGAAGCGGAACGGCAGACCTCTGTCGACAGCACGGTGGGCCAGCCGCAGCCGCTGGGCGAACGCGGAGCGACGATGGCGGACATGAGTGCAGCGCTTGATGCGCAGACCAAGGACTATGCGCAGACCAAGGACTAAAGGCTACGCAAGCGCGCCGCGCTGTGCCGAACAGGCCGAGCCGAGGCATATCGATCGGCCGCAATGTCGCTGCGTGCGCTTGCCTGGCGGACTCGTTCCATGTGCAGCATCGACAGCCTCATATGGGCGTCCGCGGCGATGCGGTTCGACGTTCGATATGCCATGTCCAACTCCGCCCTGGCGCGTCGAACATGATATTCGCGATCATCCTGTGTCATGGGAAGTCTCCGTTCTCCGGACACTTTGCCGTTGCGGCGCGCGCGGGTCATTTACCTGGATGGGAATATATAGCCAAAATCCTGAAGTTCCGGCGGCGGAGGCTACCGAGCGATCGGGTAATTCCACCGGACGTGAAATGCCTCTAGAGGCGATGAACTTCGACCGTCGCTAGGGAGTTACAAAGCCGATGCCCATTCCCTTCGACAACAGCTATGCGCGCCTGCCCGATCGCTTCTTCGCGCGGGTACCCCCTGCCAGGGCCCCCGCGCCGGCGCTGGTGCGGGTCAACGACGCGCTCGCCGCCGAACTAGGCATCGACGCCGCATGGCTGCGCGGGCCCGACGGTCTGCAGATCCTTTCGGGCCGAGAAATCGCGGGGGGCTCCGACCCGATCGCGATGGCCTATGCCGGGCACCAGTTCGGCGGCTTCGTGCCGCAGCTTGGCGACGGCCGCGCGATCCTGCTGGGCGAGGTGATCGATACCCACGGCAGACGACGCGATATCCAGCTCAAGGGCGCCGGCCGGACTCCCTTCTCCCGCTCCGGCGACGGGCGCGCCGTGCTTGGGCCGGTGCTGCGCGAATATCTCGTCAGCGAGGCCATGGCTGCGCTGGGCATCCCGACCACCCGCGCGCTCGCCGCGGTGACGACGGGGGAACCCGTCATGCGCGAAACCATGCTTCCGGGCGCGGTGCTCACGCGTGTCGCGGCGAGCCATATCAGGGTGGGCACCTTCCAGTTCTTCGCTGCGCGCGGTGATCGGGAGGCGCTTGGCCTGCTCGCCGATCATGCCATCGCGCGGCATTACCCGGACGCAGCCTCGGCAGCCCGGCCATATCGCGCATTTCTGGACGCAGTGATCGCCGCCCAGGCGCGCCTGGTCGCACGCTGGCTGCTGGTCGGATTCATCCATGGCGTGATGAACACTGATAATATGGCGATCTCGGGCGAGACCATCGACTATGGCCCCTGCGCCTTCATGGACCATTATGATCCGGCGACGGTGTTCAGCTCGATCGACCAGATGGGACGCTATGCCTATGGCAACCAGCCGCGCATCGCCCACTGGAACCTGGCGCGGCTGGCCGAGGCGATACTGCCGCTGCTCGCCGATGATGAGGATGCAGCCCTCGCCGACGCGCAGGAGGCACTGACGGCGTTCGCGCCCGCCTTCGAGACGGCTTATCATCTCGGCTTGATACGCAAGCTCGGTCTGTCCGCCAGCCACGAAGACGACATCGATCTCGTCAGCGCCATCCTAAGCGCGATGGCGGAGAACCAGGTCGACTTCACCCTGTTCTTCCGCCGCCTGGGCGACGCCCTGCTAGGCGACAGCGAGCCGGTCCGTTCGCTCTTCGTCGATCCGACCGCCTATGACGCCTGGGCCGTGCGCTGGCGGGGGCGCCTGGCCGACGAGTCCAGGGACCCGGCGGAGCGTCGCGGCGCGATGAACTCCGTCAATCCGGCCTTCATCCCGCGCAACCATCATGTCGAGGCCATGATAAGGGCGGCGGTGGACAATGAGGATTTCGAGCCGTTCGAGCAGCTGTTGTCCGTGACATCCCGCCCCTATGACGATCAGCCCGGCTTCGAACGCTATGCCGAACCGCCGCTGGCACATGAGAGGATCGCCGCGACTTTCTGCGGCACCTGACATCGAAGCCGCGACGTAACTCGCCGAGCCCCTACCAGGAGCCGTCAATGAACGTGACTCGGGTGGATGTGCCTTCAGCAGAAGTGCGGTGCTCGACCTGACCGGCGATCTGGCGCGCAAGGCCCTGCACGAGCTTCAAGCCGCTGCCGTTGGCCTTGGCCGGATCATATCCTATCCCGTTGTCCCAGACCGTGAGCACCGCCTGTCCATTGCCGATGCCCGCGAAGAGTTCCACGGCGATGCTCCCTGCATCCCTTCCTGCGAAAGCATATTTCAAGCTGTTGGTGACGAGTTCATTGACGATGAGGCCGACCGGCACCGCGCGCTCGGACGGCAGCATGATCTCGTCCGCGTTGACGCTTAGGATCACCTTCTCCTGCTGCCGGACGATGCCGCTGCATAGCGCCTGCAGGTAAGCGGGCATGCTGATGGCGTGGTTTCGCCGGTCCGGCCTCAGCTGATCATTCGCAAGAGCCACCGCCGTGATCCGCTCGGCAATCTGGCTGATAAGCTGCCGGCCCTCCTCGTACGGCGCCTTTCGGCCCTGTGCGGTCACCATGGAGAGGATGAGCTGGAAATAGTTTTTGACGCGGTGCTGCATCTCGCTCAGCCACAGGTTGCGTTGCTGAACCTCGCGCGCGACCAGCTCCAAGGCGCGGCTGTGCTGGTTCTGAGCTTCATGCCGCTGAATCACGCCTGCGACGAGGCGGGAGATCGCAAGCACGAACTCGATGGTGTCTTCGCGAAAATCGCGGCGTTCGTTGCTGTCGACCTCGAGCACGCCCCAGACGGCATTGTCGATCATGATCGGCACGTTCGCCACCGATATGATCCCGTGCGACCTGAGCACCGGCGACGCGACATACTCCGCCGACCCGGTGATATCGTCGATCGCCACGGCTTCTCCGGTCTGGAGGGCCCTGCCGGGCGGCGACGCGAGATCAATCCCGAACGTCACCTTGCCGACCACCCCTTCGCGCCAGCCCACCCCGTTGGTGAGCAGCAGATCGCCTTCCGCCGGCCGATAACGCATGATCTTGGTGTTCGAGACTTCGAGGGCCAGTGCGACCTGCGACACGACATGATCGAGAAAGACATCCAGCGACAGCGATTGCGAAGCGAGCAGGCCCACATCGACGATGATCCGCAGATGCGATCTCAGCTTCTCGGCATCGGCGATGTCCGCGCCAGCAGACTTCCTGGCCATAGCTCTCCCTTCCTTACTGCCCACGCCAACGCGCGAGCGTTGGAATGGATCAACCGCGCCGGATCCTCTAAGATGGGGTGCTGAATCGAGGACCGCATGACTGACTGCTGGAGCTGTCGGGAATCACCCGGGTCCGCGGGGAGCGGCAGCCCGCGATGAGCCATGTCGCCGCCCGCCCGCTCGCACTCGAATGCGATCTCGTCATGAAGGGCGGTGTCACCAGCGGCATCATATATCCGGGCGCCATCGCCGCCATCGCGCGCGATTATCGGCTGCGCGCGATCGGCGGCACATCCGCGGGCGCGATCGGCGCTGCTGCCGCCGCAGCAATGGAGTTCGGTCGACGATCGGGGCGCAATGCCGACGCTCCGGCAATGATGGCGTCGCTGGCATCACGGCTTGGCGCGCCCAGCGACGGACGCCCGCTCCTGCTGCGCCTGTTCGAACCTGATGCTTCGACAGCGCGACTGTTTCGACTGCTGATGCGCATCTCGGAGGCCAGGCGACGGGGCGCCGGGGCGGTCCTTCGCCTGTTCCTGCTGGTGCCGGCGATGGTTGCGCTGCTGGTGGCCGGGGCGACGGTCGGGGTCCTCGTCTGGCGTCTCCCGGAGCCGCGCGCCGCCGCCGGCATCGCCTTGGCGATCGTCTCGCTGCTATGCACCACGGTTGTGCTGACGGCGCTGTTCGCGGCGGCCTATTGGTTGCCGCGGGTGAAGGCCGGTCTGGCGGCAACTGCCAACAACGGATTCGGCTTCTGCTCCGGAATGGCGCGCTATAAAACGCCGGTCCCGCGGTGGCGCTGGCCTTGGCAACGCCGGCCGACCGCGGTGGTGGCGCCGTCACTGTCGGAGTGGCTGCACGAGCAGTTTCAGGCACTCGCCGGCCTCGGCAAGGACGAAATCCTCTGTTTCGGCGACCTGTGGGCGGCGGCGCACCGCCTGACGGGCCGCTCGCGCGAGACGGCGTTCGCGGCCGCGATGGAGCAGGACGCCGCTGACGCCGCGCGCGAACGAGTGGTCCAGGAAGGCGCGACCGCATCGAGCCTCGTGCCGCGTCTCGACGGGATTGCGCGCGACATCGAACTGGCGCTGGTGGCGTCGGACATCAATCGCGCCCAATCGGTGCAATTGCCGTTCATGCGCCGCGAGGATCGGCTCTACGCCAGGATCAGCGATCTGCGGGCGCTGTTTCCCGAAGCTGTCGTGATCTGGATGATAGACCACCGGCGGACCAGCGCAGAGATCGATGCCGAACTCGAGGCGCTGGTCCCCGACGCCGCGGCGCGCGCGGACTTCATCCGACTGCCCCGTCCCCAGGACCTGCCGGTGCTGATCGCCGTGCGCATGTCGCTCAGCTTCCCCTTCCTGTTCCGTGCGGTGCGGCTCTATGTGGTGCGTCGCAACGGCCAGGCGCGGGGGTGTCAGGAACTTGCCGAAATCTGGCTCGCCGATGGCGGAATCACCTCCAATTTCCCGATCCATCTGTTCGACGCTCCCATTCCCGGGCGTCCGACCTTCTGCCTGAACCTGCTCTACCATGACGACGAGCTGGAGCCCGACGACGCCCCCAAGCCGAACGTGCGGAGCGACGACGGCGACCCCGCACAGGAGGATCCGGCCGCACCGGCGGGGGACACCGGCCTGCCCACCATTCCGGCCGAGGGCGGCAGCGCTGAGCCGGACGATCTCGTCTACATGCTGCGCACCAACAGCAGTCGCCTGTCCGCCTATACCCGTTTCACGCCGGGCGCGGCATTCGGGCGGCTGGTCCGCTTCGGCGGCCGTGTCCTGACCACCGCGCGGCAATGGGGCGACAACCAGCTGATCGACATACCCGGCTATCGCGACCGCATCGTCCACATCCGCATGCTGCCAGACGAAGGCGGGTTCAACTTCGACATGGGCAAGGACAGGATCGACCTCCTGCAGGCGCGCGGCGCTCGCGCCGGCACGGTGATCGCAACGCGCTTTCGCCCCGATATCACGGACGATCCGCTCCACCCCGGCGAGCGGCTCGTACTGGGCTGGGCCAATCACCGCTTCGTGCGCTTCCGGTCGTTCCTGGCCGGCCTGGAAGTGGCCGCTTCACGATTTTCGACCACTTGGATCCAGGACCGCAACCGCGCGGAATATCCGTCCAACGATCCGCAGTACATTTATCCAAGCATCGAACAGATGACCGACGGAGCCCGATCCGGCGACACGGCGCTCCCCAGGACCGGCTATCCCTTCCGCAACGCCGAGCAGGCCGACCTCGCCCACGAAATGGTGAAAGCCTGCATGACGCTCCACACGCTCGCCGGCAACCCAGCGTGGCGCGGCATCGACTTCGTCAACGGCCGTGCGACCAGCCCCCGCCCCAAGACCGTGCTCAAGCTGCGCCCGCCGAACGAGACCGATGTGCTCGCGGAGCGGCCTTGAGTGCGCGGTTCTTCTAAGGCGAAGGTAGCGGCACACCGTAGGCCGTCAGGATATTCGTGATCTCAGCCTGATGTGCGGTCAGCCAGTTGTCGAGGCGGCGGCGCAAGGCATAATCGTCCTTTCGCACACCCATCGAGACGTCGAACGCCATTGGAAGGGTCGGCCCATCGAGCCAGGGGGTCACCGGACGTATCGACAGCGCCGTGCTCGCGCGCGCGCCAAAATAACCGGCAACAGGTCCCCAAACATAGGCCAGATCGACTTCGCCCCTGCTCACCGCATCGACGATCGCCGACTGTGGGGCCGCTTCGCCATAATCGCCGTAAACCATATAGCCATGGACATTGTTCGTCAGGCCGCGCTTGGCGAGCGCCATCGCGGGCGGCGTGTTTGCACCATCGTCGCCGATCATCTGGACTCCAAGGGACAGGCTACGCAACAGAGGATCGTCGAAACCCTCGATCTCGATCTTTCGGTCGGCTCGCGTCACGACCATATAGCTTGTCCGATAGTAAGGCCGCGTCGTTGCCAGCATCTCGAGCGTGCTGGCGACGCCGGGGATGACATCGCAGAGCCGGGCATTAAGCGTGTTACGAACATTGCCGCGGCGTTGCGCCCACCAGACATAGTGCACGGTCTCGCCCCAGTCGGCGGCGATGTGCTCGACGATGCGGTTCTCGAATCCCTCGCGGGCCTGGTTCGAGAACGGCAGATTATTGGGGTCCGCGCATACGCGGAGTTCCGCCGCCGCAGGCGTGGCGACAAGCCATAGTATCATTCCCAGCCAACCTGACCACCTCATGGCGCCACGACCACTCCCCATGGTTTGCCCCCGAGTGCGATGGTCCGGGCCGGCCGATTGGCGACCAGGTCGATCTCGGTCAGGTCGCCGCTCAGCCCATTGGCCGCATAGAGCCGGCGGTCATCGGGAGATGGCGCGATCTGCCACGCACGTTGCCCCACCTGGAAGCTGCGAACGATCTTCAGCGATGCGGGATCGACCTCTGCAACAATGTTGCCGCGGCCAAGAGCGACGAAGGCACGGCGTCCGTCGCGCGTGAAGGCAATGCCGACCGGCTGGACGATATCCGCCAGCGCCGCCGTTTCGAAGTCGATTGAGCCCTTGCGCAGATGCGTTGCGACATCGAACAGGGTGACGGTGCCGCGCGCTTCGGACGAAACCCAGAGCGTTTTTCCATCGGGCGTGAAAGCGGCATATCGCGGCCGGGTGTCGACAGGCAGATTGTCGAGCAGCTGGCCACTAGCCCTGTCGATCAGATGCACCATGCTGCTGCTTTCGGAGGTGGCGACCACCAGGGAACCGTCCGGGCTGACCGCCATGCCTTCGGGCTCGACACCTATAGCCACTTCACGGGTCACCTTACGGGACGCCACGTCTATGAACGAAGCGGCGGCGTCATCTTCGTTGGACACGAAGAGTTGCGTCCCGTCGGATGAGACCGCGAACGCCTCGGGATCGGGACCGGACATGATGCGGCCGACCACCTTGCGGGTGGCGACATCGATCATGTCGATGCAATCGTCATCGCTGGCAGCGACATAGAGCGTACGGTGATCGGGGGACATGGCCATGCCACGCGGCCGCTTCCCGACCGCGATGTCGGTGATCCTTCGCCCCGACACGCCATCGATGACATGAACGACGTTGCTGACCTCGTTGGAGATGAACACGGTTTCGGCGGGGGCCGGGAACGCCAGCATCACCGCCAGGAGCGCAAGGCCGCGCATCAATCGAGCGTATAGAGGAACGCGGCGATATCGCGCGCCTGCGCTTCACGAACGCCGAGCGGAGGCATCACCGTCTGCGGATCGATGGCCCGAGGGTTTTCGATCCAGCGGATCAGATTGCCTGGGCGGTTTTCGAGCCGGCCCGCGATGTACACGCGGGTGGCGATGCCGCTCAGCGGCGGACCTACCATCGCATCCGCCTGCGGGACACCGGGGATGCTGTGGCAGGCCCCGCATCCAAACGCGGCCACGAGCGCCTTGCCGTGAGCCGGGTTTCCGCCCGTCAGCAACGACGCTTTTTCGGCGAGCTGCGCACGAGCTTTTGCATAATTGTACAAATAGCCGCCGGCTATCCCGATCAGCAGCAGGGCTGCGAAGCCCAGCAGGACCGCGCTAGAGTACCAGCGTCGCATCTCTGCTCACTCTCCGGCGCAGCCCCTTTTCGAGCAGCCAGAGCGCCGCGCCGGCATGCACCATTCCACCTGGTATCCACATGATCAGCCCGGCAAGCTGCTGATCCTCGGCAGGGCTGAGGCCGAACGGCGTCATGCCCATTGCGGCATATCCCGCGTACCAGGGGCTGGAAGAAAACGTCATCAGCGCTCCCAGGGCTCCGCCGATTAGGGAGGTCGCGAACAGGCACAACGCCGATAGCATATAGCCGCCATGGCTGCGGCGCTGGGTCATCGCCCACCAGAAGAGCAATGCGGTGACGAGGAACGAAAGGTGCTGTGCAACATGCCAACCATCATAGTCCAACGCCCGGTCGAACAAGGCGGGCATGTGCCAGCCGATCATGGCGACGGCCTGAAGCCCCGTCGCCACGATCGGGTTCGTCAGCGCGCGCCAGAGCGGCTTCAGCCAAGTCGTGCGCGTTACCCCGGCGAGCGCCTGCCGGCCCCAAACAGACAGCGCCCACAGCATCACCCCCAGCGGCCGCGACACAGCGAGCAGCAACGCCGCGACCAGCATGATCAGCTCATGCTCGATCATGTGCAGGGTGAAGCTTCGCTCCCCGCCTTCGTGCAGCGGCGACACCACGGCGAACGCGAGCACGGCCCAGCCGGCGAGAAAGCACGCGCCATTGCGAGCGTGCGCCGCCCTGCCTTCGATGGATCTAGCCCGCAGCCGGGCGAACCCTACAGCATAGAGCAGAGCCGTTATCAGCAGGGGCAGCAGGACCTCGGGATCGCTGGTCCACCCTGGGGCCCCGGTCGCGATCGGATGGGCGCCGTCGTGGGCCGAAGCCATGGCCGGCGCGATCATCAGCGCCAGCGCCAGGGAGCCAAGCGGCTTCATCCGAAGCACCGCGGAATGATCAGGCTGGCGACGGTCTGCAATATGATCGCCACCGCGAACAATGCCGCCATTCCGACCCCGAGCGCGGCAACGAACCGACGCCCCGATGGTGGCTCATCACGCCAGACCGGAAGCGACCAGACGGCGCCGATCACCGCGATCGCCAGGCCGATCGCACCGACCACAAGCATCAACACCGGGTGTGCGGCTTCGCAATGATCGAAGGTGAAGTTCGATCCGAACTGGTCGGAGAGCACCCAGCCCAGCCCAGCGCCGATCATCCCGGACCAGGGCTGGAGGTGAGCGCGCGCATGGTGCAAGGCAGGGCTCAGACCCATCGCGGCACCCAGTAGAGCAGGAGGTAGATCGGCAACCAGGCGATCCACACGAAACGCCAGTAGAGCGAGTTTTCGCTGGTATCGACAAAGCGCCGGCCGGTCGGCCCATGGTGCGTGAACATCAGCGCGGTGAGCACGACGGTGTCGATCCAGTCGGTCAGAATATGGGTAGTGTGGAGCAACAGCAGCGCCCAGACGATCGAGCCATAGGCGTTGTCGGTCCAGCGCACATTCAGCTGGTTGAACTCGAACGCGCGGAGGATCAGCAGCACGAGGCCGATCACCATCATCAGCGGAAGCAGCAGCCGCACCCCGGCTATGTCCTCATGCTCGGCAGTCCGTTTCAGCATGGTGTTGGGCAGCTCACTCAGCAGGAGCAGTACTGTGAAGGCGGTGCCCACCCAGGGCGTCGGTGGGACCGCCGGCTCCGGTGGCCAGCTTTGCTGATGTGCCATCAGGAAAAAATAAGCAGCGAACGCCATGGCGAAGCCGGCGCCCTCGATGACCATGAACGCGACGATGCCCCACCAGGTGAGGCTCCGATGCCCATAGGCATGGGTCGGCAGCTCGGCGAGATCCTGGGTAAAGCGCGGCGTCATTCGATCACTGGCTCCTCCGCGGGTTCATGGCTCTTCGGCCAGAACCAGATGATCAGCGCCGCCGCGACCGGGATCGCCCCCCATACAACGGCCCACGGAGTGAAAATCGACGCGATGAACATGATGGTGGTCGCGATGCCGGCGAGCAGCGGCCAGATCGTTGGCTCGGGGGACGGTTCGCGCAGGTCCGGCTCCGCATCGATCGCGCTGGTCAGGAGCGTCTCCCGCTCATCGACGCGCAGCCCACTCACCACCGGGAACGTTTCGCGCGCGTCCCACAGCGGCGTCCGGCTGGAGACCACCGGCAGATGCGCGAAATTATAGGGAGGTGGCGGCGATGAGGTCGCCCATTCGAGACCCGCGGCCTTCCACGGGTTGGACCCCGAAAGCTGGCCGCGCTTCATCGAGACGAGCATATTGGCGAGGTAAAGGATCAGGCTCAACGCGATCACCACGGCGCCGAGCGAGGATAGCATGTTAAGCGCATCCCAGCCGATGCCTGCCGGATAGGTGTAGATCCGGCGCGGCATCCCCATCAGCCCCATCCAGTGCATCGGCATGAAGGTGAGATTGAAGCCCACGAACAGCAGCCCGAAGGCGAGCTTGCCGATGCGCTCCGACATCATCCTGCCGGTAGCTTTCGGGAACCAGTAGGTCACTGCTCCGAGGAGCGGAAACACCGCGCCGCCAATCAGGACATAATGGAAATGCGCCACCACGAAATAACTGTCGTGCAGTTGGAGATCGAGAGGCACACTGGCGACCATCACTCCCGAGAGCCCGCCGATCACAAACGTCACGATAAAGGCAAGCACGTAAAGCATCGGCACGGCGAAGCGCGGCCGGCCGCTCCAGATCGTCGCGATCCAGCAGAATATCTGTACGCCCGCGGGTATCGACACGGTCATGCTCGCCGCCGTGTAAAAGGCGTAGCCGACTCTTGGCAGGCCGGTCGCGAACATGTGGTGGACCCACAGGCCGAAGGCGAGCAGGCTGATCGAGACGAGCGCCAGCACCATGGCAGGATAGGCGAAGACCGGCCGTTGGCAGAAGGTGGCGGTGATCTCGCTGACGAAGCCAGCCGCCGGGAGAAAGATGATATAGACCTCGGGATGGCCGAAGAACCAGAACAGATGCTGCCACAGCAGCGCATCGCCGCCTTCGACCGGATTATAGAATTGCGTGCCGACCAGCCGATCAGCGATCAGCATCGACGAGGCGAGCGTCACCGACGGCATCGAGAATATCACCATCAGCGATGTGACGAGCACCGCCCAGACGAACAACGGAATGCGGTCGAGCCGCATGCCGGGTGCGCGCTGTTTCAGGATCGTCGCGACCAGCTCGACCGAGACGGCGAGCGCCGCGACCTCGGTAAAAGTGATCATCTGCGCCCAGAAGTCGGTCCGCTTGCCCGGCGAATATTCGGGACCCGACAGCGGCACATAGGCGAACCAGCCGACATCAGGACCGATGTTGAGCAGGAAAGCGACCCACAGCATCACGCCGCCGGCGAGGTAAATATAATAGCTGAACGCATTGAGACGCGGAAAGGCGATGTTGCGCGTGCCGAGCATCAGCGGCACCAGGTAGACCGCCATCGCCTCCATCACCGGCACCGCGAACAGGAACATCATCGTCGTCCCGTGCATGGTGAAGATCTGATTGTAGCGATCGGCGGAGATCAGCCCGCTCTCGGGCCTTGCGAGCTGGAGACGGATCAGTGCGGCGAGGATGCCGGCCAGCAGAAAGAATATGAATGCGGTGACGATGTAGCGGCGCCCTATCTCCTTGTGGTCGACGGTGGAGAGCCAACCGATGAGGCCCGGTTCGCGGCTCCACGTCCGCAGCAGGCGCTGGTCGAGCTGGCTGCCCGTCAGATCGCGTCCATCGCGCGGCAAGCCGGGGCTGTGCTGCGTCACGACAGCGTCTCAAGATAGGCGACCAGCGAGTCCAGGTCGTGCTGGCTGAGACTGAGCACCGGCATGTGGTTGCCAGGCTTTATGCCCTGCGGGTCGGCAAGCCAGCCATAGAGGTTCCCGCGCCGCATCGGCAGCGTGCCCGCGGCGATGGAGCGGCGGCTGGCGAAGTGGGTAAGATCTGGCGCAACCTGAGCCGATGCGGTGGTGCCTGCGATGGAATGACACATCGAGCATTGGCGCGTGGTAAAATAGACCTGGCCAGCGACGGCGAGGGGCGTCCGCGGCTCCGCGGCGGGCGCAAGCTGATGCTGCCGCCACGCCGCAAAGGCGGCCGGGCTTTCAACCGTAACGTCGAGCGCCATATGCGCATGCTGCGCTCCGCAAAACTCTGCGCATTGGCTGCGGAACTGACCGACCCTGCGCGGTAGCAGAGCCAAGTCGACATCGCGGCCTGGAATAAGGTCCTGCTTGCCTGCGAGGTTGGGGATCCACAGACTGTGGATGACGTCGTTTGACTTGAGGTTGATTATGGCCGGCCGGCCGGCAGGCAGGTGCAGCTCGTTCGCGGTGCGCAGACGCTCGCTGGGCGCAGCGCCCTGATATTGCACGTCCCACCACCACTGGTTCGCAGTCACATCGATGACCAGCGGCTGCTCGCCCGCGCCCAGCGCCGCCCACGCCCGATCGGTGAAGTAGCTTGCAAAGGTCAGTCCGATCAGGGTCATGCCGGTCAGCCCAACCCAGGCATAGAGCGCTCGCCGCATGGCCGGTTCGTCGCCCTCTCCGGCCGACTTTCCATCGCGTGCCGAGCGCCGCCCGCGCACCGTCGCCGCGATCAGCGCGCCGATCACGAGCAGGTAGAAAAAGGCCGTGACGACAAGAAAGATCGTGAACAGCGAAACGAATCCTGCACCATGCGCGCCGTCCCCGCCCATCGCCGATTGCACCCCGCTACACCCTGCCAGCGGCAGCAGCGCGACGAACGCTGCTCGCGGCGCCGAAGTCACTGGCTGGTGCCGGCGACGCTCGCCGGATCGGAAGGACGGACCGGCTCGCGCTCCTGCAGCGTGGCAGGCTCGGTATTGCTCATTTCGTCGGCGCGGCTCGATACGGCGTCCTTGCGCGCCTGACCTGAAAGCGAGCGCACATAGGCCGCCAGTTCCCACACCTGCGTCTCGGTCAGCTTGCCGCGAAAAGAGGGCATGCCGTTGGGACGCCCTTGCATGATCGTGGCGACGATCTGTTCCATCCGGCCGCCATAGCGCCACTGGTCATCCATCAGCGGCGGTCCCATACCGCCGCCGCCGTGCGCGTGGCAGCCGCTGCAGTTCATCCAGCGGAACAGGCGCGACCCCTCGCTGAGGTGAAAGGCGTTGCTTTCATATTCCTTCGCGCGCGGATCGGCTGCCGACGGCGTTGTCGCGCCAGCATAAAGCGCTGTCGTCTCGATCGGGGTGCCCGCGGTTTCAGGCAACGGGCTCCCCCGGCTGTCGCGCGCCTCGCGATCGCACCCTGCCGCCAGCAGCAGCAGGGGCAGCGCGATCAGCTCAACGGGGCAGCGCAAAGACATAGAGCTCGCCTCCCGCTGTGGTCTTGGATGGCAGATCGCGGACCGCGTTGACGAAACCCAGCGCTGCGGTGGGATCGCGCGCATCGAGCCCGCCGGAGACGATCGCACCGGCCCAGCCACCGACACCGGACAGGACCGCGATATATTGGCGGCCATCGGGCCCCCGATAGCTGATCGGTTGGCCTATGATGCCGGAACCGGTCTTGAACCTCCACAGCAGCTTGCCGTTGATCGCGTCGACGGCCTTGAACCATCCGTCCATGGTTCCGTAGAAGACCAAGTCTCCCGCGGTCGCGAGCGCGCCGCTCCACAGCGGCAGCTCTTCCTTGACCTCCCATGCCGCACGGCGCCGGACCGGATCCCATGCGGTGAATACCCCTCGGTTTCCACCAGGCCCGACATACATCTTCACGTCGGCCCCGACATACGGCGTGCCGGCGATATAGTTCGCCTCGACCGCCCCGAAATCCATACAGAGATTGATGTGCGGAACGTACAGAAGGCGCGTCCTCGGCGACCAGGCGGACGGATTCCAATCCTTGCTGCCGGGCGGCGCCGGGCAGATGCCGCGCACGACCTTGCCCTGTTTCGGCGTCTTGTCGGGGTTCGGCTTCAGGCGCCCGGTCTTGAGGTCGACCCCAAGATAGCCATTCACCGGCCCATATTGATCCGCCGACAGGACTTCGCCAGTAACGCGATCGATGATGTACATATAGCCGTTGCGTTCGGGCCGTACCAGCACGCGCCGCATACGGCCGCGTATCGGCAGATCCAGCAGGATGGATTCGTTGATCGCGTCGTGATCGAACAGGTCGTGCGGACTGAACTGGTAGAACCAGCGCGCCTGACCGGTCGACACGTCGCGGGCGAACATGCCGGCTGTCCATTTGTTGTCGCCAGGCCGCTGGTCGGGATTCCACGGCCCCGGGTTGCCGGTGCCATAATAGATCATCTTCAGCTCGGGATCATAGGAGATCCAGCCCCATGTCGTGCCGCCGCCGATCTTCCAGGCATTGGGCGGCCAGGTCTTGACGCCAAGGTCGGTGCCGCGATCCATGGCATAATGCGGCTTGAAGCTGGGGCCGATCAGCACGTCCTTGTCTGGCCCGGTGCTGTAGGCGCGCCAAGCGATTTTGCCGGAGCCGGCGTCGAGCGCCGTCAGCCACCCCCGCACGCCCATCTCGCCGCCGGAGTTCCCGACCAGCACCTTGCCGTCTGCGACAATCGGCGCCATCGTCATCGTCTGGCCCTTGTTGATGTCTCCGAGGCTGACCTTCCAGATCTCGCGACCGCTGTTCGCATCGATCGCCACCGCATTGTTGTCGAGGGTCACATAGTAGATGCGTCCATCAGAATAGGCCGCGCCCCGGTTGACGACATCGCAGCAGGCGACCCCCTGGGCAGCCGCCACCGGCTTGGGCTTGTAGACCCACTTGGCGGGCGCTCCGGGTTTGGAGAGATCGAGCGCGTAGAGGTAGTTGGGAAAGGGGGTGACGATGTACATCATGTTGCCGACGACGAGCGGCGCAGCCTCATGGCCTTTTGCAATGCCCGTCGAAAAGGTGAAGGCAACCTGAAGCCCACCGACGTTGGCGCGATTGATCTGGGCAAGGCCGCTGAACCGCGTGCTTGCATAATTTTTGGCGGGCATCGTCCACTGCCCGTCGTCGCCCGAAGCGGGCTTCGCTGCTGACAACAGCAGCGGGACCAGCAGCAGCCCCGCAGCCAGTTTGAGGCACTCCGGCAGCCGCCATTCGAATCGAGAAGAGCGTGGAGGATGCAATTTGGTTATTCTC
Source organism: Rhizorhabdus argentea (assembly GCF_037861105.1). Lineage (NCBI taxonomy): Bacteria > Pseudomonadati > Pseudomonadota > Alphaproteobacteria > Sphingomonadales > Rhizorhabdaceae > Rhizorhabdus > Rhizorhabdus argentea. Next base: position 187,457 of record NZ_JBANFK010000007.1, read on the forward strand.
CATCACCGTCTGGAGTGAACCGCAGAGCAACGATCAGCGGGCACCCACGTTCCGCAGCAACGAAAGATCCCCCGACTCCGGCTAATTCGTCGTACTCGCTCCTTGTGAAGTTGCGCGCAAAAATGGGATCAGCAGCGACGGGAATGACCGGAGATCGAGCGGTCAATGGCCGCGACGAGCGCGATTGATGTGCAGCTTAGCGCCGAGGCCGCGGACTGCACTACCAAGCGGGCAATCCAGCGAATTCCGCGCCGCGAGCGCCTTTCACAGCACCGTCGCCACAGACGCCCTCTTATCAGAGATGACGCTGTTAAATTCGTCGACAACGAAAAAACGCAGGTTGTCGCGATCGATGAATTTGGCTTCATCGGCAACGATAATTTCGCGTATCTGCGGCTTTGCCGCTTCTACGCAGAACTTATCGAAGTCCTCCTGGGTGGCAAATGAGGCTTCCGTGATGACGTCATAGTCGGCAGGCCGACCGTCCATAGTCGCTATCTCGCTGCCCGGTTGCACATAGTTGCGCCGGTAATCGGCCTGGTAGGGCAAGATCCGCAAGATCAGCGGGACATGCTTGTTCTCATAATATTCGATGAATTCCTCGAGCGAGAGCCCAGGCTTTCTCCTGAGCAGGCACATGACCTTTACTGCATATTTTGTCGACATGTCCTGTCTCACTTTCCTACCAAGACGATCGGTGGCATGGCAGACACCTTGATACTATTGCGCTGTTAGGCCACCATCCATGGGCAGCGCCGCTCCTGTCACGAAGCTGGCCGCATCGGACGCCAGGAAGGCAAAGACGCTGGTATGAACCAATGTCTTTCCTCCATTAAGCAGCAAAGCCACCCAACATCTTTGGTGGTCAATGCGGTATCAGCCGGAACACTCGCTAAAGGCTCTGCAACTTCCCTCATGTCCGGCCGATCTCGCAACTCGGCGCGCCAAAATGGACTGATGCTCGCTGTTATCCGATCTGCGCCTTCACCCTTTGGGCGAAGGTGTGGATCACCCGCAAACCAATCTCGGCAAGAGCTGGATTTTCGCTTGTCTGATCAAGCCTCGCCAGCGCAATATTACATACGATCAGCAGATTGAAACTCATATATACATCGTAAAAATCGAGCCGATCTTTTGAAATGGGCTTCCCGCCTGCCCTGTAGTAAAATTCCAGGACTTCTTCATAGGACGCGGCTCCGGTAAGGCAAATGATCAGCCAAATGACATCCTGAGCCCGATCGCCTAAGTGGGTCACCTCCCAGTCGAGCACGGCAGTGACCCGCGAATCATCGATCAGGATATTGTGCAGGCCATAATCACCATGAATGAGTGATAGATCGTCATCGCATTCGGGAACGTTCGCCGCAAGCCAGTTAAAGCATCTGGCAATCATAGGCGAAGGGCTGTGCGGAGATGATTCTAGAATTTCTTTCCAGTATTCCAGCTTGTACAGCACGGTGTCGCGCAGAGTTGGTAGCGCGGCCCAATCCGCCAAATGCGACGTTCGAACAAGCGGATTGTTGCGGTCAATCGCGATCGTGTGAATCTTCACGAGTTCACGCGCCAAGTCCTGTAGGACCGCCTCGTCCAGCTGCGCTGAAGCACCGACCGTCGTTCCGAAGACTGCGCCCTTCGCTCGCCTCGATACCACAAAACGCGCGCCCAGTTTCGCGCTATCCAGTTCGACCCATAAGGGCTCGGGAATGCGAACACCTTGCTCATAGGCATAGCGCATTACCGCATATTCATTTTCCGACGATCCACCCGGATGGGCAATAATCGATGCCTGTTCCGCCCGGATAACGAACTCATTGCCGCCAAGCAGCGTCACGTTGGTGGAGAACATGACAGTGAGCTTGGAAAAGCCCCCGAACAGCCGCGTGAAATTCGTCACTTCAAGGGATGGTTCGTCGGGAAACCTCTGGCGCAAATAGGACTGCAGCGTATCGCGGGTCAGTCCCGAGCTGACACCACTGGAGGGGCGAAGCTCGGAGACGCCCGTCCAGTGGCGATACAAGCTCAATTCCCAATCCATGACACGCTTGAAATAGGCCGCCATGGAGGCCTGATCCGGTGAGGACACCATCTCAAGGAAGGAGGTCAGGATGCCCGTCACCTCCTCTGTATGTTTCCCAAGGATCTGGTTACTCACACTCGAATCCAGTTCCGGCAATTTATCTACCAGGCTGGCCTCGCCCAGGCCAAGAGCCACGCCGTCTCGAATCAAAGCGACGCCATCCCGATAATATCTCAGGTAAAAGCTATCATCCTGGCGCAACACCAGTTCGTTCAGCGATACATCGACAGTACGGAGTACCGCCTTGTGCTCTTCCTGTGAAACCGCCGACGCCAGATCAACGATTGCGCGTCTGACGCTAAGCAGGAGTGCACGATCCTTGGGTGCCATGGTATCGCCCGGCTCCTATGCGAAGTTCAGGGTCTTGACCCCTGGATGCCAGCCATCGGCGACCGTTGCACGATCGAACACAGTCGCCCGCGTCGTTCCACCTTGCTGATTGTTGTAGGTTTCGAAGCACCCCACACCGACCCGGTCTCCCCAACGTACAACGCAAGCCGTGTCGAAGCACATGATCCCGTGAATCCAGCTACCCATGCTGGGGAAGATGGGCTCGAAACTAGCCTCCAGAACCTCGCCGGTCTCAAGCGTCAGCCGCGATATGCCACCGCGGTTGGTCGAACCATCGGAATTGATGAAGGCTTTGATATCGACATTCTTCGTCCGGATCGCCTGATCGTCGCGGACCACCCACCCGAAGCTCGTGAACGATTCATCCGCCAGCAGGAAGCTCACCGCTACGAAATGATTATGGGTATCGAACGCCGCGACGGTCCAGCGAAGCGCACGCAAGTCCTCCCAATTTCTGATGCCCCAGCCATGGTCGCGAATGCCGTAGCCATCGACCTCATATCTCGTCCCTTTCACCGTGACGGTGCCGCGCACCCGCACGCCAGTATCGACATGGTGGGTCACAAACTCGCCCAGATGCTTGCCTTCACCCTTGGCATAGCCGTCGATGGCGGGGCCATCTTCGACCACCGTCAGAACCGCGTGCAGATCCTCTTCCTTGACCGTCCACCTGATCTGCCCATCATATTCGTAGCGCAAGCTATCGTCACCGCAGCCAAAGCCATTTTGGAGGCGATCTTCAGGTCGCAAAGGCATATCGACGGCCTTGTGAAACGTTCCGGCTGGCGACCAGATGTTGGTCCAGATCGCGGCCGTCCCACCATCAAAGTTAGGCTCGTGACCGACACGAAGATAGCCACCCACCCCCTGCTTCAGGTCGCCGAAGAAAAGAACGAAGCTTTCCTGCCAATGTTCGTGTGTACCGGGAGCGTGCGGCAGCTCATCCTGGGGAGGATAAACATGCATGCTATTTTCAATCAGGTTCATAACTACTCCTAACAAATTAAAATCCGTTATCCGAAATCTATATGGCTCTCGTCACTACTTCACAGATTATTTGCTGAGATGCCCGAACACGAAACCGGGGAGCCTCAACGCCCCGCGTTCGCTCCGCAGCGGCTTTTGTCAATTGGTGGACTCGGAGAATGTCCGAGCGAAGATGGCATCAAGTTTCTTGTCGGACAGACTGCTGGCCATAGGCGTAGAATTGTTCGGCATCCGCGCCGGGCAGATAACGAGGCTTGGGTCGGGAGGCATCCAGAGCATCGACGATCACCTCTCCGATCCGTTCAGGCGGTGAATAGGCCTCGTGGTAGGCTGCTGTCATCAGCTTATGAAACTGACGATGAAGATTCCTGTAAAGCGCTTCTGCCTCCGGCGTAAGGTTGGCGATGTGTCGTTCCAACTGCCTATGAGGCTGATCGGCGCGTTCGCCGGGGCGATCCACCTCGTCGTCCTGATGTACGCGAAGTAGCAGCTCCGCTTGGCGAACTTCAAGCAGAGCTGCTGGCTGAACGAGGCATCGACGTCAGCCGCGCGACGGCCCGATTCTGATGCCAGCCCTTCGGCCCCATGCTCGCCGCCGAGACCGGAAGGGAAGCGCATCTCACGATCAGCGCAACGCGATCTGCAGACAGAAATCGCACGGACTCTATGCCCGTCAACAATGCGAGCGACCCCTCACTATCTCTTTACAGGTTCCATTTTATGGGCGATTCGATAAGAGCTGCCTGTTTCTTGAAACTCACAGATTGCGGCAAAGAAGGTACTATGGTCCAATCATCAGCAGCGAGTTCGCGACGGGCAGAGCGCGCCAAATCTCGTCAAACTCAGATTCTCGATGCGGCACGTGCATGCGTCATTGTTGATGGATTCCACGGGGCAAGCATTAGCCGAATTTGCGCTGAGGCCTCGATAAGCGTGGGGCACCTCTATAAGATCTTCGAGAGCAAAGAAGCGATCATGATCGCACTCGTTGAGCGGGATTTTGAAGAATTCATGCTCCACGTCACGCACTCGAACGAATTACAGAACCTTGATATCGATGCACTCATAAACCGATATCTGAATGATGTTCCCTGGCTTCTTGACTATGATCGCGCAGCACTCTCACAAGAAGTTCTAGCCGAGGCGGCGCGCAATCCTAGAGTTGCCGAACTGGTTGCACGCGTTGACAGCAGATTTCGCAACGCGATCCGGAAAATTGTGGAGCCAGTATTTGATGGCTTTGCCGAGCAGGACATTGACGGACGTGTCGAGACGCTGCTCGTTATGACCCGAGCCTTAGCACTTCATGCGAGCACCCATCCAGACAGCGATCCTAGAATTATCGCCTCGGGATTCGAAGTAGCGTTGCGGGCGGTGTTGTCTCCCTCGTCGCAACCCGTTGAGACTGAACACGCCGACCTAAACGCCCATCAGGTAAGGCGCCTGGAGGACTTGGAGAGAGAAAATCAGCAGCTTCGCCGAGCGATATCCGATCTAACGCTGGAAAAGCTGGTCCTGCAAGAGGCCGCACGAGCTCGATGAGCTTTGCACTCAGCGACGTGTAGATGAAGCAGCCAGCTTCTGCGGCGATGATCTTCGCCTTGTCAGTCGTGGCAATGATCCCTGCGAGGTCCATGCTCGCAATCTTGCCCGCGTCCCGATCTCGCTTGTCTGTGCCTTAAACGAGGAGCCCGACCAGCGCATGTTCGCGCCGTCTAGGAATTTCTTGAAGACATTGACTGCCAACAACACCGGTTGCCCAACTGAATAATCTTGGCCAAGAGCTCCCGTCTGTTATCTCGATAATATTTTATGGAATACAAGCGATACTTATAGCGCAGAGCAATGCCTCCCCACTTTCTCCAGTTCTCTTCATAGACCTATAATCGAGAATATCCGGCGGCGAGGTGCTCTCCGCACTCGCGGTGACAGGTATGGGCAAGCTGCTCGATCCGATCAGATACGGCTGAAGGTAGCGGGGCTACAGTCCTTTCTTGCGCACGTTCACAGGAATGGCCGACATACGTGGCATGAAGGTGATCGTATCCAGGTTTTGCTCGAGGCTGATAAGCAGCCCAACGTTGGAGCCACCGCGATGGGGTGATGTACCGTCACCCGGTAGCCCACCAAAACCGTGACTCATTGAAACCGCCCCCGGCCTCAGTCGCTCGTCGGGCATGGCAATGCCCGTGATGCTGCCGTGAGCGGACGTGATCTCGATCTCGCCGCCAGAGGGGACATCCAGTGCCGCAAGGTCGTCAGGATGCATGAAGGCGGCATTGAACGGGTGCCGTTTGCGCGTAGCAGGAAGATAGGTCACGGAATTCATGACGTTGCGCATCCGGCGGCAAGTCAGCCGGTGCGTGAATGCGATACCATGATCTACCTTCAGCCCTGCGTTGTCGAACCGTTCAGTCGCGACTTCGGCTATTTCGGCGGCGACATCGTCCGGGAAAACCGCGAAGCGAGAGTCATTGGTTCCAGGCTCGACGAATTGTGGTTCCACCTCGAATATATGCCCGTGCGGATATTTCTTGACCTCCGACAAGGGAACCTGTGCGTCTCGAGTAAGGATGTCGAGCATATCGTCAACGGTCGGCGCCTCTTCCATGTTCAAAGGCACACCAGCAAAATGCATTTGCTTTCCCAGCCGCTTCGTAAGCGCCCAGAAAATATAATGTTCGTCCATGACCGCGGCACCGGCAGGGGGCTTGGCAGGGCCAGCCGAAAACTGGGAGAATGGCTGAAAAAATCTCACGACCTCATAATCGGGAATCGTTGGATATTCGTAATTGATAGTGGGTGGTAAGACATAGTGAGCAAATTGGGCGGTTGTGGTGAAGTGGGGATCAACCACGACAAGAAGTTCGAGCGCCTTGAGCGCTTCGATCACTTTATATGTGTCGGGAAAAGCATTGGCCGGGTTGCCACCAAGGACGAAGAGAGACTTGATATTGCCAGGGCCTGGAGTCAGAATCTCGTCAGGCAGAACCGGCGACATCATTTCTCCGAAGATCATGCCGGCATTGTGGACACGGCTCTTCTTCCCTGTCTCCCAGGGCCGTGAGGGGGGCACGACCTCGGCGCGCATGACCTGTCGGGGCACGAGCACGCCGGGATTGATGATGGGCTCTCCTTCCCGGTAGTAACGGCCGCAGATGACGTTCAGGCATTCATAGAGATGCTCCGCCAGATTGGCATGCGACGCCATATTCGGCCCGGTTCCGGTATAGGCGGCGCCACGTCGAACGTCCTGTGAAAACATTCTCGCTGCAGCGCGCAACTGGTCTGCAGGCACACCAGCGCGCTTCTCAACATAGTCGGGCGTGAACGGATCGACCCCTCTCCGAAGCGCGTCGAGCCCGTCCGCATACTGTGCGCAGAACGCCTTGTCTTCCCAGCCTTCTTCCAGAATAATCCGGATAAGGCCTGAAACCACGGTGGGATCCTCGCCGGGATAAGGCTGCAAAAGGATGTCGGCGTAGTGGCTTGTCTCTGAACGTCGGGGATCAATTACGATCAACTTCATGCCGCGTTCCTTGGCGGCTTTCAGCTCGGCTATAGGATTAACGAAAAGCCCAAAATAGAGAAGATGGCTGGTAACCGGGTTAGAACCCCCAATAAGGAAAACGTCCGAATCCGGAAGGCGGTGCTTTCCCGCGCTCCAGGCCCCCAATCGGAACGGCGTCACCCACTTGGCTGGCTGGTCAATCGTCATGCTGGTAAACAGCAAATGGGAACCGATCGCGTCCAGCCATGAATTCATGATCCGTTGGCTCAGAATGTTCGCTGTAACGCCGGTCCCGGTATAAGCGGCGATTGCTGAAGGCCCGTCGCTATCTAGAAGTTCGCGGACTTTCTCGGCGATCTCATCCAGTGCCTGTTCGGCGCCGATCTGCTGGAACGAACCATCTGGAAGACGCTTCAACGGGTGTAGCAGGCGATCCGGACCCGAATAAAGATCCGTTTGCAGTCCCTTGAAACAGGCGTAGCCTTCAGTCAGCGGGTTCTCACGGTCCGGCGCTATTGAAACAATGCGCCCATTGTCATCGAGTGTGAGCATCGTTCCGCATGCGGCGCTGCAGACTTTGCACGTGGCTGGCACTTTCCGGTGGAGGCTCTGCTCAGCGCTGGGCGCTCTTTTCTCTTGGTTCACGCCGATGCACTCCTCTCTATTGCTTCTCACTACCTTCATTGAGCCAGCGCTATGAGATCACGACTTAATGCCGGCCGCACGCGGCACTTTTATCCTGCATATAATCTGCCAAGTCAGGACCGCCCGGTGCGCCGGCGACAGCCACACGGATCAGACAAGCAGACGATCACGAATTGCGGCTACATCCCTGTCACTCAGGCCAAGCTCATCGCGCACAAACCCTTCGGTCGAGCCGTGACGCTCCTCGAGCGTTTCGAACATGGCAGCCAAGTAGGCCGGGTCCGCGCGCATCATTGGCTCCCAAATATCTGGATCAACCCCAGTGAAGTGCTTACCAAAGGGATCCTTTGCTACCAGTTCGCATCCGCGCGTGAAAAACTGATCAGTAAGCACGTAGTCGGCGACCACCTGCACGCGCTCCACGCCGAGCAGTTCGAGCAACAGAGCTGCCGCGATGCCTGTTCGGTCCTTACCCGCTGCGCAATGAAAGACCAGTGGCAGCGGACCATGCGCGATGCGTAAGAAAAGCTCACGGTAAGAGGGTCTCTGCTCATAGGCCAGCATCCGATAGGACTCGATCACCATGCCGCGTACGGTGCTGGGCGTCGCGTCGGATTTGCGGATCGCTTCGGTCACATCCCCATCGCTCATCTGGTGATCGCGCGACCAGATTTCGTACTTGGCGGCTTCGGGTAGTCGAGAGGGCCTTCGGCTGCGCTCGCTGTTCGAACGCAGATCGCAGATCAGCCTGAGACCCAACCCGTCCAATATGGCATGGTCGCGATCACTCAGTTCGGACATTGTGCCGGAGCGGAAGACGAGACCACGAGCGACATGGCGACCATCCATGGCCGGATAACCGCCAATATCGCGAAAATTATGCCCGCCTTCCATCCGTACGATCCGCTCGAACTCCCTATCTGCTGTAATCATCCAAGATTCTCACTATGCTGAATATCTGACGGTCTTGATCCCGGTCTACTCGCCGCAGCCAGGCAACTCTATCCCGAAACCGGGGAGACGGGCATCTCCGTGGAGAAGGCTGCGATCGAGACGGGAATGTCCTGAACGCTTCCGTGCTTGAAACGCACGACCGGGCTAATGCAATCCCTCAACTTTGACACTTAGCGCGATCTGTCAAGCAGGCCTCTTGTCAAATGCAAACCGACCAGTAGTTATCCAAGCAAAGCTGCCCTCGCTGTGGCACCGATTCCGAACACGGATCTTGTCGAGGACCCAAATCCATTCGTCTGGATCAGCGGATTGATAATAATAAATTTTGACATTGGTGAGCTCGCCCACAGGCATGCGCAAGGCTGGCCTTATTGCCGTTGCTCTTGAGCAGGCGGCCTGGGCCGACGACAAGGGTTTCGATATCATCGAGATGGCCGAGCATCATGGCTCCGACTGTGGCTATCTTCCCTCGCCGGTCCTGCTTGGTGCCTCCTTTGCCGCTTGCACCAGGAAGATGCGGATCTGCCCGACGATCATCGCCCCCTTTTACGATCCGGTCAGGCTGGCAGAGGATCTGTGCACGCTCGACAACATCTGTGATGGCCGGCTCGAAGTGATTATTATCGGCGGTTGGGTTCCATCCGAGTTCGAGATGTACGGTGTGTCCTCTAATGATCGCGGGCTCCTGATCGAACAGACGCTGGAGGTGTTGCGCTGCACATTCGATGGGCGTCCGTTCGAGTTCGATGGACGCCGTGGTCGCGTAACCCCGCCACCGGCATCGCCCCATGGGCCAAAGATTTTTGTAGGCGGGGGTGTCAAGGCCACGGCGAGGCGGGCCGCGCAATATGGCGGCGGCCTTTTCCCGATGACGCATGCGACGGGGTATACACCTCTTTACAAGGAGCTATGCACCGAGTTTGGAAAGGAGCCTGGCCGCGTTGGGCGAAGATCAAGGGTTTCGCTCTAGAATGCAATAACTTCCAGACTAAGTCTACGAAGACCACGACTCAAAGCGTCCCCCAGCAGGATGCCGCGAGTGGTGATGAACTCCGTGATCATAGGCCACTTTCCCGCAATCAGGCCGCCGCCCCCGCAATATGTCCCTCGCGAATAGCTGTCTGCAGATAGCGGGGAGAGTTAGCGTCACCGACGATGAGCAGCTTCTCGCATTTTCCCGCCAGTTCATCATAAACTTCTCGGTTCGGTCTATTATGAGAAACTACAACCACAGTATCGGCGGGAAGCCTGAAACTGTCTGCCTCGGTACCGAATAAGTGTGCCGGCCCGACGACGACTTCCCCGTCCTCAATCGAGATGCCGCGCGTACGGACAAGGTGCCGAAACGGCTTACCCTGCATCCGCTGAAGGTAGGGATCGACCATGTGCGTCTTGCGAGCGTCTGGAGCGAGTTCCGGCAGCGGCGTGACATAAGCAACCTCAAGGCCATGGTTGATCAGAAACTCTGCGGAGCCAAGGCCTTCGAAGTGTCCGGCATCGTCGATCACGACCGCGCTGCTGCCGAGGTTGGACGGCGTGGCCATGAACAATTCGGTCGATGAGATCACTCCGGCCCGGGCCATGTTCCTAATCGGCTCCCCGGCGTGAGCAATCTGGATTCCATCCATCCGCTCCATGGCGCCCGTCGCGATGATCACAGCGTCTGCGCCTATCTCGAGCACGCCGTCAGCATCCAGATATGTGCTCAGTCTGACATCGACGCCCAGGCGGTAAACCTCCTCCTCGAGCCAGGTGACGATGTCGATCAACTGGTGCCGAGTGGGGGCTTTCGCCGCCGCTCGGATCGAACCGCCGAGCTGGGGACTGGCCTCCGCCAGGATGACCTTGTGTCCGCGTATTGCAGCCACCCGCGCGGCTTCAAGCCCCGCGGGGCCGCCACCGACGATCAGGACCGTGCGCGCCTCCGGCGCTGGTTCCAGCAGATGATCGCCCCGCTCGAGCTCATGGCCGGCGCCCGGATTCACCGTGCACTCGGCTGCCAGTCCGTTGAGCATATTTGCAACACAGGCCTGGTTGCAGGCGATACAGGGACGCACGCGTGCGGTCTCGCCCGCCTGGCTTTTGACGACGAGATCCGGATCGGCAATCATGGCCCTGACAAGACCCACCATATCGGCATCACCGGCGCGAATGACCTGGTCGATCTCTTCCAATGTCCTGAAGCGCCCAGTGACAAGCGCTGGCAGTCTGGTGGCATGAGTGATTGGAATACTGGTCGGCATTTCATAGCCCACCGGCTCATTCATGCCGCCGATCATTTTGTCGTTGCGGACGTAATCACCCACCGACACGTTGACATAATCTATGAGGTTCTGATCTTCCAGCATACGGGTGATGCGGATGGTATCATCCAGTCCAATCCCGCCCGGCGCAAGATCCGTGCCCACGCGAACACCCACCACGAAGTTCGGTGAAACGGCGCTCCGGATGGCCTTCAGCACCTCGATTGTGAAGCGCGCCCGGTTTTCGAAGCTGCCGCCATATTCATCGTCTCGCCGGTTGGTGAGCGGCGAAAGAAACTGATGCGGCAAGTAGCCATGCGCGCAGTGCACATCCACGCCATCGAGACCATATCGTTCCATGCGATGCGCACATTCGGCGTACGAGCCGACGATCTCGTCGATCATTGCCTTGGTCATGCGAAGCGGAACTACCCGTTTCACGATGTTCGGCGCGTCAGATGCACTCCAAGGAACAATCCCGTCAAAACCGGCGTAGTTGCCTCCGTGCCAAAGCTGCTGAAAAACTCTGGTCCCATGAGGTTTTATCCGGTCGACGAACTTCCGCATGGCATCTTCGATCGTTGGATCGAAGATGTCCATGAATCCCAGGGTGGTAGGATGGACCGATCCTATTTCATTGATGACAAGCCCCACACCACCGCGTGCCCGCGCTTCGTGGTAGGCGATTACGGCATCATTCATCGTGCCCCGACCTAGCCCCATCGCGTGCGCGGGCCGGAAAGTCCGGTTCTTGATCTCGAGGTTGCCGATTTTTATCGGTTTGAAAACATGTGTATACGCCATAACGTTCCTCAACCCCGGATAGTCTTATCGAACTCGCTCCCGTATTTTCCAGGAGCTCTCTAGCGGAGCAGAGCCCGACCTGATCACCGCTGCAAATTTGTTTTTTGGTTTGACGAAACATTGGAGTTGAGAGCGAACTGATGCAATTGCGCAGCTTTGACACTCAACGCGCTTTGTCAAACAAGCCGCCTGCCAAATGCAGACAGGCTATATCCCGGCCATTTCACATGGTCCTTGGTTTTTTGGAAGACGCCCCTCATGGCTAAGAGCGGCTAGGGTTCGCAGCGCCCAGCGAAGACATGACAGGGCGCGCCTACGCACTGCCTGCTTCAGGCCCACCCATCGCGGCCGCCATGGCTCCAAAGCACGCTCTCAACTCATCCGTGAAAAGTGCTGGTTGTTCGAAAGCAGCGAAATGGCCGCCAACCGGCAGTTCGTTCCAGTGGACGAGGTCCGGATAGCTGCGCTCTGCCCAGCGGCGGGACGTGCGCATCACTTCCTTGGCGAACAAGCTTACCCCCACCGGCAGGTCAAGCCGCTTCGGTTCAAATGCGCGAGCGCTTTCCCAATATAAGCGCGCTGATGATGCTCCACTATTGGTGAGCCAATAGTGAGTGATGACGTCCAGCAACTCATCGCGGGTAAGGACGTCTCCAGGCATTCCGTCATGGCCCGTAAATTCTTCAAATTTCTCATAAATCCAGGCCGCTTGGCCGATAGGCGAGTCCGCCAGCGCATAGCCAACAGTTTGCGGGCGGGTACTTTGAATCTTCTGATATCCGGACTCGTGCTCCCAATAATACTGCATTCGCTCGATCGCGCTGGCTTCCGCCGCCGTCAGGTCGGCGAGGTCGCTTTCCTGGGGAGGCGCGATCGGCATGTTGAGATGAATGCCCAGGCAGTTCAGCGGCGCTGCATTGGGGATCGCGGTCGTTACGGCTGCGCCAAAATCGCCTCCCTGTGCAAAGAAGCGATCATAGCCAAGTCGAAGCATGATGGTGACCCACGCCTCAGCGATCTTCTCGACGCCCCAGCCTCGATCACTCGGCTTTCCGGAAAACCCATAGCCGGGCAGTGAGGGAATTACGACATGGAAGGCTGGTGCCTCGGGCGCGCCATGGCTGGCTGGATCCGTCAATGGCCCAACCACTTTCAGGAATTCGAGCACAGATCCCGGCCAACCATGAGTTAGCACAAGCGGCAGTGCGCCGCGCTGTTCACTGCGCACATGGATGAAGTGGATCGCCAGGTCGTCAATTTCGGTGATGAATTGGGGGAATGTGTTGAGCGTCGCTTCGCACCGACGCCAGTCATATACCTCTGCCCAATAGCGGCACAAATCCTGCATCGCCGCGAGCGGAACGCCTTGACTCCAGTCGCTGACCGTTTCCGCAGCGGGCCAGCGCGCTGACGAGAGGCGGCGGCGAAGGTCCTCCAGTTGCGCCTCCGGAATCGCCACTGTGAAGGGCGTGATTGTTTCGGCCATTTCCATTTCCTCCCGAACGCTTCTTCGACACCCTCGGGTCGAACTTGTCCACCAGCGCAGATAGACGACACGCGAAAAGGCCCGCATGGATCTCTTCGCCTATATCGAACACTGTTATAATCGGCGGCGCATCCACTCGACCGTCGGCTATAGAAATCCCAGACAGGCCGGACGATACATGGCCCAAACTTCGGCTGATACCGGCACCTATCTCCGCGCCAGCCGATTAATTCAATCCCAAAAAAGACGTCTCCGCCAAAGCAGGGTTAGCACTACACCAGTCCTGCGCCCCGCAGCGTGCCCTGCCAAATCAGACACCTGGTGCGAAACGTCCGGCTTGTGTTCGCGTCTCTGTTCAAGCCGAGCATTGGTCGGCGCTCCTGATATCATGTTCGAATGCAGCGACGCGAGACGGGCGGCACCGCAAATCATCCGCATCTGCTATCGCACAGAAGTCTCCACCTGCTACAGACGTCGTACAAGGAGGTGTCGATTCGGCCACCTCCGCCCGTTCCGTGGCGTATTCCCAGGCGAGGATCGATGCGTTCGACTGCGGCGCCGTGGAACCGTGGGCCCTGGCCAACCGCGTGATCGATTAAGCGATGTTCCTGCGCATCTGGAGAATAAGCGGTGCGGTCGGGAAGGTCGCCATAAAGTTCATGCGGATCCTGCCTTGATCAGCAGCGAGGATCAGCCGCCGAATCTGATTCTCCGAGCCTTTCCACGAACACAATCCGCGTGCGGCCCAACGACGCTCGCCCTGCGCAGCTCATCGTCGCCGGTTGCGTCAACGCCTGCAACAGGACAGATGCTATCCGCGATCTTTCCTGAATTTCGTTGATGCACCTAACATGATAATATCTACATTGAACATCCAACTATCGAACATCTCGTCGATGGAGCACCCGCCTTCCATCCAATCTCTTACGGGATTGTTCAGAACCGACAAAAGCTGGTAACTGACCTCCCAGTGCTCCTTTTTGACTTCTGACACTCCAAAATTTGTTCTCAGAAGTGGGAAGAAATGTCTCGCACTCTTTTTGACAAGTTTTCGATAGAGATCATAGTCCGAAAACATAATCCGCTCTGCCGCCGCGACATAATCCGGATATATCTCTGTTAGCTTACGACAAGTGCTTAAAAAGCGGGACAACGGATTATCGCCTTGGCCCAGTTCCGCTGCATGAAGCAAAATCTGATCATTGAAATCCACTAAGGACATCGCAATGATATCTTTTTTCGTTCCAACGAGGTTATGTATGTTTTGACGGGAAGTGTCGCATTCTTGCGCCAGACGCTGCACTGTCAGCGAGGAATCACCACCTTCGGCGATCAAGCGCCTCGCCGTTGCCAAGATAAGCCGACGCCGTTGATGCTGCGCCCCGATTTGTCCACGCGGTGAGGCGCCGCTCGTCTGGGGGGTAAACGGGCATGGTGGAACATCTAGCACCGGCGAAATCATCGAAAGACCCCGCGACGTTGCACAGACATTGTCCAAATTGACGCTACAATGGGCATAAGCTCACCCTCTCCTGATCAAGGAGGTAGCACTCAACACGCGCCCATGCAAACCGGCACGTGGGCAGATTCCCTTCTTATAGTGCTGCCATCATCGGCTCATCTGCGCGCCCCCTGTGGGTGCCAAGAGCCGCAGGTATCCACAGGGTTGTTTGGCCGATTGATGAGGGTCCGCCAGGTATCGCTTCTCATCAACAGCTTGATTCTACCCGTTTGACAAAGCCCTAAGAGTGTCAAAGTTTCACGATTGCGTCAGCCCCGCACCAACGCCAAGGCTCCGTCGGAGCGGAGAATGACGCTTAGAACGCGAATTATGGCGGCTCCGCACCGCTGGTTGCAAAAGCGCCCTTATCCCAGTGTTAAATTGAAGTGGGAGGCTAGAGTGAGAAAGCGCGGATCTTTAGCGGCTTTCGTTGGAGCGTTGCTGCCGTCGGCGAACATGCGCAGAGCGTGCCCGGCGCGGTTGCAGATGCTTCCCCGGTCGAGAATGACAGCGTTAGCCAGAGAAGTGAGACCGTCGTTGCGGTTCAGCGCAAGACGGCGAAGCTGCAGGGTATGCCGCTCGCGGTGCAGGCAATTTCAGCGACGATCAAAAAGCTCGGCTTGGCGAGCGATTTCCATTTTGCCGCTATAGAAATAGCAGTGATATCCAACGTAATGTAGATCTATCCGCCTTAAATTCTCCAATAACCCAGGCAATATACTCTGTCGGAGCCGGCATGACAAATCCTGTAATATTGATTGGCGTTAACAGTGACGTTGGCTTCGAGGTTGCCCAGCGCCTTTTGGAAGCCGGAGAGGCTGTAATTGCAACCGCGCGCAACGCGGAGCAGTGTACCGCAATCATGGCAAGGTTGCCCGGGCTCCAGAAGATTTTCCCCATGGACCTCGGAAGCGCGGAGAACGTATTCGAGACCTTGAGCGACATAGTTGCCAACTCCGAGATCGCCGGCGTCATCCTGTGCGCCGCCGCCGGCGGCCACGGGCCGCTCGAGACGGTGCCTCTGGCTACCGCACGAGCCGCACTGGAGACGAACGCCTTGGCGTGCCTCGCGGTTTATCAAGCCTGCATGCCCGCCCTCCGGCGACAGCGCGGACGCTTGGTGTTGGTGAGTTCCGTAAGTGGCAGGATCACTCTACCCTTTGTGGGAGTCTATCAGGCGTCCAAATTCGCGCTTGAAGCGATCGCGGACGTCATGCGCCTGGAGGGAAGCATGTTCGGAGTAAAAGTGGTGCTCGTCGAGCCTGGCGGGATCAATACCAAGATGGTTCAGAGGATGCTTGGCGCGGTAAAGCAAGAGTTGCACGATCTGCCGCAACCCGCGCTTCACCTTTACGGCGACCTTTACAAGAACTTCATCTCCTTGTCGGAGGGCGCGGACTGGTCGCAGATGAGCACTGCGGCGCAAGTCGCCGAGAGCATCGTTGTGGCTTACCGTCACCCCGATCCTGAGCCTCGCTATGTGGTCGGCGCGGACGCCGAGTATCTCATGGCGCAGCGACAAGCTCGAAGCGACCGCGAGATGGATGCCTTCGCTATGGAAATATACGGAGTTAGGCCGCTAGTCGCCAGCGAAGATCAAGGATGATCTCCATCGTGATTTCTTACCCGCTAAGATCGAAAATAGGACAATGACATGCTTGTGCCGCAATCCTTCAATGACCTGACCCCCGAGACGCTGACCAATATTGTCCAGACCGCG
>NZ_JBANFK010000008.1:0-195109 GCF_037861105.1 Rhizorhabdus argentea
GCGACGTCAAGGGCCTCTACAAGAAAGCCCGCGCCGGCGAGCTCAAGAACTTCACCGGCATAGACTCGCCGTATGAAGCCCCCGAAAATCCCGAGATCCGCATCGACACTACCAGCCTGTCCGCTGAAGCCGCCGCCGATACCATCATCGCACGCCTGCTCGACGAGGCATGATGAACGACGTCGAACTGGCTATCCACATCGCCGATGCCGCCGGACGCCCCGCTCGACACCCGCCAGGCCGGACGGCTCGGGCAGCCGGAATGGCAGACCCGACATGACAGAACATAGTGTTTCGAACCCGGGCTTGTGGCGATTCCGGAGGCCGGCTGGGGCTTTAGCCGATCTCAACCCGTTTCGATAAAACCAAATCAGATGGTTAGCTTACCCTGTTCGATTCTCTTCACCGCGCCGAGATGGCTGGACCGAATCATCTCGCGGGATTAGGAAGCGCCTCCATGGTTCCGTAGCTCAGCCGGATAGAGCGCCACTTTCCTAAAGTGGGCGTCGGGGGTTCGAGTCCCTCCGGGACCACCACACCCTCTCACTCCTCCTTCGACCACTTCGCTTCCGACGGATGTCGACGCGCCTCGCTCAGTTCTTGGTCTCGGGCGGCACCACCGGCAGCAGCAGCGGCGCGACAGGTACGCCCTCCTCGATCAGCGCCTTGGCTTCCTCGATCGTGGTCTGGCCGTGGATCGGCCGCACATCCTGCTCGCCCAGGTGCATCGAGCGCGCCTGGTCGGCAAAGCTGGGGCCGACATAGTCGGAGCCTTCGAGCATCCTTGCCTGCACCTCGGCCAGCTTTTTCACCATCGCCTTGAAGTCGGTAGGCGAAGGCACATTGGCGGCGGCAGGCACGACGGCGGTCGCGGTCTCGCGGCGGCTATTGCCCTTGGCCCCTACATTAGGCGCCATCACCGCCTTGTCGATATCCGTCGATCCGCAATAGGGACAACTCACCAGCCCGCGAGCCTTTTGCCCCTCATAGTCGGCGGATGAACCGAACCAGATCTCAAAGACATGGCCGGCATTTTTGCAGCTGAGATCGAAGACGATCATGCGCTGACCTCGACCGGCGCGATGGCGCGGCGGTGCTGGAGAACGGGCACTCGCGCCCGTATATCGGCAAGACGGGCCATATCCAGCTCGGCGAAACCAACGCCCTCGCCCTCGCCCATGTCGAGCAGTATCTCGCCCCATGGGTCGACCACCAGCGAATGGCCATAGGTGGCGCGACCGTCCTCATGCTCGCCGGATTGCGCCGCGGCGATCACGAACGCCCCCGCCTCGATCGCGCGGGCGCGCAGCAGAACATGCCAATGCGCCCGACCGGTCGGCACGGTGAACGCGGCCGGCACCGACAATAGCTCGGCGCCCGCATTGCTCAGCGCGCGGTAAAGATCCGGGAAGCGCATGTCGTAGCAGATCGAGAGTCCGATCCTGGCCCAAGGCGTCACCGCCACCACGCACCGTTCACCCGGCGCATAGGCCGTGGACTCGCGCCAGCTCTCCCCGGTTGGCAGATCGACGTCGAACAAATGGATCTTGTCGTACCGCGCGCGGATCGCGCCCTTGTCGTCGATGATGAAGCCGCGATTGACTAGCCGGCCGTCGGATCCGCCGGTCAGTGCCAGCGAACCTAGGTCGACCCAAAGGCCTGCGTCGGCCGCGGCGGCACGAACCGCCGCCAGCACCGGATCGCTTGCCTCATCCTGCAGATGCGCGGCAGCCCGAGCGCGCTTCTGGTCGAGCAGACCGGACATTTCGGGAGTGAACAGCATGTCCGCCCCGCCCGCCCTCGCCTGCCCTATCGCGTCGACGAGCGAGCGGGCATTGGCGGCGGGATCGATCCCCGTCCGGCTCTGGTGGACCGCAACGCGCATCAGGCGGTCAGCAACGGATCGAGCTTTCCGGCGCCATCGAGCGCGAAGATATCGTCGCAGCCGCCAATATGGTTGCCGTCGATAAATATCTGCGGGACGGTATAGCCGCCGTTCGCGCGTTGCAGCATCTCGGCGCGCTTCGGCCCGCCCGAACTGATGTCATATTCGTCGAACGCGACGCCCTTCACCTCGAGCAGCGCCTTGGCGCGGGAGCAATAGGGGCAGAAAGCCTTTGTGTAGATTTCGACTTTGGGCATGCAGCGGGGTCCTTCTCACCGTCGAAATGTTGTCGGCCCGCCGGAAAGTCAATGCGCCACATCCTCGTCGCGCACCACGCGCGCCCAGCAGAGCACCTCCACCCGCGCCGCACCGGCGCGTTTGAGCGCCCTTGCGCAGGCATTGACGGTGGCGCCGGTGGTGTAGACGTCGTCCACCAGCAGCACCGGCCGGCCGGCGACCGCCGCCTTGTCGCGCACGGCGAACGCGCCGCGCACCGCCCGCGCGCGGCGATCCGGACCCAGCCCACGCAGCATCGGCGTCGCTCGGGTGCGGGTCAGCGCGTCGAGCAGAAGGAGATGGCCGGATTTCGGGATCAGCGCGCGGGCGATCAACGCCGACTGATTGTAGCCGCGGGACCATATCCGCCAGCGGTGAAGTGGTACCGGCACTATCAGCCACTCGCCCTCGCGCGCCATGTGCCGGCGCATCTGCGCCGCCATGGTGCGGGCGATACCCGGTCGTCGCCCATATTTGAGCTTGAGCGCGAGCGCACGCGCGATTGCGCCATAGGCAACGGCCGCCCGCATCGCATCGATCGGCGGCGGATCGGCATGGCAGGCGCCGCATAGAGCGCCCGCGCCGGGATCGATCTCGAATGGCGCACCGCATCGAGCGCATTGCGGATCGCCCAGGAAAGCGAGTGCCGACCAGCAGTCGATGCAGAAGACGTCGACATCAGGTGTAATCGCACCGCAGCCAGGACAGCGCGGCGGCAGCGCGAACGCCACCCCTGCCCCGATCACCGCTTTGACGCCACCGATCAGCCCCATGGAGCCTTGTCACGCAACCACCCCCGCGGCACAAGCGCGGCGATGGATCAGCCCGAGATTTTCGACCGGACCATACGACGACTGCGGCGGGACCGCGCCGTGCCGATGTTCTCGGATCAGGGCTTCCTGATCGAACATATGGCGGACGAACTCGTCCAACGGCTCTCGATAGTGACGCGCGCGTTCGGCAGAGTCCTGGTGCTTGGCAGCTATGACGGGCGGCTGGCCGGGCGTTTTGCCGCGCCCGGACGCCGGATCGTCAGCGCCGATGCAGGTTTCGCCTTCGCCCGTGCCTCACGCGGCGTTCAATGCGACGAAGACCGCCTGCCCTTTGCCGATGCGAGCTTCGACCTGGTGGTGTCCGCTGGCGTGCTCGACAGCGTCAACGACGTCCCCGGCGCGCTCGCGCTGATCCGGCGGGTGCTGCGGCCGGACGGCCTGTTCCTGGCAGCCTTTGCCGGTGCCGGCAGCCTGACCTGGCTGAAATCCGCTACCCTAGCGGCCGACAGCGCAACGACTGGTGGCGCGGTGCCGCGCATCCATCCCCAGATCGATGTCCGTTCGGCGGGCGACCTGCTGTCACGCGCTGGGTTCGCGCTGCCGGTTGCCGACGGCGAGCGGCTCGACATCGGTTATGGCGATCCCCTCCGGCTGATGCGCGATCTGCGCGGGATGGCCGCCACCAATGTGCTGATCCAGCGCGCGCGCAAGGGGCCGGGGCGTGCCTGGCTCGTCGAACTGTTCCGGCAATTCCAGGCTGCCAGCGGTCCCGACGGGCGGCTGCGCGAGAGCTTCGAACTCATCTACCTCACCGGGTGGGCGCCCTCTCCCGATCAGCCAAAGCCTGCCCGGCGGGGCAGTGCAACCGCCTCGCTGGCGGAGGCGCTCCGCCCGAAGGCCTGATTGCCAGCGCGCCAGGCAGCACATAGGTTTCCAGCCACGTCACGGAGAAATCATGTCGATAATCGAAAGCTTCCAGCTCGCCGTTCCACAGGCAGACCTCGACGATCTTCATCGCCGGCTGGATCATGCCCGTTGGCCGGAAAAGGAGCCCGTGGACGACTGGTCGCAGGGCGCACCGCTCGCCAAGCTCCGGGCACTCTGCGAATATTGGCGCAATGGCTATGACTGGCGGCGCTGCGAAGCCCGGCTCAACGCGCTTGGCCAGTTCCGCGCCGAGATCGATGGCCTTCAGATCCACTTCATGCATGTCCGTTCCCCGCACCCCGATGCGTTGCCGCTGATCCTGACCCATGGCTGGCCCGGCTCGATCATCGAATTCCTGAAGGTGGTCGGCCCGTTGTCGAACCCCACCGCGCATGGCGGCAAGGCCGAGGATGCGTTCCACCTGATCGTCCCCTCGCTGCCCGGCTATGGTTTTTCCGGCAAGCCGGCGGAAACCGGCTGGGGCGTGATGCGCATCGCCCAGGCGTGGGCGACCCTGATGGAACGGCTCGGCTACGACCGCTATGTCGCGCAGGGCGGCGACTGGGGCTCTACGGTGACGACAAAACTCGGCGCCCTCGCCCCGGCAGGCCTGGCGGCGATTCACCTCAACATGGTCGTCGCTTTCCCCGATCCGGCCGATCAGTCCGAATGGACGGAGGGGGAGAAGGCCTGTTGGGAGTCGTTCATCAACTTCAAGAAGCAGGAGACCGGCTATTCGTCGGAGCAGATGACCCGACCGCAGACGATCGGCTACAGCCTCGTCGATTCTCCGGTCGGCCAAGCCGCCTGGATATACGAGAAATTCCGCGCCTGGACCGACTGCGGCGGTGATCCTGAAAATGTGCTGAGCCCCGACGAAATGCTCGACAATATCAGCCTCTACTGGCTGACGGGCAGCGGCGCCTCCTCCGCACGGCTCTATTGGGAAAGCATGGCCGACGGTTTCGTCCCGACGCAGGTGCTGGTGCCCACCGGATGCAGCATCTTCCCCAAGGAAATGGCGCGCGCCAGCAGGCGCTGGGCGGAACGCAACTACCGGAACATCGTCCACTGGAACGAACTCGACCGGGGCGGCCATTTCGCGGCGTTTGAGCAGCCGGATCTCTTCACCAGCGAAGTCCGTGCCTGTTTTCGGCCATTCCAGCAGGCGCGATGAATAGCCTATGGACTTGCAGAGCCTGTTGGCTGTATCAGCGCGGGGCAATGACGCGGTACACCGCCCTCCTCCTGCTTCGACTTACGCGCCCTTAGGCGCGCGTTTTCGCTTGGGGTCGACAGGCCCGGCAAGCCACGGCGTCTAGGGGTCAATGTTTCAGCCCGATATGACCACCCTGCAGCAGGAGCAGGTTCCGTGACCAGAATAATCAAGATTTTCGATACGACCTTGCGCGATGGCGAGCAGTCTCCCGGCTGCTCGATGAATCTCGAGGAGAAGCTGCAGGTCGCCGCCCAGCTGG
Source organism: Rhizorhabdus argentea (assembly GCF_037861105.1). Lineage (NCBI taxonomy): Bacteria > Pseudomonadati > Pseudomonadota > Alphaproteobacteria > Sphingomonadales > Rhizorhabdaceae > Rhizorhabdus > Rhizorhabdus argentea. Next base: position 5,340 of record NZ_JBANFK010000008.1, read on the forward strand.
AGGCGATGGGCGTCGACATCATCGAGGCGGGTTTTGCCATCGCTTCGCCCGGCGACTTCGAGGCGGTCTCCGAAGTCGCGCGCCAGTGCAAGCGCGCTACGGTCGCGAGCCTGGCGCGCGCCGCCAATGCCGACATCGAGCGCGCGTGGGAAGCGGTCCAACATGCTGTCTCACCGCGGATCCATACCTTCATCGCCACGTCGCCGCTGCACATGCGGGTCAAGCTCAACAAGTCCCCCGACGAAGTGCTGGAGGCTATCGACCGCACCGTCCGGCTGGCGCGCAACCTGTGCCCCGATGTCGAATGGTCGGCCGAGGACGCGACGCGTTCCGAACCGGACTTCCTGGCGCGAGCCATCGAAATCGCAATCGCCGCCGGGGCGCGGACGATCAACCTGCCGGACACCGTGGGCTATGCGACGCCGGAAACTTATAGCGCGATGTTCCGCGACATGATCAATCGCGTGCCCAACGCCGATCTCGCGACCTTTTCGACCCATTGCCATAATGATCTGGGCCTCGCGGTTGCCAACACGTTGGCGGCGGTGATGGCCGGTGCGGGTCAGGTCGAATCGACCATCAACGGCATCGGCGAGCGCGCCGGCAACGCCGCGGTCGAGGAGATCGCCATGGCGCTGAAGGTCCGCCACGACGTGATACCGGTCGCCACCAGCATCGTCTCGACCGAGATCACCCGCGCTTCGCGGCTGATTTCGGGCATCACCGGCTTCCAGGTACAGCCTAACAAGGCGATCGTCGGCGCCAACGCCTTCGCGCATGAGAGCGGCATCCACCAGGACGGCATGATCAAGGACAGCTCGACCTACGAGATCATGACCCCGGAGAGCGTCGGCCTGACCCAGTCCAGCTTGGTGATGGGCAAGCATTCGGGACGCGCCGCATTCCGCCAGAAGCTCGAGGAACTGGGCTATACGCTCGGCGATAACGCCTTCCAGGACGCCTTCGGCCGGTTCAAGCAACTCGCCGACGCCAAGAAGGCCGTCTATGACGAGGATATCGTCGCGCTGGTCGATGACGAGGTGCTGCGCGGCCACGATGCCATCCAGGTCCGCGAAGTCGAGATCTATTGCGGATCGAATGGGCCGCAGCGCGCGATCCTGACGCTCGAGATCGATGGCGAGGAGAAAACCGTCACCTCGCGCGGCAATGGGCCGGTCGATGCGCTGTTCAATGCGATCCGCCTGATCGTCCCGCACGACAGCTCGGTGCTCGAACGCTACGAAGTCCATGCCGTCACCGGCGGCACCGACGCACAGGCTGAGGTCTCGGTGCTGCTTTCGGAGCAGGGCCGCACCACTCGCGGGCGCGGCGCGCATCAGGACACGATGGTCGCCTCGGCCAAAGCCTATGTGAACGCGCTCAACAAGATGCTTGTGAAGCGCGGCCGCGCTCCCGTGGACCAAGCGGCAGGCTGAATCTCATCCCCTCCCGCGCGGGAGGGGAAAGGAATATCGATGGCTATCCGATCTACGCCGGCACAAAGGTGGCGGCTGACTGGCTTCGCCCTGTCCGCTGCCGGTGCGATGCTGTTCGCCATTAAGGGCGTGCTCATCAAGCTCATCTATGTCTACCCGATCGACAGCACCGGCTTGCTCGCGGTGCGCATGATGCTGTCGCTGCCGGTCTTCGCGACGGTGGGGCTGATCGAATGGCGGCGGCGGCCGCTCGACAAACGGCCGGACATGCACAGCATCGGGCTCGCCGCTATGGTGGGCATAATCGGTTATCATGTTTCGTCTTGGCTCGACTTCGAAGGCCTGGAGACGCTGGAGGCGCAGACCGAACGGCTGATCCTGTTCACCTATCCCTTTCTGGTGCTGCTGTTCGGGCGGGTGCTGCTCAAGCATCCGCTGCGGCTGCATGCGCTCGCGGGAGCATCGCTGAGCTATGCCGGACTGATTGTGATGTTCGGCGCGGACCCGGCTCGCCTGACGCCGCCGATGCTGAGCGGCGCCGCGCTGGTGCTGATGGCGGCGGCGGCCTTTGCGCTATACCAGATTTTCGCACGCGAGATGATCCTGCGCTGCGGGCCCGCGCTGTTCTCCGCCATTGCCATGAGCGCGGCCGGCCTGACCTTGATCCTGCAATTCCTCGCCACCCGGAGCATCTCGGTCCTGGCGCTGCCGACTGACGCGTGGCTGCTGATTTCCGCCCTGGCGATCTTCTCGACGATCATACCGACCTTCATGATGTCTGCCGGCACGGCGCGGATCGGCGCGCAGGGAACTGCGATCATCTCAACCCTGAGCCCGCTGGTCACGATCGTCCTGGCGATCATGGTGCTGGGCGAGCCCTTCGGACTGCCGGAAGCGGCGGGGACGGTGCTGGTGATCGGAGGCGTCGGCCTGTTCAGCTGGATCGAGAGCCGTAGGCCTGCCGCGCTGGGGTGAGTCGCGGGTTCAGATCCCCGCATACCAGGCATAGTCGTGATAATCCTCCCAGTAACCGCCCTTGCCGAGGCCGCGGCTGGCCAGGCTGTCCACCGCCTCGATCCGCTGGACATATTTGGCGTGCTTATAGCCGAGCTGCCGCTCGACCCTAAGCCGCAACGGTGCGCCGTTGCCCACCGGCAGGAGTTGCCGGTTCAGTCCCCAGGCTAGGATGGTTTGCGGATGTAAAGCGTCGATCAGGTCGATGCTCTCGTAATAGTCGGCCTGCGCGTAGCGGTCCGCGCAGTGGAAGATCAGGTAGCGCGCGCTGGATCGCAGCCCGGCTTGATCGAGCAGCAGCTTGAGCGGCACTCCGGTCCACTGACCGATGGCGCTCCAGCCTTCGACACAGTCGTGGCGAGTGATCTGCGTGCGGCGTGGCATGCCGCGGATCTGCGCCATCGAAAAGCTCTGTGGGCGCGCCACCAACCCATCCACGCTCAGCCGCCAGTCGGCGAAGTTGGACAGCCGGTGCGACTCGTAATCGGCGCCCGCGGGTTGACGGGTGCCATTGGACCGGAACACCGGCGACAGATCGGCGGCGCCGAATTCGCGCGCCAGCATCGTGCGGTCGCCTATGATCCGCTGCGCGCGCATCGTCAGCCCCTCCGCGCTTTGCAGCAGCGACCGCACGCCCGGATCGGCGTTGATCTTGTTGCAGCCCGACAGCAGCACGCCGCCAGCACCCGCGGCGAGCGAGCCGATCAATCCGCGCCGAGTGATCATGACTGGCGCTCCCCAGGCAGGCGGAAGCGGCCGGTGATCATCGAGCGCACCTCGTTATAGGGACCGGCCAGGATCACCATCAATAAGTGGACAAGGATGAAGACAATGAATCCAAGGGCGCACAGGAAGTGGATCGACCGCGCCGACTGCCGCCCGCCGAACAGATCGAGCAGCCAGGGCCAGGTAGCATCGACCGCCGGTGACATGGTCAGTCCGGTCAACACGATCAGCGGAAACAAGACAAATAACACAGAGAGATAGGCAAGCTTCTGAAGAATATTATAACGAAGCGCGGCCACGCCCGTCGGAAAGCGCAGCCGCGCATGGTCGCGGATATCATGCCAGATGTGCCGCGGGTGAAGTTCGTCTCGGCGCGGCAGCAGGTCGCGCTGCAGATGCCGGTTTATCAGGCTGACGAGCCAATATCCCAGCCCGGCAATCACCAGCACCCAGGCGAAGAAAAAATGCCACAGCCGAGCATCGGCCAGACTATAGCTGGAAGGGATCGTCGCCCACCACGGAAAGGCGCGGCGCTGCATTGCCCCCTGCGGATCCTTCCACAGGCCAAGCACACCGGTCGTCTCGATCTTCTTGCTGCCAAGCACGAAAATCCCACGATCGGCGGATGCTCCGATCTGCAGCCAAGCCTTGTCGGCATTGGCTCCGTATTGCCCCCAATATAGCCGTGGATGCGCGTTGAAGATCATCAGTCCGCTCATCAGCATGACGAAGATCGTGAACGCATTCACCCAGTGCCAAAGCCGCGTCGACAGCCGATGACGCACCACGACCTCGCCCGGCTTCGGTACCACGTCCGAAGCTGCAGGCGGGTTGGTGACCGTTACGGGAGCGATCGGCGGCTCGTTCATCGCGCGGTTCTACCACAGTGGCGGACATCAGGGGAAAAATGTCGTCAACTGCTCACATTAGCCATTCATTAGCGATAATTCCGATAGAAGCAGGATCGCAACGGAATCGATTCTGGGATCAGGGACCCCATGGCCTACGCCAGTGAACAAGTGGAAGCGAACGAGCGACGCCATGGCCGCTTTCGCATCATGCTCGCGGCAACCTTCTATTCGGTGCATGGCGAATCCAGCGGGGTGCTGCTCGACGTGTCGCAAGGCGGCGCGATGCTGAGCGCTTCGCCGCCCCCACCGGTGGGCTGCAGGCTGCTGCTTGAAAGGCAAAGCCTGGAGGTCCCTGGCATCGTCCGCTGGGTCGAAGGTAACCGATTCGGCGTCCAGTTCGAGGAGGCACTCAGCGAACCGGTGGTCATGGCGTTGGTGTCCAAGGGTGGGCAGCACAACAGCAACTGAGCTCTGCGCGGCGATAGTTGTTCAGGCCATCATCCGGGTCAGCGCCTGCGCGGTGAAATCGACCATCGGCACGATGCGGGCATAATTGAGCCGGGTCGGCCCTATAACGCCCACCACGCCCACGACACGGCCATCGGCACCGCGATAGGGGGCCGCGATGACCGAGGAGCCCGATAGCGAGAATAGCTTGTTCTCCGAACCGATAAAGATCTTCATCCCCTGCCCCGCACGGGCGCCTTCGAGCAGCCGAGCGATCTCCTCCTTGCTCTCTATCTCATCGAGCAGCTGGCGAACGCGCTCGAGATCGGCGGCCGCGGTGGGGTCGATCAGATTGGCCTGGCCGCGCACGATCAGCACTGGCCGGGCACTGCCGTCCTGAGACCAGACCGCAAGTCCCTGCGTCACCAGCGCCGCCGCCGCCTGGTCCAGCGCGACGCGTTCCCGGCCGATCTCCGCCTCCATCCGCGCGCGCGCCTCGCTGAGCGTCAGTCCCGCGAGCCGCTCGCTGATGAAATTGCCGGCCTCGACCAGCACCGAAGGCGGCAGGTCTGATGGAAGATCGACCACGCGATTTTCAACGCTGCCATCCTCGCCCACCAACACTGCGACCGCCTGCTGGCGCGACAGCGGTACGAAGCTGAACTGGCGCAGCACCGGCTCATAGCGGGGCACCAGCACGATCCCCGCACAAGCCGACAGGCCGGACAGCACCGCGCTTGTCTGCGCCAACGCCTCCTCGACGGGACTGCCGCGCGAAGCGCGCGCTTCGATCGCGGCGCGCTCCTCGGCCGAAGGCTCGGCCGTCTGCATCATGCCGTCGACGAACAGCCGCAGCCCGTTCTGGGTCGGCATCCGGCCAGCCGACGTGTGCGGCGCCTCGAGCAGTCCCAACTCTTCCAGGTCCTGCATCACGTTGCGGATCGACGCTGGGGAAAGGTTAAGCCCGGCAAGCTTTGATATCGTGCGCGATCCCACCGGGGTGCCCGACCCCAGATAGCTCTCGACCACGACGCGAAACACTTCGCGCGTGCGAGTCGACATTTCGGACATCGGCTGACTGTTCACGCGGCACAGATAGGGAAGCTGCGCGCGCTGCTCAACAGGCTTCCAACTTTCGTCGTCGGCTCCTAAGAGACCCGGCTCTTAACAATGAAGGAATCTCCATGCGCCCATCCGGCCGCACCCCCGATCAGATGCGCCCGATCAGCATCGAAACCGGCTTCACCGTCCACGCCGAAGGATCGGTCCTGATCGGCTTCGGCGGCACCAAGGTGCTCGTGACTGCATCGATCGATGAAAAGGTGCCGCCCTTCCTGCGCGGCAAGGGCCAGGGCTGGGTCACCGCCGAATATGGCATGCTGCCCCGCGCCACCCACACCCGCGGCAGCCGCGAGGCGGCGAAGGGCAAGCAGTCGGGCCGCACCCAGGAGATTCAGAGGCTGATCGGCCGCTCGCTACGCGCCGTGGTCGACATGACCAAGCTCGGCGAGCGGCAGATCGTGATCGACTGCGACGTGATCCAGGCAGATGGTGGAACCCGCACCGCCTCTATCTCTGGCGGATGGGTCGCGCTCAGGCTGGCCGTCGACAAGCTGATGGCGGCTGGGCAACTGACCGAGGATCCGATCATTGCCCAGGTCGCGGCGGTGTCTTGCGGCATCTATGAGGGTACTCCGGTGCTCGACCTCGATTATATCGAGGACTCGAACGCGCACGCCGACGCCAATTTCGTGTTGCTCGACGACGGCAATATCGCCGAGGCACAGGCGACCGCTGAGGGAGCCACCTATGATGAGGAGGCGCTGTTGAGACTGCTCCGGCTGGCACGCATCGGCTGCGGCGAGATCTTCGCCGCGCAGCGCAAGGCTGTCGGACGGTGAGCAACGTCGCCGAGATCCCGCATCGCAAGCTCGCCCCCGGCAAACTGGTGATCGCCAGCCATAACAAGGGCAAGCTGAGGGAAATCGGCGAACTGCTCGCACCCTTCGGAATCGAGACGGTCTCGGCGGGCGCGCTGGGCGTGCCCGAGCCGGAGGAAACCGGGGTCAGCTTCGTCGCCAATGCGGAACTCAAGGCGCGCTTCTCGGCGGACCTGACCGGCCTTCCTGCGCTCGCCGACGACAGCGGCCTGTGCGTCGAAGCGCTCGGCGGGGAACCGGGAATCTTTTCGGCGCGGTGGGCCGAGCTGGCGAATGGTCGGCGCGACTTCGACGAGGGCATGCGCCGCGTCCACGCCCGCCTGGTCGAACAGGGCGATGATGTGGGGCGCGATGCCCATTTCGTCTGCGCGCTGTCGATCGCCTGGCCAGATGGACATGTCGAAACCTTCGAAGGCCGTGTCGATGGCGTGCTGATCTGGCCGCCGCGTGGCGAAAACGGCTTCGGCTATGACGCGATGTTCCAGCCGCTCGGCCATGACGTCAGTTTCGGCGAGATGGATCCCGCTGCGAAACATGCGATCAGCCACCGCGCCGACGCGTTCGCCAAGCTGGTTGCGGCGGTTTTCTGACATTGGCCGCTTCCCTCGAAAGGGAGAGGGAAGCGGCGCTCGCCCTCTATGTTCATTGGCCGTTCTGCGTCTCCAAATGTCCCTATTGCGACTTCAACAGCCATGTCCGCGAAAGCGTCGACCAGGCGGCCTGGCGCGCGGCGCTGCTCAAGGACCTCGCGCATGAGGCGGCGGAGCTGCCTGGCCGCAGGCTGACGTCCATCTTCTTCGGCGGCGGAACCCCGTCGCTGATGCCGCCCGAGACGGTCGCCGCGCTGATCGATGCCGCCGCTGGCCTTTGGAGCGTCGCCGACGATATCGAGATCACGCTGGAAGCGAACCCGTCGTCGGTGGAAGCCGCGCGTTTCCATGATCTCGCACGGGCTGGCGTCAATCGCGTATCGCTGGGCCTCCAGGCGCTTGACGACGAGGCATTACACTATCTCGGCCGGGCTCATGACGTAGCGGAGGGGCTATCTGCGCTCGACACCGCGCAGCGCGCGTTCCGCCGCGTGAGCTTCGACCTGATCTACGCGCGGCCGGGGCAGACGCCGGACGCCTGGGACAGCGAGCTCGCCCGCGCCATAAGCTTCGGCACGGAGCACCTCTCGCTCTACCAGCTCACCATCGAACCGGGCACGCAGTTCGCGGCGCGTCTTGCCAAAGGCGAACTGGCGACACTCGACAGCGACCATGCGGCCGACCTGTTCGAACAGACCCGGGCGCGTACCGCCGCCGCGGGCCTGCCCGCCTATGAGATTTCGAACCACGCTCGCCCCGGGGCCGAGAGCCGCCACAATCTGACCTACTGGCGCTATGGCAGCTATGCCGGCATCGGGCCTGGAGCCCACGGCCGCCGCAACGGCATGGCCACCGTCAGGCGAAAGAAGCCGGAGAACTGGCTCAACCGCGTCGACGCGAACGGCCATGGCATCGAGCAGGAGGATAAGCTCAGTCCCGAAGCCCGCGCGCAGGAAGCGCTGCTGATGGGACTGCGGCTCGGCGAGGGTGTCGATCTGGCAAGGATTGCCGACGCCACCGGATTATCCGTGGAGCGCCTCGTGAAGGACGCCGCCGTGCAGCGGCTGACAAGGCAAGACCTACTGATATGTGAGAGTGACCTTCTTCAAGTTACCGAGGCCGGTATGCTGCTCCTCGATGCCATCCTCGCGGAGATTGTAGCGGTTTAGACACGTCCAGCCCTCCTCGTCATTCCGGCGGAGGCGGGAATCTCATGAGGATGAGGCGCGCCCTTGTCTCCTGAGATCCCGGCCTCCGCGGGGATGACGGAACAGGTTCTGATGCGATCGCCCTAATCCTTAAAATTCGCGGGCGCAGGCGACACCGTCTTCACCCCCGCGGGGCTCGCCTCGTCCACCTCCAGCGCGCGCTGCGCGACGCCGCTGAGGCCGAAGCGGAACGCGCCGTCGACGCCGACGAATCCGTCCTCGTCGCGCAGCCGGTCGGCGGGGAACCGCTCGGTCATCGGCCAGTCGCGAGCGATCTTAACGACCAGCAGCATCGAATCATAACCGAGGCTCGCAAGCCGGAATGGCGCCTTGCCGAACTGTCGGCGATAAGCTGCGGCCAGCTGACGATAGCGTGCGTCGGAAACGCTGGCGAACCACGCGCCGCCCAGCGCGGCGCTAGCGAGCGCGCCCGGCTCGGCCGCCCATAGCTCGGTGCCGAGGATGCGAGCCTGCGGGCTCGAGCTCTTGCGGATCAGCGGCGCCGCGCCGATCGCGAGCCGAGCATTATCGGCAATCAGCACGCCGTCATAGGCTTGGTTGCGGCCCAGCTCCGCAACGGCGCGTTCGAGCGCCTTGGCGTTGCGGGTATAGTTCTTCATCGCCACCAGATTGCCGCCGGCATTTTCGACCGAGCGGATCATCGCGGTCGATGCGTTACGGCCATAGACGCCGGTGGGCACCAGCGCTGCGAAACGGTGTACACCCCTGCCCTTGGCGTAGCGGACCACGCGATCGATCGATTGGGCCGGCGAAAAGCCCATCACGAATATGCCGTTGCCCGCGACCGAGGCGTCGTTGGAATAGGAGATCACCGGCACGCCGGCACTGCGCGCGGCGGGCGCCACCGCGGCCGCATCTTCGGACAGCAGCGGGCCGAGGAACAGCCTATTGCCGTCGGCGAGCGCGCGCTGCGCGGCACCCGCAGCGCCGGTCGCGGTGTCGTAGGTCGTCATCCGTACCGATTTGGTGCCGGTGTCGATCAGCGCCATCGTCGCGGCATTGGCGATGGACTGGCCCACCGCCGCGTTCGCGCCGGTCAGCGGTACCAGCAGAGCCACCCGATGGCGCAGCTGGTCCTGTGGTAATCCGCCTTGGTTCTGCGCTTCGGCCGGCCGCTCCGGTGCGACCGGACCCGGCCGGCCTTTGGGAATCATGCCGGTGCAGCTTGCCAGGAAAATCGACAGCCCGAGCGCCGCCTTTTTCAGAAATGCATATCGCGGTTGCCTGTAAGCGGGGGCGTCTGCCATCTACTCTGCCTTATGAACGCTATTGTCGACCAGGGTGCAGCCGACGCGCAAGCGTCCGAAGCACCCCTGCCCCCGGGCCTGTATATCGTGGCCACGCCAATCGGCAACTTGGGCGATCTTTCGCCGCGCGCCGCGTCGGTGCTCGCGCGCGCCGAGACGATCGCGGTCGAGGACAGCCGCGTCACCGCCAAGCTGCTCCACCGCATCGGCGCCAAGCGGCCGATGACGCCCTATCACGATCATAACGCCGACAAGGTGCGGCCCGGCCTGATCACGAGGATGGCGACGCAGGCGGTGGCGCTCGTCTCCGACGCAGGAACGCCGCTGATCTCCGATCCCGGCTACAAACTGGTGCGCGACGCGCGCGCGGCCGGGATCGCCGTAACCACCATCCCGGGCCCCTGCGCGGCGGTCGCGGCGCTGACGCTCGCCGGCCTGCCGACCGACCGCTTCTTCTTCCTCGGCTTCCTGCCCGCCAAGGAGAAGGCGCGCGAAGATGCAATCACAGAGGTTGCAGCGGTCCGCGCCACGCTGATCCTCTACGAATCCGGGCCACGCCTCGGCGCCACGCTGAAGGCGCTGGCGCAGGGGCTGGGCGAGCGCGACGCCGCGGTCGTGCGGGAGATCAGCAAGACCTTCGAGGAAGCCGTGACGGCGCCGCTGGCCGATCTGGCGGTGCGCTATGCCGATGTCGCGCCGAAGGGGGAGATCGTGGTGATCGTCGGGCCGCCCGGCCCCAGGCCCGCCGCAACCGCCGACGATGCCGACGTCCTGCTCCGAGCGGCGCTCGAGCATCTGCCGGTTGCCCGGGCCGCGGGCGAAGTCGCCAAGGCGACGGGCATCAACCGCCGCGAGCTCTACGCACGGGCGATGGCGATCAAGGACGGCGATTGAACCGCCGCGCCGCGGAGCAACAGGGCCGCTCCGGCGAGCGCATGGCAGCATGGTGGCTGCGGCTGCAGGGATGGCGTATCGTCGGCGAGCGGGTCCGCACGCACCGCGGCGAAGTCGACCTGATCGCCCGCCGCGGCCGAACCCTCGCCTTCATCGAGGTGAAGACCCGCGGCGATGCGGCCGCGCTCGCTCTGGCGATCGACGAATATCGACTGCGCCGCGTCATCGATGCGGCGCATGCGCTGGTCGCGCGCTATGGCGCAGGCGCGGAAAATATCCGGATCGATGTGATGCTGGTGCGGCCATGGCGGGTGCCGGTGCATCTCAAGAATGTGTGGCATGGCTGACCGCTTCCGCCGGCTTTCAGGAGGGGTAGTAAGTCGACGCCTCACCCCCTAGTTACACCTCCGAACCTTCCGGAGCCTGCTTATGCCGCTGAATGTCGCCGTCCAGATGGACCCCCTGGAGACGATCAACATCGCGGGCGATTCGACCTTCGCGATCATGCTCAGCGCGCTCCAGCGCGGACACAGGCTGTGGCACTACCAGGCAGGCGATATCTGCTACCGCGATGGCCGCGTCTCGGCGCCGGCCCGGCCGATCCTGCGGCTGCAACGCATGAAGGGCGATCATTTCGAGGTCGGCGAGCCGGTCCTGCTCGATCTCATCGATGACGTGGACGTGGTGCTGATGCGGCAGGACCCGCCGTTCGACCTCGCTTATATCACCGCCACGCACCTGCTCGAACGGATTCAGCCGCACACGTTGGTCGTCAACGATCCCGCCTCGGTGCGCAATGCGCCCGAGAAGCTGTTCGTGCTGGACTATGCGCAGTTCATGCCGCCGACGATGATCACCCGGCGGCTCGAAGATGCCCGCGCTTTCCACGAACTGCACGGCGAGGTGGTCGTCAAGCCGCTCTACGGCAATGCCGGCTCTGCGGTATTCCATGTCGGGCGCAACGACGCCAACCTCGCCGCGCTGACCGAGCTGTTCGGCCAGGTGTGGCGCGAACCGTTCATGGTGCAGGCCTTCCTGCCGGACGTATCCAAGGGCGACAAGCGGATCGTCCTGATCGACGGTAAGGTCGCCGGCGCGATCAACCGGCTGCCCAAGGCCGGCGAGATCCGCTCGAACCTCGCGGCCGGCGGCCGCGCCGATGCGACCCAGCTGTCGGCGCGTGAGATCGAGATATGCGATGCGCTCGGCCCCGATCTAGCGGCGCGGGGGCTGCTGTTCGTCGGCATCGACGTCATCGCCGGGCATCTGACCGAAATTAACGTCACCTCGCCGACCGGGATCGTCGCGATCGACACTTTCAACGGAAGCGACACACCGGCGCTGATATGGGACGCGATCGAGTCGAAGGTAGCGTAGCGAGGCGCAGGCATGACCGACTGGGTACAGGAGATGATTGCGCAGAGCGGTTATCTCGGCGTTTTCCTGCTGATGCTGGGCGAAACGATATTCCCGCCGATCCCCTCCGAAGTGATCATGTCGATGGCCGGATTGCAGGCCGCCAAGGGTAATATGTCGCTCGCCTGGGCGATCCTGGCGGGCACCGCGGGTGCGATGGTCGGCAACATCGTCTGGTACCTGGCCGCGCGCGCACTTGGGCTCGATCGCTTCAAGCCGTTGATCGACCGCCATGGCCGCTGGCTGGCCATGGACTGGGCCGAAGTCGATCGCGGCGAGCGCTGGTTCTCTCGCTATGGCTATCTCTTCACGTGCATCGGGCGGATGATGCCGACGATCCGCTCGCTGGTCTCGGTACCGGCCGGGCTGATGCGGATGCGCTTCCTGCCCTTCGCGATCTGGTCCTCGGTGGGCACGCTGGGCTGGTCGGCAATGCTCGCGACCGGCGGCTGGATTCTCGGCACCCGCTTCGCCGAGATGGAGGCATGGCTTGGGCTTGCCTCGACACTGCTGCTGATCGCGCTCGGCGCCTGGTACCTTTGGCGCGTGCTGACCTGGCGCCGGTCGCGCTGATCCGGATCGGTTCAGCCGCTTAGAAAGCGCGTTGCAGCCGGTCGAGCAGGCTACGCGCCGGGCTGTTGCCAGAGATCGATTCACGCGGCTCGGCTTCGAGACGACGGACGCGGGCGTAGAGATCCTGGCTGGCGTCGATCAGCACGATCGCGGCGGCCGGCAAGCCTTCAGCGGACGCTGCGTCGGTCGCCGTGGCATCGCCCAGCCGCCGTGCGGACGCGGCGGCCTCTTCGTCGTCCATCTGGCCGAGTTCGATCGCACGTTCGGTGAGCAGCCAGGCGAGCACATGCATCAGCCGGGTGGTGATTTTGAGCGATTCGCAGCTCAGCGTAACTCGCGTCAGCGGATCGAGCGCTTCCCGGTCGGCGCGGCCCTGATGATCGAAATAGGCACGAGCTTCGTCCGCGAGGACCATCGCTTCGGTGTAAAGGCCGTTGACGAGACGCCCGCGCAGCCGAATCTCTTTGGGGCCTGTATTCATGGGCGATGCATGACACAGACCCGCAAGGCGCGGAATGCGAAAAGTAGGTTAAGACGGCCAGCCTGTGCCGAAACGGGTCGGCCGCCGCGGAGCCTATCCCGTCGATCCTAACTCTGCTTTTTCAGGCTGGCTGCGAATTCCGTCAGCTGGGCGATAGTCGCCTGCAGTTCTTCCAGTTGCCGGCGCAGCATCGTGGCGCGGGCGAGACAACGCTCGACGGTGGCGGCACGTTGCGTCGCCCGATCGTCGCCGAGATCGTAAAGATCGATCAACTCGCGGATATCATCGAGGCTGAAGCCGACGCTCTTGCCGCGCATGATCCAAGCCAGCCTGGCACGATCACGACGCGAATAGATGCGGACAGGCCCCTCCCGCCGTGGCGTGAGGAGCCCCTCCTCCTCATAGAAGCGCAAGGCACGGGCGCTGACGCCGAACTCCTCGGCGAGTTCCCCGATTGCAAAGGTCTCAGCCTCGGTAGGCTTAAGAGGATACGCTACAAGACAATTACTTACACTCACAAAAGCCCCCGGGCTGACGAGCGATCATAGATCGGCGGCCGCAGCAGGACCAATGGGCAAGTGGCTATCGTAGTTGCTACTTTAGTCTAGCATAGTGTTTCATTCCGGGGCAATCGGCAGCCGGACGAGCCCTTCTCCGTCCATGTCGAGCCGTCGGTAGAAGCAGCTCGCCTCCCCGGTATGGCACGCAGGACCGGCCGGCAGGCAGCGCAGCCATATCGCATCCTGATCGCAATCGATCCGCGCTTCGACGACGCGCATGACATGCCCGCTGGTCTCGCCCTTCTTCCACAATCGGCCGCGCGACCGCGAAAAGAAGGTCGCTTCGCCGCTGGCGATCGTCACCGCCAGCGCCTCGGCATTCATATGCGCGACCATCAGCACATCGCCAGAGTCATGGTCAGTCACCACCGCCGTGATCAGCCCGGCGGCATCGTAGCGCGGATCGAGCGCGCTGCCTTGTTCGCGATCCTGTTCCATGCAACGGCGATGCGCGAAACCGCCGCCAGGAGCAAGCTCCGGTTCGCCCCGACAAGGCGAACATGGCGCGTTGCAGAAATGTTGCGAGGGTGGGGCGACAAACGCAGGTTAGCTAACTATATGCGGCGCATCAGCCACCGCGAAGGGATTCGCGATGCTCACCACGCATCCATTTGATGACGACAAGCTGCGCGAAGAGTGCGGCATTTTTGGGATTTGGGGCGCCGAGACCGCCGCTGCGATGGTAGCGCTCGGTCTCCACGCGCTCCAGCACCGCGGACAGGAAGCCGCTGGCATTACCAGCTGGGACGGTCACGCCTTCCACACCCATCGCGCAATGGGCCATGTCGCCGGCAATTTCGACAAGGACGAGGTGATCCGCGGACTGCCCGGCCGCGCCGCCTGCGGCCATGTCCGCTATTCTACCACTGGCGAGACGGCGCTGCGCAACGTCCAGCCACTGTTCGCGGAATTGTCTTCCGGCGGCTTCGCAATCGCCCATAACGGCAACATCTCCAACGCGATGAAGCTCAAGCGCGACCTGGTCCGGTCGGGCTCCATCTTCCAGTCGACCAGCGACACCGAGACGATCATCCATCTCGTGGCGATGTCGAAGTACCGCACACTGCTGGATCGATTCATCGACGCGCTCAAGCAGGTCGAGGGCGCCTATTCGCTGATCTGCATGACACCGGAGGGCATGATCGCCTGCCGTGATCCGCTGGGGATCAGGCCGCTGGTGCTCGGCCGAATCGGCGAATCCTATATCTTTGCCTCGGAGACGGTCGCGCTGGACGTCGTTGGCGCCACCTTCATCCGGCAGGTCGATCCGGGCGAGATTGTGATCGTATCGGACAACGGGCTTCGCTCGATCCGGCCGTTCGCCGATGTCCGACCCCGGCCGTGCATCTTCGAGCACGTCTACTTCTCGCGTCCGGATTCGATCGTCGACGGCTCGTCCGTCTACACGGTCCGCAAGCAGATCGGCGTTCAGCTTGCGATCGAGAGCGGCGTGGACGCGGACCTCGTGATCCCGGTTCCCGATTCGGGTACGCCTGCCGCCATCGGCTATGCGCAGGAGTCCGGCATCCCGTTCGAACTCGGTATCATCCGGTCGCATTATGTCGGCCGCACCTTCATTCAGCCAGGCGATCAGGTTCGCCACCTTGGCGTGAAGCTCAAGCACAATGCCAATCGCGCGCTGATCGACGGCAAGCGCGTCGTGCTGATCGACGACTCGATCGTCCGCGGCACCACCAGCGTCAAGATCCTGCAGATGCTGCGGGATGCCGGCGCTCGCGAGGTTCACCTTCGGATCGCAAGCCCGCCGACCCGGCACAGCTGCTTCTACGGCGTCGACACGCCAGAGCGCGCCAAGCTGCTCGCCGCCCAGATGAACGTTGCCGAGATGGCAACCTATATCGGCGCGGACAGCCTCGCGTTCGTGTCGATCAACGGTCTTTACAAGGCATTGGGCGAGGCGGATCGCGTGGATCGCCAGCCCAGCTATTGCGACGCCTGCTTCACCGGGGACTATCCGACCCACCTGACCGACCAGGAGGAACTGACTCCGACCGATCAGCTGGCGCTGCACGGCGAGCGCGTGGTCGCCTGACCTTCCGAAAGACTATCGACATGGCAACTCCCCTTTCAGGCAAGCTGGCGCTCGTCACCGGTGCATCGCGCGGTATCGGCGCGGCGACCGCGGAAGCGCTCGGCAAGGCGGGTGCGCATGTCATCCTGACGGCTCGCACGGCGGGCGGGCTGGAGGAGGTCGAGGACCGGATCCACGCCGCAGGCGGCACCGCCACGATCGCCCCGATGGACCTTGCCGAGAATGACAGCATCGCCCGGCTGGCGGAGGCCATCGCCGGTCGATGGAGCGCGCTCGACATCCTCGTGCTCAATGCGGCGATGCTGGGCACCCTTGCGCCCGTCCCCGCTATCGATGCGAAGGAGTTCGCCCGGCTGCTGACGCTGAATGTGATGGCGCAGCAGCAGCTTATCGCCGCCTTCGACCCGCTGCTGCGGGCGTCCACGGATGGCGCTGTGATCGGCGTGACGAGTTCGGTAGGCGCGCGTGCCCGGCCCTATTGGGGGGCCTATGGGGCTTCCAAGGCGGCGCTCGACACGATGCTGCTGGCCTATGGGCAGGAAATGGCGAACATCAGCAAGATCAAGGTCGCGATCGTCGATCCGGCTGCGACCGCGACCAAGATGCGTGAGAGTGCGTTTCCGGGCGAAGATCAGTCGACGCTGAAGAGCCCGGCCGTCGTCGGCGATGCTATCGTGCGGCTGGTGGCCGAGGGGTTCGACAACGGGCATCGGATTCGCGTCGAGCGCTGACGCTCGCGGCCTTCCAGAGTCAGTCTCAAGTAGAACGCGGGGGCGACCGTAAGTAGGATGCCTGATCGATACTCCGCCTAAGCCTTCACCAGCGTGACCTGCGCGACATCGATGCCGCCGCCGGCGAAGCCGCCCTCGCAATACATGAGGTAGAAGCGCCACAGCTTCCCGAACGCCTCATCGAAGCCCTTCGGCAGCCGGCCCTCTTCGACCGCCTGATCGAAGGTTTTGCGCCAGCGCTTCAGCGTCTCGGCGTAATGCAACCCGAAGCGCTCGACATTGTCCCAGCGCAGCCCCGCCTTCTCCGCCGCCGCACGGAAGCGACTCTCCGAGATCAGCATGCCGCCGGGAAAGATGTAGGTCTGGATGAAATCGGCGTCGGTGCGATAGCTTTCGAAGATCGCGTCATCGATCTCGATATACTGGATGGCGGCACGCCCGCCGGGTTTGAGCGCGCGCGCGATCGCCTCCATATAGGCTGGCCAATATTTCTCGCCGACGGCCTCGACCATCTCGACGCTGGCGACGGCGTCGTAACGGCCCGGCACGTCGCGATAGTCGCAGATCTCGAAGCGGGCCTTGTCGGCGAGACCAGCCTTGGCGATCCGCTCGTCGGCCCACGCCTTCTGCTCGATCGATAGGGTGATACCGGTGACATCGGCGCCATATTCCGCCGACGCGACTTCGGCCAGACCGCCCCAGCCACAGCCAATCTCCAGCAAGGTCGAACCCGGCTTGAGATCCAGTCGATCCAGCAGTGCGGTGATCTTGCGATGTTGAGCAATCTCCAGCGGTTCGGTGGCACTAATCGGCTCGGCGAACAGCGCCGAGGAATAGCTCATGGTCCGATCCAGCCATAGTTCGTAGAAATCATTGCCGAGATCGTAATGGAAGGCGATGTTGCGCCGGGCATTGGCGCGGCTGTTGCGGCGGAAGGCGTGCCAGATCAGGTTGAAGAGGCGCAACGGCCCCTGGGCGCGGCCAAGCTCCCCCAGCGGATGCCGGTTACGCATGAAAAGATCGAAGATCGGGATGGGATCGGGGCTGGACCACTCGCCCTCGGCCCAGCTGCGATACCAGCCCACCGAGCCGGTGGTGACCAGCCTGACCAGCGGGCGCCAGTTCTTCAACTCGACGATCGCGACCGGCCCCGGCCTGCGGCCGCCCAGCACCCGGAAGGTGCCGTCGGGCAGGGTCGCCTCGATTGCGCCTTCTTCGAGGCCGCGGTCGATCGTGTCGAGCAGACGCTGGAATCCCGGAGAGAGCAGCCGCGCGATCCAGTTCGATCCCGTGGCAAATCGACGATCGGCTAGAAGAAGGTGCTGTCCGCGCACCGGAGGCTGGGCATTCATCTGGTCTTGTCCGTCCCCGTTACCGCTCAGCGCGACTCCAGCCGCATATATCGAGCGTTACGGCGGAAAAAGAAGCTTCGTTGCATCAATCGGCAAGTTTTTTTCTAAGCGGCGCGGAGGTCGCGAGCGCTTTTGCCCGCGCTTCTCCGTGGCCGACGATCAGCCGCGGACAGTCGGCGGCCGTCTGGTCGCCAATCCGCAGATCCTGACGAAACCAGACGATCGACGCGGCGGTCAACGCCCCGCTTCGGCCGGCCTCGAACTCTGCGCGCGGGCGGGACTGGCAAGATTCTGCAGCAGCGCCACGCGATCGGGATCGGACAATGCCCTCAGCAGTTCGAGCAGGCGATCGTTCTGCTTGGCGCGGAGTTCGGTTTGCAGGCCTTCCTCCCGACGCATCAGCGGCTCGAGCTTGTCGACATCGACGGTGGAGCCGCTTAGAAACTGCGCCTTCTCCTGCCGGATCGCCGCGAGGTCCATCTGGATCTGCGCCACGCGCGGGTCTTTCTCGCCCATGATGCGGGCGGCGATGGCATTCCCGTCCGGCGACAGCGGGACGCGCCGCACGCCCGGGGATAGCGCCATCGGCGAGCCTGCGTTTCCGGCAGGCCTCGCGGCCGGCTTGGGCGGCGCGGCAATGGCCGCACTGGACAGCGCCACCGCCACCATTCCTAGCTTCATGCATCGCATCATGGCCAATTTCTCCATCGCTCAGCCGAGCCCCATCAAAGACAGCACTTCCTTGCGGCTCCGCTCATCTTCACGAAATACACCCATCATGCGGCTCGTGGTCATGCCCACGCCCGGGGTCCGAACGCCGCGCGCCGTCATGCAGCTATGGCTGGCATGGATCACCACCGCGACACCGGCCGGCTCGAGATTCGTCCAGATGCAGTCCGCGACCTCGGCGGTCAGCCGCTCCTGGATCTGAAGCCGGCGGGCAAAGCCCTGGAGTACACGGGCCAGCTTCGAAATGCCGACGACGCGGTTGCGAGGCAGATAAGCGATATGCGCGTGACCGATGATCGGCGCCATATGATGCTCGCAGTGCGACTGGAACGGAATGTCCTTCAGCAGAACGATCTCGTCATAGCCACCGACCTCCTCGAAAGTCCGGCTCAGGTGCAAGGACGGATCCTCTAGATATCCGAGGCAATATTCCTTCCAGGCACGCCCCACTCGCGCCGGAGTGTCGCGCAGTCCCTCGCGGTCGGGATCGTCGCCTGACCAGCGGATCAGCGTACGGATCGCGTCCTGCACATCCTGCGGTACAGACAGTTTCACGGTGGCCGCGCCATTCGGCGCTCCGCCTTCTTCGGTACCCAGTATCGACATCCTTCGGGCCTTATCCTGTTCTTTTGGCGATCGCCTAACGCATGGCCCGGCGCAATGTAAGCATCAGCGCGGCCATATTCGCCGGAATTCGGGCTCGCTATCGATGAACTGGTGCTTGAGCGCTCCCGCGAGGTGAAGGATCACAAGCGCGATCAGCATATAGCCGCCCAGTTCGTGCATCGTTCCCAGCACATCGTGCAGATATTCCTTCTGCTCCGCCGGCAGCGCCAGGATGAAGCCGATCCGCGGCCATTCGAACGCTCCGAACAGCTTCATCGGGATTTCCGGCGCAGCCTTCCAGGCGCTGTCATGGGCCCATCCGGTGAGCGGCATCCATAACATCAAAAGATAAAGGCCGAGATGCGTCGCATGTGCCAGGCCTTGCTCCCACCGCGCCATACCTTGGGAAAATAGTGGAGGCCTATGGCTCAACCGCCACAGGATGCGCATCAAGACCAAGCCAAGGACAGTGATCCCGATCGATTTGTGGGTGTCGATCGCCAAGCGGATCCGATCGTCGGGCAGCTTCTCCGCGATAAGCCCCAGAATGAGGTTGCCGATCATCAGCAGTGCGACCAGCCAATGTGCGATGATAGCAGGCCCGGTATAGCGCGGCGTCAGCAAAGGTTCATCGATCAAGACTAGGCTCTCCGGAGGCTGGTCGTTGCGGTGCGTCAACTTTGCGATCATAGAGCGCGTGGCCGGTCTTTCCAGCCGGTTATCCAGTGAAACGCCCTTTTGGATCCGTCGATCGCATGAGCCCGACATTCTCGCTCGAAGCGCGCTTCAATGCGATATCGCCACGGTTGAACCGGCCGCCGCTGACGCCGGCCACGATAGCGCTCCATGGTGGCGCGCTGCTGATGCTGGCGGTCCTGACGGCCCAGGCATGGGAGCAGACCGGCATCCTGGCCTGGTCGGTCGGACTGGCTTATCTCGTTTATGATACTGTGCTGCTGATTTTCGTCGGCGCCAAGTCTCTGCCCCTCCGTCATTTCGTCGCGCCCGAGCCCGCCCGCGGCGATCCGCCCACGCTTGCGGTGCTGGTGGCGGCGCATAATGAGGCCGCGGTCCTGAAGGCGACCGTCGAGGCGTTGCTCGCCCAGAAGGACTCGCCCGACATCATCCTGATCGCGGATGACGGCTCTACCGACGACACTCCGCTGACGATGAGCGACGCCTTCGGCATGGAGATGCCGCCGCTCGGCGCCATGACGGCCTCACCGGTCGTGGCATCGCTACGCTGGCTCCGCCTGCCCCATGGCGGCAAGGCGCGGGCGCTGAACGCTGCGCTCGAGTGCACCGATTGCGACGTGGTGCTGACCGTCGATGCCGATACATTACTGGCTGAGGACGCGATTGCGTCTATGCGCAGCGCCTTCCACCGTGAGCCGGCGCTGGTTGCCGCCACCGGCCTGCTCCGGCCGATCTGCGACCGCACAGTCGCGGGGCGATTGTTCCAATGGTTCCAGACTTATGAATATGTCCGCAACTTCATCTCGCGCTTCGCCTGGATGCGGGTGGACGGGCTGCTTCTGATTTCGGGCGCCTTCGCGGGGTTCCGGCGGGAGGGCGTGATCGCGGTCGGCGGGTTCGATCCCGAATGTCTGGTCGAGGACTACGAACTGATCCATCGGCTCCACCGCTGGTCGGTCGACCATGATCTGGACTGGAAAGTCCGCGTGCTCGGCGAGGCACGCGCCTATACCGATGCGCCCGGCCACCTTGTCCCGTTCCTGCGCCAGCGCCGACGCTGGTTCGGCGGCTTCCTGCAGACCCAATATTGGAACCGCGATATGGTCGGCAACCCCCGCTTCGGGCGGCTCGGCACCATCATGCTGCCGGTCAAGGCGTTCGACACGGTGCAGCCGATCTTCGGCCTGGTGGCCTTTGCGCTGCTCGCTGGCTTCGCCATGAGCGGCCGCATGCTCATCGTAGGCCCGATCCTGCTGGCGATGCTCGCCAAGGCGGCGATCGACTTCGCCTTTCACTGCTGGTCGATCATCCTCTACCGCCGCTGGTCGGGCGGGATGCTTCCTGAGGGTTGGGGCCGGGTACTCGCGACATCGCTCGCCGAACCCTTCAGTTTCCAGCTGCTGCGCCATCTTGGCGCCGCCTGGGGCTGGATAGCGTTCCTGACGGGACGCTCGACCTGGGCCAGGGCGCGGCGCGGCGGAATCCTGGCGCGGCAGGGCTGAACCGGAAGGATATATGCGATGAGCGACGACGACTATGTCTATGACGAGGCGACAGGAGAGTGGGTCAGCGCGGGCGATGTGGCTGCTCCAGCGGCAGGCGGCGTCGAGGTGCGCGATTCGGTCGGCAACCTGCTGGCGGATGGCGATGCCGTGACGCTGATCAAGGATCTGAAGGTCAAGGGCGCCAACCAGACCCTGAAGCGCGGAACGCTGATCAAGTCGATCCGGCTGACCGGCGACGATCAGGAGATCGACTGCCGCTATGAAGGGATCAAGGGACTGGTGCTGCGCGCGGAGTTCGTCAGGAAGCGCTGAGATCTGGATCGAAGGCCCTGCTTCTGCCCTCGTAGCACATGCTCAGGCGGCCGCGGCGCCCGGCTCCACGGCTTCATGCTCTTCCGCCAGCGCCTGGACGAGCGGCTGGAGATTGCGATCATAGCGCGCCAGCACGTCCGGCGCGCCGACTTGGGCATGATGGGTGACAAAGGATTCGCCGGTCCAGAGATGGAGGGCGACGCCCGGCGCTTCGGCAACGATCATCGGCCGCTGGTCGGGCATTTCCGGATCGAGCGGCGCCATTTCGAGCGCAACCTGCGGCGCGGTGGAGGGCGCCACCGCGAGCATGCGGCCGCGCCACTGCGTCGTAATCGAGCGATGGATATGGCCGGCGATCATCAGGATATTCGGCCGGTCGCCGATCGCCTTGTCCAGCGTTACGACCCATGGCTCGGTAGGGTGCGCCGTCATCCAGGGGATTCCGGTCTCGATAGGCGGGTGGTGCAGGACGATCAACACCGGCTTGCCGGGCGCTTCGGACAGTCGCGCCCGCAACCAACCGGCGCGGCGGCGGCAAAAGGCGCCGCCATGATGGCCCGGATCAAGGGTATCGAGCACGATGATCCGTACTTCGGGCTCATCGATCACATATTGAACGAAGCCGTCCTCTACCGGCAGATCGGGGAAGACCTGCTTCAGCAGCGCGCGGTCGTCATGATTGCCCACGCACAGGTGAACCGGGAAATCG
This sequence comes from Rhizorhabdus argentea, assembly GCF_037861105.1. NCBI lineage: Bacteria > Pseudomonadati > Pseudomonadota > Alphaproteobacteria > Sphingomonadales > Rhizorhabdaceae > Rhizorhabdus > Rhizorhabdus argentea. The sequence continues at coordinate 27,437 of NZ_JBANFK010000008.1, forward strand.
CATGCGTCGATCAGGCCCTTGAGACGCCGATAGCTGGCGAGATCGCCATGATCAGTGAGGTCGCCGGTGAGGAACATGCGATCCGGTGGAACCGCCAGCCCCTTCACATAATCTATGGCCGAGGCGACGCGACGGAAGTTGAGCTCGTCGGCGTTTTCGAGATCGAAGCCGATATGCAGGTCGGTCAATTGCGCGATCAGCATGGCGAGGTTCCCATTACACCGCCGGTTTCGACGCCCGGCTCAACTCCAACGCCCAACATCTGATCATGGCCCCTGCACTATCGCTGTGATCTTCTCCACAGTGGGCGAGAAATTACGGTAATCAAAGATCAAATTCCGCCACCGGCGTTCTTCAGCGCCTTTTCATCGACATACTCGACCGCCTTGCCACGCGCCCGACTGTTGCGAACCATGAGTGGCGCGAAGCCGCTGCGGTGATAGTCATGACACATCGCGCAGGATGACGGCACTGCCTTGTGCGCATCCTGGCCACCATGACATTCCTGGCACTTGGCGATTTTCGGAAGGTTCACGTCGGCAGAGGTGCGAGACGTCTTCACGGCATGGCAGCTGGTGCAATTCTCGGTGTCATGCGCCGCGTGGTCGAACCAGCCCTTGGTCATGTAGCGGCGGGTCAGCGACACTGGCGTTACCGCGAACGGCGTGGTCGGATTGCCGGTCGCGCGCACCGTGTGACAGTCGAAGCAAGCGCCACCCTTCGAGAAGACCGCGCGAATCGCCTGATCGGCATTGCCGATGTGCATCGCACTGGTCTGCGCGAAAGCGGTTCGTTGTCCGGAGGAGGCGAAGTCGCCCGGCCGCCGTCGCTCCATGCCCTGGAAGGCGCCGTTGCGCGGTGCTCCGGCGCGATAGAAAGCTCGGATGTCGGCGATCACCTGGGCAGGTTCGCCGTGCCGCAGGGTGCGGATCGTGCCGCCGACCTGGTCGAAGGCAAGCGAGTGGCAGGCGCCGCACGAGTTTTCCATCTTCACTGCGGCGAAGGTGGTGCCGGTGGCATCGCGGGTGTGGCAGTTCGCACATTCGAGCGGCGCGCCATAGCCTTCGCCCTTGCCGAGCGTCTTCGCCATCTGGGCGACGCCGTTGGTCGTCGACAGGTGCAGATCGTGCGGGAATTTGAGGCCGCTGTCTTCCTTGGGATTCGCATCGAGCGAGACTCGGCGGGACATCGGCACGCCGCCTGCGCCGGCAAAGCGGATCGTCGGTTCGAACTGCGGGTGATTGTCGCCGAAGTCGGCGGCGTTCTTGAGCGGCGTCTCGATCCGCTTGCTCATGTCGCCATGGCAATTGGTGCAGAAACGCTCGTCGGTCACCGGCATCGCGGTCGTGCCCTGATGCTCGGTGTGGCATTCGACGCAGCGACCCGGCTGGATGCCAAACACTCCGCCGACCACCTGCTTGGTGGTACCGACTATGCCGAGCGAACCTCGGGCATCGGCCAGCTTCTTCGGATCGGCGTGATCATGGACCTTGGTGTGGCAGGCGGCGCAGGCGGTGTCGCGCACGGCTTCGCCAGCCTTCACATGGCAGGCCTGGCAATTATTCTCGAGGGTCTTGTGGACCTGCGACAGCTTGCCCGATGTCCAGAGCTCGTCGGCATGGAAAGCAATCTTGCGGGTCTGGTCGACCGGCTGGGTATGGATCGACACCAGCGGCCAGATCAGGAAAATGCCGAGCACCAGGATCGCCAGCGCCCAGGCGAGCGGACGCTTGCCCGGAAGCACAGTCGCGAGCGAGAAGACATGCGCCTCCTCCTTGTCCTCGGACGCGTTCGAGATCGCACCGACGCGCGAAACGGTGACGACGACCGACCCTTTTTCCTCGCCCTCGCCCGGTTCGATCTCGAGCGAATGGCTGCCGATGCGGATATCGGCGCCCTGCGCCGCGGAAAAGCGCTGGTGCTCGGTCGACTTGCCGTCGACCACCAAGGGCAGCCCGGCCGTGGCGACGACCTCGACATAACCACCGGCAACGATACGGATTGCCGCGTGGTTGAGCGTCACCGCCAGGTCCGGCAGGTGGATATCGCTCGAAGGGCTGCGACCAACGCTTAGCTCGGCCTTGTCGAAGCTCTTGGGGCGAACGATGTCCCGCCCATCGGCGGTGCGCGCTACCGTGCGAACAATGAAGCTCATCTGCGCGTTCTCACCAGTAATAGAAGACGGCGACGATGTGCACGAACAGTGCGGCTATCAGCGCGAAAGTCAGCGGTACGTGGATGTAGAGCCAGACCTCGAGCAGCGCCTTCAGCCGCAAATGCTTGCGGATGCGCGACAGCGACGATCGCCTGCGTTCGAGCAGCACCTCGGCATGATCGAGCGGATCGACCTCGGCCTCGCCGCGCGAGGGATGCGCGCGAACCGCCGCCAATGCTGCGCGGGTGCCGCACTTGCTATAGCGGCCGGTCAGCCGTGCCACGAGGCCGCCGCCGAACGGATCGTCGGCCAGCGCCATCTGGACGATCGCAGCACCGTCGGCATCGAGCGGCTGCGCCGCCTCGTTGAGCTGGCGGTCCAGCGTTCGCAGGTTGTCGAGCATCTGGATCTGGGTCGTCTCGCCACGATTGGCGGATAGCGCCTGCGGCAGCGATGCGTAGGCCGCGATGCCGAACACACCGGAGGCGATCACCAGCATCATAAGGACATAGGCCAGAGTGTGGATATTCCATCCGAAGTCGAACCCGGTGTGCAACGTGGCAACCACGATCAGCGACAGGCCGAGATAGACATGGGCGGAGGTCCAGCTTTTCAGCGACCAGCGCCCCGGCGTTATCGCCCGCTTGCGGACGCCGAGCATGGTCAACCACAGGATCAGCAAGACACCTATGGTGCCGGTGGTATAGCCGTAGATCGTGCCGCCATTGGGCTTCGGCTGGACATCGTTGAAGGCGTAGATCAGCACCGCAACCCCGCAGAGGATCAGCGCGATCTTGAGCCATTTATACCCCTGGTAGCGCAGGAATCCCTCATGCTCGGAGGCGCGCTCGCGACCGGTGGTCGCCCGTCGAAGCGATTTGCTGGTCATCAGGCGTCGTCCCGCTGCAGCCGGGCGACCGTCAGAAATTCTTCGGGAGCAACGCGGATTGCGGCCCCGGTCGGACAGGCGCGGACGCAGCTCGGACCGCCCTCGATACCCGAGCACATGTCGCACTTGACCGCGCGCTTGGCCTTTTCGACGCCCGGCTCGGCATTGGCATAGGCCCAGTCATGACTGGGTTCGCCCGGCCCCGGCCCCTGTCCGAACAGAAACCACTTCCAGAGGCTCGGCTTCTTCGGCGGCTCCTTCTCCATGCGGATCACGCCATAGGGGCAGTTGCGCTGGCAATTGCCGCAGCCGATGCAGGTGTTGTCAATATACACTTCGCCATCCTGGCCGCGGTGGATCGCGGTCGGCGGGCAATCGGCCATGCAATGCGGATGCTCGCAATGGCGGCAGCTGGTCGGCACGTGGAGGTTGGCGAAGGTACGCCCCGCCTCGCGGTCGAGCCGCGATATGCCGTCATGACTGTCGGCGCAGGCCTTCTCGCAATTATCGCAGCCGACACAGAGATTCTCGTCGATCAGCAGCACGTCGGTGGCTTCGCCCACGCCATTGTCGACCAGGAAGTTGGCGACCGACGAATACATGTCGACGACGGTCGCGAAGCTGTCTTTCTTGGCCTCGATGAACGAAGCGAGATCCTCCCGCTCGCCAATCGCTACCTTGGCCTTGGCGAAGAATTGCGGCTTGGCCTCGAGCAGGCGGCGGAAAGCCGCGCCATCGAGCTTGATCACCTCGGACTTGACCGCCGCGCGCACTGTCTGCTTACGGACGCCGTTGTCGAACAGTTCGAGCTCGCCGACATAATTGCCGGCGGGAATATAAGAGAGGAACACCGGCTTGCCGCCGATCGCCTTCTCGACGACGACCGAGCCCGAGCGGATCACGAAGACGTCATTGCCTTCCTCACCCTCGCGGAAGATGATCTCGCCGGCGCGTGCGCCCTTGATCTCCGCGGTTTCCAGTACTTCTGCCAGGTCGGCCGACTGAAGACCGGACTGCCACATCTGAAGCAACTGGCGCTCGGTGGAGATGCGGGTCACGGCGCGCTTCACGCCAGGCACCGATGCCATCAGCTTGAGAATCGCGTTGCGCGGAATCTCGACCACGATGGTGTCTGCGATCGAGCGGATCGTAGAACCGCGGCGACGTCCCGACACGAGGCCGACTTCGCCGAAGATCGATCCTTCGGGAATGACGATACCGGTCGAGCGGCCGTCCGGCAGCGGGATATCGACCGAGCCTTCGACGATGCAGAACAGCGACGATCCCGGTGCGTTCTTCTCGAAGATGACCTGGTTCTTGCCATAGGCGCGCACGTCGGAATCGAGCATGAACTCGCGCATCTGCAGTGGCGAAAGATCGTTGAGGATCGTCACGTTGGTGCGGATCAGTTCGAGCCACTCGTCGACCGACTTCCTCTTCGGCAGGTTGACGAACTTGCCCTCGAGGATAGGCTCGTCGGCCGGCTTCAGATCGACATTGCCGTTGATGAACTCGACGATGTCGTAGCCCTGGTTCATGCAATGCTTGATCAGCGGATAGCCGGCCAGCGCACCGATCACGAAGATACCGGGGTTCGTCGTCTCGAACTGTGGCGACAGCTTCGGGAATGCCTCGCGGTCGGCGCTGGTGAACTCTATCCCGCACTCCTCGATGAACTTGCGCGGCGCCGCCGAACCCATGCGGGCAATGATCCGGTCGCAGCGGATGCGCGCCTCGCCGTCGCGGGTATCGAGGATGATATGGCCCGGCTCGATCCGATTGGGCGACGTATCGGTGACGATGTTCATCCGGCCTTCGTCACGCGCCTGCATCAGCAGCTTGACGTTGGCGCTCTTGGCCCGGCTGAAATCCGCGGTGCGGTTGATGATCGTAACGATATTGCCCTGCGCGACATCCTGCGCCAGGCCGAGCGCATTTTCGATGCCGGCGTCGCCGGCGCCGACCACCATGATATGCTCGTCGACATATTCCCCGGGATCGTCGAGCTGGTACTGAAGCTGGAGATGGCCCTGATCCGCGCCGGGAACGCGCAGCAGGTTCGGATTGCCCTGCGTGCCGATCGCCAGGATGATGTTTTCGGCCTTGATCTCGGTCTTGTCGGTCAGGGTGATGGTGAAGTCGCCCTTGGCGCCCGCGACCGTCTTGACCTCGCTCTTGAGGCGGACATTCACCTTGGCGGCGGCGATCTGTTCATCCCACAGACCGAGAATCTTCTCGCGCTTGCCGGCGTCGAAATCCACATCCGAGCGCAGCACGAGCTGACTCGGCGTCGCCATGACATGCTTGCCCTTCTGGTACTTGTAGATCGTATCCGAAAGGTGGTCGGTCTTTTCGAGAAGGATGTGCGGGATGCCGAGCTGCGCGGCATGGGCTGCCGCGCTAAGCCCCGCCGGCCCCGAGCCAACGATGGCAATCCGGTAGGTGTCCGCCACTGGTTCCCCCTGCCCCGTCATCGCCGCCACGCCCGCAGCTTGTTTCTGACGGCGAAACGTCTCGCCGGTCCTTAAGACCGAGGAGATTTCGCCGTCTACCCCGATGCCACTCTACCAGCTTCGGCGCGTTCCGCTAGACTTTCGTTACATTTGGAGATCAAAGCCTATTACGCTCAATTCCGGAGAGAAATGTGACGAAGGACGGTGCCGTAAACAAGGGGTTCTCACTGCCATTTGCGCGCATCGCGCTCGTGCTGGCGGCGCTGATCGCCATCGCCGCCATAGCGATCACGGCCCTCCGCTCGCGCGGCGGCACCGGCGAATCCGCCCCCCCCGCGGCGACGCAGCCGGTCGGCGACATCGCCTCGATGATCGGCGGACTCGAGAAGAAGCTGCGTGACAATCCCGACGATCCCAAGGGTTGGAACCTGCTCGGCCTCGCTTATTACAATGTCGGCCGCTACGCCGACAGCGTGAAGGCCTATGTGGAAGCCGCGGCGCGCGATCCAAACAATGCCCAGACCTGGTCGGCGCTCGGCGAGGTCCAGCTGCTCTCCGGGCCGGGCGGCGTCACGCCCGAAGCCGAAGCGTCATTCCACAAGGCGCTCGCGATCGATCCGACGGATTTCCGCGCCCGCTATTTTATCGCGGTGAAGAAGGACGCGAGCGGCGATCACAAAGGCGCGCTAGACGACCTGATCGGCGTCTTGCGCGACAGCCCGCCCGACGCGCCATGGGCGCCGCCGGTCCGCGAGCTGATCTCGCGCATATCCACCGAGCACAAGATCGACGTCTCCGGCCGCCTTCCGTCACCCACCGCGCGCCCTGCCCCTGCTGACGATAGCGCCCTGACCGGCGGCATTCCCGGCCCGACCGCCACCGACCTGAAGGCGGCGACCGCGATGACGCCGTCGCAACAGGACGAGATGGCCCGCGGCATGGTCGCGCGGCTCGCCGCCCGACTGGAAGCCAACCCGCGCGACGCCGAGCGCTGGATCATGCTGATACGATCGCGGATGCAGTTGAAGGATCCGGCCGGAGCACAATCGGCGCTGGCCGGAGCGAAGGCGGCCTTCAAGGATGATGCCGCACAGCGCGCGCGCTTCGACGCGGCAGCGCAGCTGCTGGGCGTGCCGGGGCGGTAAGCCGCCCCGCGGCTATTCCTTCTTCATCCGGCTGAGGCCCGCATCCCGACGGGCACCCCGGAAGTGCTTTCGAGCACCTCCTCTGCCGCACATTCACCGGCGCGTCGTCCGAACACCACGGCATTGGCGATGCTGACCCCGCCCGCCGAGTAGCGCGTGCCGATTACGCAGCCGAGGATTTCCCCGCCGGCATAGAGGCCCGGAATCGCGCGACCATGCGCGTCCAGCACGCGCGCGCGATCATCGATGTCGAGTCCTGCGGCAGTGAGCCCGATCATCGACGCGCGCACTTCTACCGCGTAGAAGGGCGGGACGCTGATCGCATGGTGCCCGCTATTCTTGTTGAACTGCATGTCACGGCCGAGGACGTGATCGGCGTTGTAGCGTCGCACCTGTTCGACCAGCGCAACCGGGTTGATCCCCGCTGCTTCCCCAAGCGCCTCTATGCTCATGGCCTGCTTGACGACACCTCTGGCGACTTCCTCACGGATCGATTCCTGGTGCCAACTGGGCACGCTCATGCGCTGCTTGAGCGGATCGAGATAGTCGAGATCATCGCTCACCTCCCTGAGGGTCTTCTCGTCGAAGATCGCGAAGCTCTTGGAGCCGGTCTGCGCATTTATCAGGTAGCCCGAGGCACTAAAGGGTGAGGTTTCCGCCATGAAGCGGCGGCCCTCGACGTTTACCAGCATGATCCAGGGGGGCAGCACCCCTTCCACATTGTGCTTGAAGCCGGCGGTGGGCAGCGGCAGCCCCGTGTCATGCCCGGTGATGCCCGCGCCGATCTGCTCGGCCATCGCGATGCCGTCGCCAAGGATGTAGGGCGCGGGCTCATGCACCGCCCAGGTCTTGTCGCCATGCTGGGCGACGCTCGGGTACAGCCTCGCGAGCATGTCCTTGTTGTTGCCGAAGCCGCCAGTCGTCATCACCACCGCGCCGCCGCGATACTCCTCGCCGCCCGCGCGTACGCCCACGACGCGGCCATGCTCGACGATCAGCCCGTCGACGCGCGTTCCGAGCCGCAATACGACATTGGTCTCACGAACGCGATCCGCCAGCACCGTGGCGATGCTGCCGCCTTCGCCGCTACAGCTATGGCCGCGGGCGACCCGGTTGCGGCCTCCGCCCACCAGATGGTCGTTGGGAAAGGACACGCCCTGCTCGATCAGGAAGTCCAGCCCCTCGGCCGCGCGTTCGCATAGCAGACGGATGATTTCGGGTCGAAGCGCCCACTGGTTGAGCGTCATGACGTAATCGTACATCGCGTCGGGCGTGTCGGTGGTGATGCCGTTTGCCCGCTGGATCGACGTTCCGGCGGCGTAATAGACTCCCGAAGAAAGCGCCGTCGAGCCGCCGAGCTTTATGTCAGCCTCCAGAAGCACGCAGGTGAGCCCCCGCGCATCTGCTTCCAGGGCCGCACACATGCCGGCGCCGCCGCCGCCGACAATGATGATATCCGTTTTCATGACGGGACTCCGGAAAGCGCCGCAAGGAACGGCGGCATATGGTCAAAATAGGCAGGTGCGGGAGTCAATCGGCCAGTACTTCCGAGACATGTCCCAGCGCCTCGCTCGCCAGCTTGGTATCGCCATAGACGGGGCTGAGCATGACCACGCGCCCGTTCCGGAGCTTCCAGACCTCGGCGAGCCGAAAAGATACCTTCCTTCCGGTTTTCAACCCCGTCGCTGCGAATGTTCCATAGCCGATGACATAGTCGCCCTCGGCTGCGATCACATCGAGATCGAGCGTCATCTTGTCCCAGTAGGACATGACCGAAAGAATCGCCTCGCGAACCGTCTCCTTGCCCCGATAGACGCCGCCATATGGAAGGCCCTCCGCCTCGATCAGCTCGACATCGTCGTCGAAGATCTCAAAGAAGCGGTCGATCTCTCCGTCAAAAAACAGCTTGTAGGCTTTCTTGATCGCAGCGAGGTTGTCGTCAGAAACCGACATGATCTTTCTCCCAACCGCCGCTGCGGAGCCGCCCGGCCATGGCGACCGAGTTGGCCTCGGTCGCTTTGAAGTCAGTCAACATATCGCAAGCCTTGCCTGCCACAATGACTGAATATCTGAAACCATAAGTCAGTTTTTGCAGCATGTGATATGAACTGTGGCATGGATCTCTACCGCTCTATCGCCACCTTCCTGGAAGTCGTTGAAACCAACAGTTTTTCGGTAGCCGCGCGCAAATTAGGACTCTCCCGATCTGCGGTCACTGCGCATGTCGCAAGCCTTGAGGCGGAGCTTGGCTGCCAACTCCTGAAGCGCAGCGGCCGCTCCATGCTCCCGACCGATGAGGGGCAGCGGCTACTCGACGAGGCGACGCCGTTGCTCCGACAGCTCGAGGGGGTCGTCCACGACGTCAGGCGGGCGACCGGAACCATATCCGGATCGATCCGGATCGGCGTGCCGCCGGTCTATGCGGCCGATGTGCTAACGCCGGCCGTCATTGCCTTCCTCGATCGCCATCCCGGGGTGAGGATTACTCTTATCCACGACGATGGCTTGAGCAATTTGACTGCCGATGGCCTGGATCTATCCATTCGGATTTCTCAGACTCTGGAAAGCACGAGCGAGTTCAGGATATTGGTCGATCGCGTCCCGCAGCGGATCGTCGCATCGCCCGATTACCTCGCAGCGCACGGATTTCCGGAAAATCCGCTTGATTTGAAATCACATAATTGCCTGACACCTCCGACGAGCGGAAGCAGTTATACCTGGTTTTTTGAGGGGAAGGACGGCGGCTGCGCCGTGGATGTCAGGGGCACGATGAGAGCGAATATGGCTGAATCGGTTCGGTCTGCAGCGTTGCTGGGTCACGGAATCATCGTTCAGCCCGCATATCTCCTGGATGCCCCGATCGAGAAGGGTCAGTTCGTCAGGCTGCTGCCAGATCACAACCCTGTGCCGCTGAGCGTCCATGCGGTTTTCAACGCAGCTCCACGCCTCCTCCCAGCGCGCGTCAGGGCATTTCTCACCTTCATAAAACGCCGGCCTCTCTCCCATCCGCCGAAATGGAAGTGACTTCGGGATTGCCGCCAAGGGGTCCAATTCAATCCATTGCGTCGAAACTGCCAAGGGCCGCCCGGATGCCCGGACGGCCCTTCAGCTTAGTTAGCGCACCGGATCAGGCGGCGTCGCCGCCAGCCTTTTCCTTGCTCTTCTTCGCGAACACGCGAACCGGGTCCTTGCGGCCTTCGACCACGTCCTTGTCGACGATGATCTCATCCACACCGTCCATCGACGGCAGATCGAACATCGTGTCGAGCAGCAACCCCTCGAGGATCGAACGCAGGCCGCGCGCACCTGTTTTACGGGTGATCGCCTTGCGGGCGACCGCAACCAGCGCGTCGTCAGTGAAGCCGAGCTTGACGCCCTCCATCTCGAACAGCTTCTGATATTGTTTGACCAGAGCGTTCTTCGGCGTCGAGAGGATCTCGACCAGGGCGGGCTCGTCGAGGTCCATCAGGGTCGCGATCACCGGCAGACGGCCGACGAATTCGGGGATCAGGCCGAACTTCAACAGATCCTCGGGCTCGCACTGCTGGAGCGTTTCGCCGGTGCGGCGCTCGTCGGGTGCCGCGACATAGGCGCCGAAGCCGATCGACTTGCCCTGGAGTCGATCACCGATGATCTTCTCGAGCCCGGCGAACGCGCCGCCGCAGATGAACAGGATGTTGGTCGTATCGACCTGCAGGAACTCCTGCTGCGGATGCTTGCGTCCGCCCTGTGGCGGTACCGACGCGGTGGTGCCCTCCATCAGCTTGAGCAGCGCCTGCTGGACGCCCTCGCCCGACACGTCGCGGGTGATCGAGGGGTTGTCGGCCTTGCGGCTGATCTTGTCGATCTCGTCGATATACACGATGCCGCGCTGCGCCCGCTCGACGTTATAGTCCGAGGCCTGAAGCAACTTGAGGATGATGTTCTCGACATCCTCGCCGACATAACCAGCTTCGGTGAGCGTCGTTGCGTCGGCCATCGTGAAGGGCACGTCGAGCAGCCGCGCCATCGTCTGGGCCAGCAGCGTCTTGCCCGAGCCGGTCGGCCCGACCAGCAGGATGTTCGACTTCGCCAACTCGACATCGGCACCCTTGGCGCCATGGTTGAGCCGCTTGTAATGGTTGTGGACCGCCACCGAGAGCACGCGCTTGGCCTTGGACTGGCCGATCACATATTGGTCGAGATGCTCGCAGATCTCATGCGGCGTCGGAACGCCGCCGTCCTTCTTGCTGACGAGCGCGCCCTTGGTTTCTTCGCGGATGATGTCGTTGCAAAGCTCGACGCACTCGTCGCAGATGAACACGGTCGGGCCGGCGATCAGCTTGCGGACCTCGTGCTGCGACTTGCCGCAAAACGAGCAGTATAGGGTGCTCTTCGAGTCGCCGCCGGTCAACTTGGTCATAAACTAGATCCTGACTCCACTGGGGATCGCCCATATCCTAAACATGTCCCCCCCGATCCCACAACCTTCTTAAGAAGCCATGAGCGATATCGGGGTCCCCTGGGATATGGGGCGGGCTTTGCGGCGAACAAGCCGCCCGCGAGCGCACCGGGCGGCTGCTTGATCAGGCTGCCATCGCCTCGTCTGCGGGGCTGGGGCGCTTGTCGAACACTTCGTCGATCAGTCCGAACGCCTTCGCTTCATCGGCTTCGAGGAACTTGTCGCGATCCATGGCATGCTCGATCGCCTCGATCGGCTGCTTGGTATATTTCGCGTAGAGCGAGTTGAGCCGGTGCCGCATCCGCAGGATCTCGCGCGCCTGGATCTCGATGTCGGCGGCCATGCCCTGGGCGCCGCCTGACGGCTGGTGGATCATGATCCGGCTGTTGGTCAGCGCCACGCGCATCCCGGGTTCGCCGGCCGCAAGCAGGAAGCTGCCCATCGACGCCGCCTGGCCGATACACACGGTGCCGACCCGCGGGCGAATATATTGCATCGTATCGTGGATCGCGAGACCCGCCGTCACGACGCCGCCCGGCGAATTGATGTACATGAACACGTCCTTCTTCGGGTTTTCCGACTCGAGGAACAGCAGCTGGGCGGTGATCAGCGAGGCCATATGGTCCTCGACCTGGCCAGTCACGAAGATGATTCGCTCGCGCAGCAGGCGCGAATAAATGTCGAAGCTACGCTCGCCGCGGTTCGACTGCTCGATCACCATCGGCACGAGAGCGCCCGTTTCCGGATTGAGGAATTGGCCGGTTTCAAACGGATTATGCATGGGAGGTCTCGGTCCTTCGTGCTTTGCCTTGAGGTGACAACATCGGCCTTTGCCGCGGGGGTTTCAAGGGCCGATCGCGCGCATCGGAATCAGGCCGTGCAGCTTCGAAATTGTCTGGCGCGCGCTCCCGCGATCGGCAACATGGCCGGTTGGGGATCCATCCATGCTCAAGACGGCCGACATACGCTCGCTAGCCTGCCACAGCGGGCTCGGCGCGATCGTCGCGCTACCCATTGCGGCGCTTCTCTTCGCGATCTTCTGCCACGCCAACCTTGGTGGGCTCGGCCGCGACCTTCCCTCGGCCGCCAAAGTCCCTGGCCGAGGGCCTCGACTCGCTTGCGGCGGGCATGCATTTGATGGCCGGCGCGATCCTGCTGATCGCCGCGGTGATCGGTGCTGGCGCGCGCGAGCGTTGCTGCCGATGACGCGTAAGGGAGCAGGCTGGCGAAGAAAACAAAAGGGCCAGGCATTGCCGCCCGGCCCTCTGTGTCCCGATGGAAATCGACGATTACTCGGCGGCAGCGGCCTTCTTCTTCGCAGGCGCCTTCTTGGCGGGCGCCGGAGCAGCCTCACCCTCAGCAGCTGCGGCAGCCGCCTTCTTCGCTGGAGCCTTCTTCGGCGCCGGAGCCTCGACCGCCTCGGCGGCTACAGCTTCCTCGGCCGCAGGCTTGGCAGCCTTCTTGGCTGCCGGCTTCTTGGCGGGCTTGGCCGGCGCATGATCATGACCATGATCGTGATCGTGGTGATCATGTCCACAGTCAGGACCATGGACATGGCCCTTGCCGATCGTGTCATCATCGGCCTCGATCGCGGCTTCCAGTTCCTCGCGCGTCACTTCGCGATCGCTGATCTCAGCCTTTCCGAACAGGAAGTCGACGACCTTGTCCTCGTACAGCGGGGCGCGCAGCTGGGCGGCAGCCATCGGGTCCTGCTGGACATATTGGATGAACCGGTCGCGGTCCTTGGGCCCGTATTGCTGCGCAGCCTGCATGATCAGCCGCTGCATTTCCTGCTGGCTGACCTCGACGCCGTTCTGCTGTCCGATCTCGGAGAGCAGCAGGCCCAGGCGCACGCGGCGCTCCGCGATGGCCTGATAATCGGCGCGGTCATTCTCCATCTCGGCGCGGGCGGCCTCGGGATCCTCCTCATGGCCAGCTTCATGCTCGAGCTGCGCCCAGATCTGCTGGAACTCGGCCTCCACCATCGACGGCGGTACCGGGAAGTCGTGGCTGGCGGCGAGCTGGTCGAGCAGCTTGCGCTTCATATGCGTGCGGGTAAGACCGTTAAGTTCCTGCTCGACCTGTCCCTTGAGCAGCTCGCGCAGCTGGTCCAGGCCCTGCAGGCCCAGCGACTTGGCGAACTCGTCGTCGACGGTCGCTTCGCGCGGAATGCGGACGTCAGTGACGGTGACCTCGAACACGGCCTCCTTGCCCGCCAGCGACTTCTCACCATAATCCTTGGGGAAGGTGACGTTGAGGCTGCGCGCCTCGCCCTTCTTGACGCCTTCGAGCTGCTCTTCGAAACCCGGGATCAGACGTCCCGAGCCGAGCTCGACCGACATGCCCTCGCCGGTGCCGCCCTCGAACGGAACGCCATCGACCGATCCGGCGAAGTCCATGACAACCAGGTCGCCTTCGACCGCCGGATGACCTTCCATGGCGTCGTCATACTGCTTCTGCTGGCCTGCGATGCGCTGCAGCTGCTCGTCGATGACCTCGGCCGCCGCGGGGACGGTGAGCCGCTCGAGCTTCAGGCCTTCGATCGACGGTGCCGGAACGTCGGGCAGCACTTCGAGTTCAACCTTGAGCGCGACGTCCTTGCCCGGCTCATAGCCTTCGTCGAGTTCGACCGAGGGCTGCATCGCGGGACGGAGCTTCTGCTCGGCGAGCAGCTGCTGGATACCGTCCTGCACCGTCTTGTTCAGCACGTCCTGCTCGATCGCCGGGCCGTGCATCTTCTTGACCAGATTGGTCGGCACCTTGCCGGGGCGGAAGCCGGGCATCTTGATCTGCGGCGCGATCGACTTGATCTCCGCCTCGACTCGCTTGGCGACGTCGTTCGCCGGAATCGTCACGGAATAGGCGCGCTTCAGGCCCTCATTGAGCGTTTCGACAGTCTGCATGGGTCGTCACAACCTCTATCTCGAGAAATTTCTTCGGGCCCCCGCTTCGCGCAATGGAAGCGAAGCTGGTGCGGGCGAAGGGACTCGAACCCCCACATCTTGCGATACCAGAACCTAAATCTGGCGCGTCTACCAGTTCCGCCACGCCCGCAAATCAGGACCGCCGGTCGGCGGGCTCTATAACAGCATCGGGACCGAGTACAACCCGCCGGATTGGCACGTCCGCCTTTGGGGAATGCCGAAGCGGCGTATCTCAGCCTTGACCGGCTTTGGCGGGTTTGTTGGTCGCCTAAAGATAGACCAACCGCCCGGATCCGGCCGCCTCGTCCCTTACTCTTTGGGCTGAGTTCAGCCCAGTGCCTTCTTCAGCAGATCGTTGACCACGCCCGGATTGGCCTTGCCCGCCATCGCCTTCATCGTCTGGCCGACGAAAAAGCCGAACAGCTTGTCCTTGCCGCCGCGATAGTCGGCGACCTTGTCGGCGTTGGCAGCCATTACCTCGGCGATCACCGCCTCGATCGCGCCGGTGTCGCTGGTCTGCTTGAGCCCGCGTTCCTCAACGATCCTGCCTGGATCCTCGCCGGTTTCGAGCATGATCTCGAACACCTGCTTGGCCAGCGTGCCCGACAGCGTGCCGTCAGCCACGAGGCCGAGCAACTCGGCCCCCTGCTTCGCGCTCACCGGGCTTTCCTCGATCGACTTGCCCAACCGGTTGAGCGCGCCGAACAGATCCGAAATCAGCCAGTTGGAAGCCGCGCGGCCGACGTCGCCCGCCGGCTTTCCGGTCGCCTCGACCAGCGCCTCGAACCAGCGTGCCGTCTCGACATCGGCGGTGATCACCGCCGCATTATAGGTCGGCAGGCCCAGCACGCTCTCGTAGCGCGCGCGCTTCGCATCGGGCAGCTCGGGCAATTCGGCCGCGCAGGCCGCAACATAATCCTCGGTCAGCTCGATCGGCAGCAGGTCCGGATCGGGGAAATAGCGATAGTCGTGCGCGTCCTCCTTGGAGCGCATCGACCGCGTCTCGTTGCGGTCGGGATCGTAGAGCCGCGTTTCCTGGACGATCCGGCCGCCGGCTTCTAGCACGTCGACCTGGCGATTGGCCTCGCCCTCGATCGCCGCCATGACGAAGCGGATCGAGTTGACGTTCTTGGTCTCGGTGCGCGTGCCAAGCTCGTCGCCGACCTTCCGCACCGACACGTTGACGTCGGCGCGCATCGACCCTTCTTCCATATTGCCGTCGCAGCTGCCGACATAACGCAGGATCGATCTGAGCTTACGGAGATAAGCACCTGCTTCTGCAGGAGAACGCATGTCCGGCTTCGACACGATTTCCATCAGCGCGACGCCCGAGCGGTTGAGATCGACATAGGAGCGGGTCGGATGCTGGTCGTGCATCAGCTTGCCGGCATCCTGCTCGACATGGAGCCGTTCGATCCCGATCCGCTTGGGTTCGGCGATGCCCGACTTCTCATCGGCATCGATCGTGATCGCACCCTCGCCGACGATCGGATGGTAGAGCTGGGAGATCTGATAGCCCTGCGGCAGATCGGCATAGAAGTAATTCTTGCGATCGAAGCGCGACCAGCGGTTAATCTCAGCGCCGAGTGCCATGCCGGTCTTGACCGCCTGGCGGATGCATTCCTCGTTCGGTACCGGCAGCATGCCCGGCATCGCCGCGTCGATCAGCGAGACGTTTGCATTGGGCTCGGCTCCGAAAGTCGCCGAGGCGCCCGAGAAAAGCTTGGCCTTGGAAACGATCTGCGCATGGACTTCGAGGCCGATCACGACCTCCCATTCGCCGGTGGCGCCCTGGATACGGTAACTGCTCATTTTGCCCACCAGTTCTGCGGCTTGGCGGTGAAGCCCGCGCGCTCCTCGATCGCGAGACCCGCGTTGAGAACACCCTGCTCGTCGAGCGGGCGGCCGATGATCTGCAGGCCCAGCGGCAGACCCTTGGAGTCGAGACCGGCCGGCACCGACATGGCGGGCAGACCGGCGAGGCTCGCGGGCACGGTGAAGACGTCGTTGAGGTACATTTCAAGCGGATCGGCGCTTTTCTCGCCCAGCGCGAACGCGGCCGACGGCGCGGTCGGGGTCAGCAGCACATCGACTTTCTCGAAGGCCTGCTCGAAGTCGCGGGCGATCAGCGCTCGGACCTTCTGCGCCTTGGTGTAATAGGCGTCGTAGAAACCTGCCGACAGGACATAGGTGCCGATCAGGATGCGGCGCTTGACCTCGGGGCCGAAGCCTTTCGAGCGGGTCGCAGCATACATGTCCTGGAGGTTGGCACCCTCCGGCAGGTCGCGCAGGCCATAGCGGACACCGTCATAGCGGGCGAGGTTCGATGAAGCCTCGGCCGGCGCGATGATGTAATAGGTCGGCAAGGCGTGGCGGGTGTGCGGAAGCGACACCTCGACGATCTCGGCACCGGCATCGCGAAGCCACTCGATGCCCTTCTGCCAGAGCGCATCGACCTCCGCAGGCATGTTATCGACCCGATATTCCCTGGGAATACCGACCTTCTTGCCTTTGAGATTGCTTGTTAAAGCCTCTTCCCACCTGGGAACCGCGACATCGAGCGATGTCGAATCCTTCGAATCGAAACCCGACATAGCCTCGAGGAGGATCGCGCTGTCGCGAACGTCCTGCGCCATCGCACCAGCCTGATCGAGGGAGGACGCGAAAGCCACGATCCCGAAGCGCGAGCAGCGGCCATAGGTCGGCTTGATGCCGGTGATGCCGGTGAACGCCGCCGGCTGGCGGATCGAGCCGCCGGTATCGGTGCCGGTCGCGGCGGGCACGAGCCGCGCCGCGATGGCCGACGACGAACCGCCCGACGAGCCGCCCGGCGCGAGCGCGGCGTTGCCGCCGTCGTTGCGCCGCCAGGGCGAGATGACGTTCCCGAACGCGCTGGTCTCGTTGGACGAGCCCATCGCGAACTGGTCCATGTTGAGCTTGCCGAGCATGCCCGCTCCGGCCGCGAACAGCTTGGTGGTGACCGTCGACTCATAGGTCGGCGTGAAGCCCCCGAGGATGTTGCTCGCCGCCGTGGTCTGGTAACCGGCCGTGCAGAACAGGTCCTTGATGCCGAGCGGCACGCCGGACAGCGGCAGCAATTCGCCCGTCGCACGCGCTCTGTCGGCCGCCTCGGCCGCGGCGATCGCATGATCGGGCGTTTCGATGATGAAGGCGTTAAGCGCCTTGCCGCTCGCGACCGCACCATTGAAGGCGTCGGCCACTTCGCGCGCCGAGAAGTCGCCGGCACGAAAGCCGTCGCGCAGGCCCTTGATGCCGAGATCGGTGATCGCGCCCATTATTCTATCACCTTGGGCACGGCGAAGAACCCGTGCTCGGCCTGCGGTGCATTCGCCAGCACCTTGTCGCGGATATTACCGTCAGTGACGACATCGCCGCGCAGACGCTGATGGTTGGGGATCACGGCGGCCAGCGGTTCGACACCATCAGTATCGACCTCGCCAAGCTGTTCGATCCAGCCAAGGATATTGTTGAGCTCGGGCACCATCGCATCGACATCGCCATCGCTAACGGCAATTCGGGCGAGGCTCGCGATCTTGCGGACGGTAGCGGCATCGACTGACATGGCGGCGCGGCTAGCATCCGACGCTGTTCGCTTCAAGGTCGACGTCATCCTGCCCCGGTTATTGGACGCAACGCCGATTGCCCGCTACGCACTTGCTGTGCGCAAGTTTATGCTGCACTGCACAATCGGAGTTCGTCGTGCTGGCTCGCCGTTTCCTATACGTGATCGCGGGGTTGATTGTGCTTACCTTGGCCGCCGGAATCGGCTGGAACCTGTTCCAGGACCAACTCATGCGCCTCGCCTTCGTGCCCGGCGGCAGGTTCGATGCTGCAGCGGCAGGGCCCGCGCCGCATTATGGCCGTGCATCGTCCTGGCTTTCTCGGCCCGACCTTCCCGACGATCCGGCCCGCTGGCGGCCAGCCGGAGAGGCCACCGGCGGCCCGACCGACGTTGCCATATTCTACGTTCCTCCGACGACCTATTTCAGCAAGGCCAGCTGGAACGCGCCGCTCGACAATGCGGACTCGCGCAAATGGCTGCGCGTCTTCGGATCGAGCGAGGCGAGCGCCTTCAACCGGATCGGGGCGATCTGGGCACCGCGCTATCGCTCGGCCACCCTCGGCGCCTTCCTGACCGACACGCCCGAGAGCAAGAAGGCGCTCGAGCTGGCCTATGGCGACGTGCTGAGCGCTTTCGACGCCTTCGCGGCGCAACTGCCGCCCGCACGGCCGATCATCTTGGCCGGGCACAGCCAAGGCACCCTCCACCTCATGCGGCTGATGCAGGAAAGAGTCGCGGGTAGGCCGATCGCACGCCGGATCGTCGCCGCCTATCTGATCGGCTGGCCGATCTCCGTCGAAGCCGATATCCCGGCGCTTGGACTGTCCGCCTGCGAGGGGCCGCGCCAGACCGGCTGCGTCCTGTCGTGGCAGAGCTTCGCCGAACCCGCCGATCCGCGGCTGATCCACGAGATTTTCAACGGGTCCACCGGTCTGACGGGCAGGCCGCGGCGCGGCACGCATATGCTATGCGTCAACCCGCTCAGCGGTGCGCCGGCGACGGCCGCCCTGCCCTCGGCCAATCTCGGATCGCTCGTACCGCGGGCCGACTTCCAGGGTGCCGACATGCGCGCGGGCGCCGTCCCCGCGCGTTGCGATCCGTCAGGGCTGCTGCTGATCGGCGGGCCTCCCAAGGATTTCGACCGCTATGTCATGCCCGGCAATAACTATCATGTCTTCGACTATGCCCTGTTCTGGGGCAATATCCGCGCCGATGCGGAAGCGCGCACAAAGGCCTGGCTGAACCGATGATCTTCACGTCATCGCTCGATTTTCGGGCGGCCCTACCCGGTCGGGGCCGGCTGGCCGGGCTCGATGTCGGCACCAAGACTATCGGCGTGGCGATATGCGACGCCGGATGGACGATCGCCAGCCCGGCGGAAACCATCGCCCGCACCAAGTTCAGTGTGGACGCCGCCAAGCTGCGCGCGCTGCTGGCCGCGCAGTCGATCAGGGGCATGGTGGTAGGCCTGCCGCTCAATCTCGACGGCAGCGATTCGCCGCGCACCCAGTCGGTGCGCGCCTTTGCCCGCAATATAGAGGGCATCGGGTTGCCAATCCTGCTGTGGGATGAACGCTGGTCGACTCAGGCGGTGACGCGCACCCTGATCGACGCCGATGCAAGCCGGGCGCGCCGCGCCGAGCTCGTCGACAAGCTCGCCGCCGCCTATATCCTGCAAGGCGCGATCGACGGGATGATCTGAGGCGCTTGAGCTTCTTTGCGCACCCGTCTATGGCGCGGCTTTAATGCCTTTGCCTTTTCCGCATCGCCACTTGACCGGCATCTATGGGCTTCAGCCGCACGAGATCATGTTCCTGCTCGACGAAGCCGAGCAGTGGATCACGCTCAATCGCGCGACGACCAAGCATGATGACCGGCTTTCGGGCCTGACCCTGATCAACGCCTTCTTCGAAAACTCGACGCGCACGCTGTTGTCGTTCGAGATCGCCGGCAAGCGGCTGGGCGCCGACGTCGTCAACATGAACGCATCGCAATCGAGCGTGAAGAAGGGCGAGACGCTGATCGACACGGCGGTGACGCTCAACGCGATGCGCGCCGACATGATCGTGATCCGCCACCAGTCGTCAGGCGCGGTACAGCTGATCGCGGACAAGGTCGATTGTCCGGTGCTCAACGCCGGCGACGGCCGCCATGAGCACCCGACCCAGGCGCTGCTCGACGCGCTGACCATTCGCCGCCGCAAGGGCCGCATAGCCGGGCTGTGCGTGGCGATCTGCGGCGATGTCCTGCATAGCCGCGTGGCCCGCTCCAATATCCTGGCGCTGACCGCCCTGGGAGCGGAGGTGCGTGTCATCGCGCCGCCTACCCTGATGCCAGCGGCGATCGAACGGCTCGGCGCGATCCCGTTCACGGACTTCGATGCCGGACTGGAAGACGCCGACGTGGTGATGATGCTGCGCCTCCAGAACGAGCGGATGGACGGCGCCTATCTCCCCTCGCCGCGTGAATATCATGCGCTCTACGGCCTCACCCCAAGCCGCCTTGAGCGCGCAGCTCCCGATGCGCTGGTGATGCATCCAGGGCCGATGAACCGCGGCGTCGAGATCGCCAGCAGCGTTGCGGATCATCCGACCCGCTCGGCGATCACCGAACAGGTCGAGATGGGCGTTGCGGTGCGGATGGCCTGCCTGGACGTGCTGACGCGCGGCCGGCGCGGCATCGAGGGCTGGGCGTGACCGCGCCGCTTGCCATCGTCAACGCCAGGCTGGTCGATCCAGGCGCGGGAACGGTCGCCCCGGGCGGGTTGCTGATCCGCGACCGCCATATTGCGGCGGTCGGCAGCTTCGATATCCCCGCCGATGTCGAAACGATCGATGCCCGCGGAGCGCATGTCGCCCCCGGCTTGATCGACGTCGGAACCTTCGCGATCGACATGCCGGCCTTCACCGCCGGCGGGATCACCCGGGCGGTGCTGATGCCCGATCAATCGCCGTCGCTCGACCATGAGGCGCTGGTCCAGCGCGCCGCCGCCTCGGGCAAGCCCGATGTGTGGATCCATCCGCTCGCCGCCGCGACGAAGGGCCTCCGTGGCGAAGAACTCGCCGAGATTGGACTGATGAAGGCTGGCGGCGCGTGCGCCGTCGCCACCGGCCGCAGCTGGATTCGCGATTCGGGCGTGATGCTCCGGCTGCTGTCTTATGCGCGGGCACTCGACCTGCTGGTGATCAGCCATGCCGAGGATGGCGGGCTGACGGCCGGCGCCGTCGCGACCGAGGGTGAATATGCCACGCGGATGGGTCTTCCCGCCGCACCGGCCGCCGCCGAGGCTATGGCGGTCGCGCGCGACATCATGCTTGTCGAACAGACGGGGGCGCGGCTCCATTTCCGTCAGCTGTCCACGGCCCGCGCGTTCAATCTGGTGCGCGCCGCCAAACAGCGCGGACTGCCGGTCAGCTGCGGCATCAGCCCCGCGCATCTTCTCCTGTCGGATATCGCCATCGGCGGCTTTCGCACCTTTGCCCGCCTGTCGCCTCCGCTGCGGAGCGAGGATGACCGCCGCGCCGCGCTGACGGCGATCGCCGATGGCACGATCGACCTGATCTGCTCGAGCCATGACCCGCAGGGACCGGAAGCCAAACGGTTGCCGTTCGCGGATGCCGAGGCCGGCATGTCGGGCGCGGAGATGCTGCTGACCCTCTCGTTGACGCTGGTTCGCGATGGTGTGGTCGATCTGCCGCGGCTGATCACGCTGCTGTCGATGGCTCCTGCCCGGCTGCTCGGCCTTCCGGGCGGTACGCTCGCGATCGGCGGCGAGGCAGACCTTGTGCTGTTCGACCCCGATCGGCCCTGGCGCATCGATTCGGATCGGATGGCTTCGCGTGCGGGAAACACGCCATTCGATGGACTGCCGGTTCAGGGCAAGGTGTTGCAGACGATCAAGGGCGGCGTGGCGCTAGGCTAGGCTGGCAGCGTCAGGCACGACCGCTAGTGCCATTGCGCTGCGCCCATTGCATGGGTCGTTCGCCGGCCGATGACCGCACGAAACATGCTCCACCGACGGCCTTGATGCTGAGGCAGAGCCGGGTCGCGTCGCCGCGCCGGGCAAAGCCGCTGACCGAGAGGCGGTATAGCATCGCCCTGCCCCGGCGGAAGCCGGAGCCGGTCGGCACATGTGCCTTGAGGAACTGCGCACGCCGGCCCAGGCCGGTCCAGGCGGCTTCGATCCTGCTCGCCGAAGTGAATGCCCCAAGTTGCACCGCCCAGCTTTTCAGAGGTGGCTTTCGCGGCACGGAGCGCACCGGCCGCGCCACCGACGTGGCGAGCTTCGACTGAACAGGCCGAGGCGCGACAGAGCGCGCGACCGGCCGCATGGACGCTGCCTGGGCCACCGCCGGCGACAGCGGCGATGGAGTCGATCCGGCCGTGCCAGCGGGCCCGGCCTGTGTCGTCGGGATGATGCTAACCGTTTCGGCCACCGCCGTCGCCGGGACGTCCGAAGCGTCCGGTAGCGTCGAGAGCGCCAAAGCGAGCGGCTGTCCGCTATCCTCGGCCGGCATAACGCCAAGCAGAGCGCCCACCTGCAGAGCGGGGTCGGCCTTCATCTGTGTCACCATGGCCCAGCGACGCAGGCGTTCCGCCAGCCTGTCGGCAGGCACATCCTGTGCGGCGATGGTCGCCGCGTCGTTCCAGCGGCCCTCCATCGCGCAGGCGAAGGCGAGGTTCTGGCGGGTGCGGGCATCCGCGCCCGGCATCCGCGCCGCAGCCAGGAGCCGCTCGCGGGCTTCGTCGGCATGGCCGAGCAGCGCCAGCGCAAGACCGATTTCCGCTTCCGGAGCCAGGCCGTTCGCCATTTCCAGCGATGCGAGCGCTGCGGCATTCTGGCCCAGCGCGATCTGCGCAAGAGCCCGGTTGACGGCGATGCGACCGAGCGACGGATCGAGCGTCAATGCATCGCGAAGTGCGGTTTCGGCGGAAGCGAAACGGCCAGCGCTGAGATAGGCGCGGCCCAGGAAAGCCCGCGTCGCGGCGTCGCGCGGCAGGATCGACGCCGCCGCCTCGGCGTCGCGCACTGCCATCGCGGCATTGCCCTGGGCCAGCGCATCGCGGGCCGACGCTGCGAGCAAGGCAGCGCGCTGATCTCCGGATGCGGCGCTCGGCCGGGCCGCTGCGGCCGGGGCCGCGCCACCGACGATTCCCGCCAGGCCCAGCCAGACAATTCCCGTGGCCGCAAATCCTGCCCAACTCTGTCGCACAGCAACGTCCCCATGTCGCGCGGATCCCGCGCTATCCTGCCCTGCTTGCCATGGCGCCCGCTAAGCTTTGGTTAACGACACCCGTTAACCACCGCGGGGGATTCGCTATCGCCGGATGCCAGCGAACGCGCTATCAACCGGCAAAATCATGCCGATGTGTCGGGGGCGGTAGAGTATGAGAAGCTTGTTCGTTGGTTGCGCCATGATCGGTGCCGTCATCGCCCTGCCGGTTGCAGCGGAGACCAAGGCCGGCGTCGATGCCTGGCTGGCTGGCGACTATCCCAAGGCGGTTGCCGAATGGCGCGGGCCGGCCGCGGCCGGCGAACCCGATGCGCAGTTCAACCTCGGTCAGGCTTACAAGCTCGGGCGCGGCGTGCCGGCGGATGCTGCTGCGGCGCTCGGCTGGTATCGCAAGGCCGCTGCAGCAGGGCATGTGCAAGCCCAAGCGACGCTCGGCCTCCAGCTGTTCCAGAGCGGCCAGCGCGAGGAAGCCATGATCTGGCTCAAGAAGGCCGCCGACCAGGGCGAAGCGCGGGCGCAATATGTCGTCGGCACCGCTTATTTCAACGGGGATTCGCTACCGAGGGACTGGGCGCGCGCTTATGCCCTGATGACCCGTGCCAAGGCGTCCGGCATCGGCGCGGCCACGACGAGCCTGGCCCAGATGGAACAGCTCATACCGGAACAGCAGCGTCTCGCCGGGCTCGCCCTGGCCCGCGAAATGGAGAGGACCGCCGCCTTGCGCGCAAGCGATGCCCCGGGACCGGGTGCGCCGCTGACGTTGCGGACCGAGCGTACCCCGCAGCCGGTTGGCCAGACCAGCATACCGGCTTCGACGCCGCCGGCTCCAGCCAGCCCAACGCCGACGGCTGCCGCGCAATCGTCGAGCCCGCCCGGAAAGGCGCCCGTGGCTGCGCCGCCTGCGAAGGCAGCGGCGGTGACGGCCAAGCCTCCAGCCCGGCCGGCCGCGCCGATCGTCGCGGCAGCGGGCGGCGGATGGAAGGTCCAGCTCGGCGCCTTCTCGAGCCCCGATGGCGCCAAAGGCGCCTGGTCGACTCTGTCGGGCAAGACTCCGGCAATCAGGGCGCTCAGCCCAAGTTACGTCGCGGCTGGGAGTTTCACGCGGCTGCAGGCGGGGCCGCTCGGTTCGCGCCCGGCCGCCGACCAGGCTTGCGCCGCGATCAAGGCCGCAGGTTCGGCCTGTTTCCCAGTGGCGCCCTGATCGGCGTTCGGTTCGGCTTTAACGCTATCTTCGTGTTTTCTGGCGATAAACCTCGCCTGAACAGTTGCGGATGGCTTGGATGACGGTGTGGCGGCGTATAGATCGGCCCGAGGCTATGGCGAGCCGGTGGCGGCGCAGGCAGGTCTGTGAGTTGCTGGCCGAAGGACTAGCCCAGTCGGTCGCCCTGCGGGACATATGCGGCACCGGTGCGACACTCGATACAAGCCTTCCGCCAGCGCTCGGCTCCAGGGTCGAACTTCGCCATCCCCATGCAGGATCGATTTTCGCGCGGGTGAGCGAGATCGGCGAAAGCGGGATCAGGGTCAGCTTCGACGGCAGGGAAGCGGCCGTGGCGTTTGCCCTCGGCGCGATCGCGGCGGATATGACGCGCGAATGAGCGGCCGCTTCAGCTCCAATATTACTACGATCTAACAGATTTTATCGACAAGCATCAGTTTACCCAGTCTTTTTTTGCATAACCCTGAGCGTAAAGCAGTGCGGTCAGATCGCAATGATCGATCCGCGCCGCAGCCGCAGCCGCCGTCTTCGGCTTGGCGTGGTAGGCGACCCCCAGCCCGGCCGCTTCGATCATCGGGATGTCGTTGGCTCCATCTCCAACGGCGAGGCACTGCTCCGGCGCAATGCCATGCGCCTCGGCTTCGGCGAGCAACGTCTCGCGCTTGGCCGCTGCCCCGACGATCGGCCGGGCTACCGTTCCCGTCAGCTTGCCGTCGCTGAACTCGAGAATGTTGGACAGGGCGCGGGTAAAGCCGATATCCGCGGCGACCCGATCGGCGAACAGGGTAAAGCCGCCCGAAACCAGATAGCAATCGGCACCGTTCGCCCGCATCGTCCGCACCAATTCGCGTGCGCCGCCCATGATGACGACACGTTCGGCATGGCACCGGTCTATCATCGATGCATCGAGCCCCTTCAGCAGGCCGACGCGCGCATCGAGCGCACCCTCGAAATCCAGTTCGCCGCGCATCGCCCGCTCCGTGATCTCCGCGATCTGCGGCTTGATCCCGGCATAATCGGCGAGTTCGTCGATGCATTCGATCGTGATCATCGTCGAATCCATATCTGCTACCAGCATCCTTCGGCGCCGGTCCGCGGCACGCTGGACGATCACATCGACGCCAGCAAACTCGCCCTCGAGCGCTGCACGCGCCGCCGCCGCGTCACCTTCGAAGCTCAAATCGCAGGCGACATCCTTCTCTATCCACTTATATTCAATCGATTTTGCTCCTGCGTCGGCAAGACGGCCGAGACCGGCGGAAATATCCGCCGCTTGCAGGCGCTCCGATGCTATCAGCGTCGCGATGAACAAGACCGTCTCCCCGTCGAAAAAACCGATCGCGCTTATTGCGGGGCCAACCGCCAGCGGCAAGTCCGCATTGGCGGTGCGGCTCGCCGAGATCGCCGGCGGCGTCGTAATCAACGCCGACTCCAGCCAGGTCTATGCCGATCTGCGCATCCTTTCGGCTCGCCCCGACGATGCTGAACTCGCGCGCGCGCCGCACCGGCTGTACGGCTATCGAGACGCCGCTTTTGCATGTTCCGCCGCAGAGTGGGCGGAGGACGCGCGGCGCGAAATCGCCTCGGCGCACGCGGCCGGCCGGCTGCCGATCGTGGTCGGCGGTACCGGGCTCTATCTGCGGACCCTGCTCTATGGCATCGCCCCCATCCCCGAGATCGACCCCGCGATTCGCGCTGAGGTGCGCGCGATGTCCGTCGGACGAGCCGCGGTGATGCTGCGGCGTGAAGATCCTGCAACGGCGGCCCGGCTGAAGCCGCAGGACATCACCCGGATCAGCCGCGCGCTTGAAGTCATCCGCTCGACAGGACAATCGTTATCGGTTTGGCAACAACAGCTTGAGGGTGGAATATCAGATCAAGTCTCGGTGGCATCGGCTATCCTCCTGCCGCCGCGCGCCTGGCTCTACGAACGCTGCAACGCCCGCTTTGCGGCCATGCTCGAACAGGGGGCGGTCGAGGAGGTCCAGGCTCTTCGCGCGCGCCGGCTCGATCCCAGCCTGCCCGCCATGCGTGCGATCGGCGTTCGCGACATCATCGACTGGTGTGAAGGGCGCACCGATCATGATATGATGATCGAGCGCGCGCAGGCCGCGACCCGCCAATATGCGAAACGGCAATATACCTGGTTCCGCCACCAACTTCCCGAAGCATGGGAACGATATGATGCGCAACTCGATGCCAATAATGCGGAGGATATCGCAATAAAATTACGTTCTCTGGCGTTGACAGAGTAGTTTGTTACAGATAGGGCACGCCGCTTCATGAAGGGCAGATCGCCCGCAACAAGGACAAGATCATGACTGCCGAAATGACGGGAGCCGACATATTGATGCAGGCGCTGAGCGATCTCGGCGTCGAGGTCATCTTCGGCTATCCGGGTGGCGCGGTCCTCCCGATCTACGACGCGCTGTTCAAGCAGAAGCGGATTCGCCACATCCTCGTGCGGCACGAGGCCGGCGCGGTTCACGCCGCGGAGGGCTATGCGCGCTCGACGGGCAAACCGGGCGTCGTTCTGGTGACGTCGGGCCCGGGCGCCACCAACGCCGTGACCGGGATCGCCGACGCGCTGATGGATTCGATTCCGCTCGTGGTCATTACCGGCCAGGTGGGCACGCCGCTGATCGGCACCGACGCATTTCAGGAGTGCGACACAGTCGGCATCACCCGCCACTGCACCAAGCATAATTATCTGGTGAAGGATCCGGCGAAGCTCGGCGACGTCATCCATGAGGCCTTCCATATCGCGACCTCCGGCCGGCCCGGCCCAGTCGTGATCGATCTGCCGAAGGACGTGCAGGTCGCGACGGCGGCCTATCGCAAGCCGACGATCAAGGCGCTGCCACACAAAGGCTATCGGCCGCAGGTAAAGGCCGACACTGCCCTCATCGAAGCGGCGGTGGAGATGATCGCCGCTGCCGAGCGGCCGATCCTCTACACCGGCGGGGGGATCATCAACGCGGGTCCGATCGCAAGCCAGTTGCTGCGCGATCTGGCGCGGATCACCGGCGCGCCGGTGACGTCGACGCTGATGGGCCTGGGGTCCTTCCCCGCGTCCAGCCCGCAATGGCTCGGCATGCTCGGCATGCACGGCACCTATGAAGCCAATATGGCGATGAATCGGGCCGACCTGATCGTCTGCCTCGGCGCGCGGTTCGATGATCGGGTGACGGGCAGGCTCGACGCCTTCTCGCCGCATTCGAAGAAGATCCACGTCGATATCGATCGGTCGTCGATCAACAAGACGGTGCGGGTCGATCTCGGCATCGTCGGCGATGTCGGCCGCGCGATGGAAGACATGATCAAGCTGTGGAAGGCGCGCCAGCACCAGCCTCAGGACCTGGCGCCATGGCACAGCCAGATTGGCGAGTGGCGCGCGCGCAACTGCCTTAAATTCCCGGCGTCGGCCAAGGAGATCATGCCGCAGCACGCCATCCGGCGGCTGTGGGAAGCCACGCATGCCAAGAAGCCGATCATCACCACGGAGGTCGGCCAGCATCAGATGTGGGCGGCCCAGCATTTCGACTTCGAGGCGCCCAATAAATGGCTGACCTCGGGCGGGTTGGGGACGATGGGCTACGGCCTGCCCGCGGCGATCGGGGCGCAACTCGGCAATCCCAATGCGCTTGTCATCGATATCGCGGGCGAAGCGTCGATCCAGATGAACATCCAGGAGCTCGGCACCGCCACCCAATATCGCCTGCCGGTCAAGGTCTTCATCCTCAACAACGAATATATGGGGATGGTTCGCCAATGGCAGGACCTGACCTATGCCGGCCGCTATTCGGAGTCCTATAGCGATGCGCTGCCCGATTTCGTGAAGCTGGCGGAGGCCTATGGCTGGAAGGGCGTGCGGATCGAGAACCCCGCCGACCTCGATGAAGGGATTGCGGCGATGATCGCGCATGACGGGCCAGTGATGGTCGACTGCCGCGTGGCGAAGCTCGCCAACTGCTTCCCGATGATCCCCAGCGGCGCGGCGCATACCGACATGATCCTCGAACCCGACGAAGTGATCGGTGAAATGGACGATGAGGCCAAGGCGCTCGTCTGATCCGGGGCGCTGCGCCTTCACCGTCCTTCGACCAGAGAAAAGAAACATGCATATCAAGCAGGAAGCCACCGATCGGCACACGCTGTCCGTGACCGTCGACAACGAGTCCGGGATCCTGGCCAGGATCGCCGGCCTGTTCTCGTCGCGCGGCTATAATATCGACAGCCTGACGGTGGCCGACGTCACCGAGGACGAGAAGATCAGCCGGATCACGATCGTCACCACCGGCACGCCACAGGTGATCGACCAGGTCGTGGCCCAGCTCGACCGCATGGTTCCGGTGCACAAGGTCACCGACCTCACAGTAATGGGGCCGCATGTCGAGCGCGAGCTGGCGCTGGTGAAGGTGGTCGGTACCGGCGATCATCGGATCGAGGCGCTTCGCCTGGCCGAAGTGTACCGCGCCCGCGTGGTGGACTCGACCATCTCGAGCTTCATCTTCGAGGTGACCGGCGGCACGGACAAGATCGACAAGTTCCTCGAGCTGATGCGCGAGGTCGGCTTGGTCGAAGTCGCCCGCACCGGGGTGGCCGCGATCGTCCGCGGCAAAGAGGCGCTTTAGAGCCTTGCCATAACGCAGGGGGTCGACGGACGGGCGCTCGCCCGTTACGGGGCCCCGACGAATTTCAACCACACGGCCTTCATCGCAACCGAATGTCCGGCCGCGCCACAGGGAAGCAAGCTATGCGCGTCTATTATGATCGTGATGCCGACATCGGCCTCATCAAGACCAAGAAGGTCGCCATTGTCGGCTATGGCAGCCAGGGCCACGCCCATGCCCAGAACCTCCGCGATTCCGGCGTTGCCGATGTCGCGATCGCGCTGCGTCCCGGCTCCGCCACCGCCCAGAAGGCCGAAGGCGCCGGGTTCAAGGTTCTGTCGAACGCCGAAGCGGCAAAGTGGGCCGACATCATCATGGTGCTGGCGCCCGACGAGCATCAGGCCGGCATCTATGCCGACGATCTGCGGGACAACCTAAAGCCCGGTGCGGCGCTCGCCTTTGCGCACGGCCTCAACGTTCATTTCGGGCTGATCGAGCCGCGTGCCGACATCGACGTGTTCATGATCGCGCCGAAGGGCCCCGGCCACACGGTTCGCTCGGAATATCAGCGCGGCGGCGGCGTCCCCTGCCTAATCGCCATCGCCCAGGACGCCAGCGGCAACGCGCATGACGTCGCCCTGTCCTATGCGTCGGCGATCGGCGGCGGCCGCTCGGGCGTGATCGAGACGACCTTCAAGGAAGAATGCGAGACCGACCTGTTCGGCGAGCAGGCGGTGCTGTGCGGTGGCCTCAGCCACCTCATCATGGCAGGCTTCGAGACGCTGACCGAGGCCGGCTATGCGCCCGAGATGGCCTATTTCGAGTGCCTGCACGAGGTGAAGCTGATCGTCGACCTGATGTATGAAGGCGGCATCGCCAACATGCGCTACTCGATCTCGAACACTGCCGAATATGGCGACATCCACACCGGCCCGCGCGTGATCACCGCCGAGACCAAGGCCGAAATGAAGCGCGTCCTGCACGACATCCAGACCGGCAAGTTCGTCAAGCGCTTCGTGCTCGACAACCGCGCCGGCCAGCCCGAGCTCAAGGCCAGCCGCAAGCTGGCCGCCGAGCATCCAATCGAGAAGGTCGGCGCCGAACTGCGCGCGATGATGCCCTGGATCGGCAAGAACCAGCTGGTCGATAAGTCCAAGAACTAAGCGCCGGAAACGATCGGCGACACCCGAAACGGTGCGTTTCGCTATTGTGGCTTGTCGGGGGAGCGGTGCACTTTAGTGTGCCGCTCCAGTCGCATTAGGAGAATGTCGCATGAAACGCATCGCCGTCCTGCTGACAGGCCTGTCCATCGGCACTGCCCAGCCCTTGTTCGCCCAGATACCTACCACGCCCCCCGGCGCTCCCGATGCGTCGCGCGTCGCCGCAGGCAACTACACGGTGGATCCGGCGCACAGCCAGGTCGCCTTCACCGTCAATCATCTCGGCTTCAGCATGTACCGTGGGCTGTTCGGCGACGTGACGGGCGCGATGACTCTCGATCCCAAGGCGCCGGCTGCGGCGAAAGTATCGATCGACATCCCGATAAGCGGCATCACCACGACGTCGGCCCAGCTCAACGAGCATCTCCAGGGCGCCGACTTTTTCGATGCGGCGAAATACCCGAAGGCGCACTTCGAATCGACGAAGATCGAAGCTTCGGGCAACAAGGCGAAGATCATCGGCAACCTGACGATCAAGGGCGTCACCAAGCCGGTGGTTCTCGACGCTCATTTTATCGGGGCGGGCACGATGATGGGCAAGCAGACCATCGGGTTTGAGGCGAAGACCACGGTGAAGCGCAGCGATTTCGGCGTGAGCTACGGCATTCCGCTCGTGCCCGATGAAGTGCCGCTCGACATCAGCGTAGCCTTCGAGCGCCCCGCCGCCGCCAAATAGCACCGCGGTTCAGGCAGCGCGGCGCTCCAAGCGCGCGAAGCTGCGGAACAGTTCACGCGTATTCGCGTCGGATATGCCCGCGGTGAGCATGTCGACCGCCTCGACCATCGATGCCTTATCGCCGGCTGCAGCGCCGATGTGGTAGGCCATGGCCCAATCGCCAAACGCGCGGGCCCTCACCTCGCGCTGCGAGAGGCGTACCACCGCGCGGTGGCGATCATCCTGGCTGATCCGCGCGAAACAGCGTTCGACGAGTTCGGCATCGCCCTCGAGTGCCTGCAGGAAGCGCCGGCCATCGTGCACAAGCAGGCCAGTGATCCGGTCGCGCGCGTTGTTTCGCCGCGACGCGGAGAGGATTTTCTCGACATCGTCCTTGCCGACATCGCGGCGCGCCGAGCTGATATAAGTGAGCTGAAGCATCGCATACCTTCCTTCTCTGCGCCGCGTGTAGAACCGGATTCTCTAAACATTCCTCAATGTTCCGGATGCGGCGTGACTCGCGTCTATGGACAGCCGCGGGATCGGTGATCCATCATCGGACGATGAGCCAGCCAGAACCAGTTTCCGAAACCGGCCGTATCGAGGCGTTCTCGGACGGCGTCATCGCGATCATCATCACGATCATGGTACTCGAGCTGCGTCCGCCGGAGCATCCGACGCTGGAAGGCTTGGTGCGGCTCTGGCCCGTCCTGCTCGCCTATGCGCTCAGCTTCGTCCAGGTCGGCGTCTACTGGGTCAACCATCATCAGCTGCTCGACCGCGCCGAGGTGTCGAGCAATGCGCTGCGCTGGGCCAACCTGCTGTGGCTGTTCTGCCTGTCGCTGATCCCGTTCGGTACCGCGTGGTGGGGCGAACATCCGCATGAACCGATACCGACGGCGATCTATCTGGTGACGCTACTGCTGCCGGCGCTGGTCTATCCCTGGCTCGAGGCTGAAGCGCTCTGTAATGCCGCCGATTCCGATACGACCGCACAGCATGGTATCCAGCAGCGCAAGGCCATCGTGTCGCTGTGCATCTACGCCGCCGGCATCGCCCTCGCCTTCGTCAACAGCGCGTTGAGCATCGCCTGCACCTTCCTGGTATCGATCTTGTGGATATTGCCAGGCAGCCGCATCGACCGGCTGTTCGAAAGGCAGATCTAGACCAGCGCGTCCAGCAGCCCGATCAGCGGGCGATCGGCCGGCGGCATGTCGAGACCGTGCAGTTCGACGGGGCGCACCCACTGTATCGCCGGCGCCTCCAGCGCGCGCGCGATTCCGTGCCACTTCCGGCAGATGTAGAGCAGCAGGATCATGTGCCGATCTCCGAGCGCCTCGCTGGCGAAACAGGCCGGCGCGAGGCACGCCTGCTGGACATCGATACCCAATTCCTCGTGCAACTCCCTGATCAGCGCGGCTTCGGGAAGCTCGCCGGCTTCGACCTTGCCCCCGGGGAACTCCCACAGCCCTGCCATCGCCTTGCCCTGGGGCCGCTGCTGGACCAGAATTCGCCCGTCGGGATCGATCAACGCGGCTGCAACGACGATCAGGAGCTGGGGCGTTTGCATGGTCGTCGAACTCTTCAGAGATTTTTAATCCGGCACGCCTACGGAATAATCCGCTTCAGATCAAAGCGATTGGGACCGCCCTTTCGTTCGAGGAAGGACACATGAGGGGCGCTAATGACGGATCAGGACTGCTCCGGCTGTGCCGCGACCAGAGCGGCGCCAGCGCCGTCGAATATGGACTGATCCTGTCGTTGGTCTTCCTCGCGCTCATGGGCGCGGTCGCGACACTGGGCGATTCGGTCAGGGGGCGCTGGGACGATGTCGCCAGTCGGGTTGCAGCCACTTGAGAAATCGCGGCGCGTTAACCTTTCGGCAGGGACTTGCCCGCTAAGGATGTGATTGTTGGCCCAACGCGAGCGAGGTCAGCCGGGCCGAAAATCCCCGTGGTCGGGTTGTAGGAGTTAGAGTTATGAAGTTCGTTGCCAAGCTGCTCAAGAACAACAAGGGTGCAACCGCGATCGAATATGGTCTGATCGCCGCCCTTATCGCCGTTGCCGCGATCACCGCGATGACAAGCCTGGGCAATCAGCTCCAGAAGACGTTTACGAACGTTTCGAACAACATGAAGGCGAGCTGAGCCTAGCCTTTAATACGGCTAAAGGCTGGCTTCCAAGGGTGGCGGACGAAAGTTCGCCGCCCTTTTTGGCGCCTACTGCCGCACGATCACCTTTACCCTGTCGCCTACCCGCAGCTTCGCTCCCGGAGCCAGGTCGTTGAGCACCAGGAAGCGGTCCATCGGACTGTCCGAAAACGCCATCTGCCGGGCGAAGCTGTCTACGGTATCGCCGGGCTTCACCCTCAGCACGCGTACCCGCAGCGGCTTCGCGCCGGCGGCTTCGTTCGGCGCCATGCGACGCATGCTTTCGACCAGCGGCTGGAACGGCCCGATCCCCTGTCCGGCGCGAGCCAGGGTAACGAAGCTGAAGGCCTTGGAGTCACCGTCCGGGCGGTATGCGAACACACCGACGTCCAGTTGGCCGGCATTGCTGCTTGCCTCACCGAAGGCATAGCGGAAGTCCACGCCGTTGGCGCGTCCGCTCTGGATCTGGCCGTAGCGGATATTGGCACTCAGCTTCGAGAAGACCTGCCCGACATAATCGTCCAGTCCGCCGAGTCCTGTCCGGCCGCCGGTGAAGCTCGCCTGCCCGCCCGATCCACTGATGGTCACGGCGTCGTCGCTATTGACCAGGCTGTATCCGCTGGGAACCGTGAAGGCGAGCCGCTCCGTTGGAAGCTTGAACTCCCGGCCCTCGACGAATCCCTTGGACGGGTCCTCGCCATAAGGAAGGCCGTCGATGGCATCGAGCAGCGCATCGCGATTGCGCGAACCGCGGCCGGCGGCGCCGGTCTGCGCGGCCTTGTCGCGGGCGCGCTTGACCCGATCGGCCGAATTGGGATGGGTGCTCGCCCAGGTCGGCAACGAACTCTGCTGACCGCTGACCCGCGCTTCCAGCGCGCTCTGCGCCCCGAGAATCCCCAGCATGTCCGACGAGGCCAGCGGATCATAACCCGCGGAGGCGAGATAGCGCACGCCCAGATCGTCGGCCTGATATTCCTGAGTGCGCGAGAATCCCTTGGTAATGAGGTCCGCGCCGACGCCGGCGCCCTGCCCCACCAGATTACCGACCCCCGAATTGCCTGCCACGGCGCCCACTATCCCGGCCAAGACCTGGGTGATCGTCGCGGTGCGCTGTCGTTTGGCGGCATGGCGGGCCGCTACATGGCCGACCTCGTGTCCGAGCACCGACGCGAGTTCGGCCTCGTCGTTCATCGACGCGAGCAGCCCGCGAGTCACATAGACATAGCCGCCGGCTATCGCGAAGGCGTTGTTTATCGGCGAATCCAGGAGCGTGACGGTAAAGTCCCGCTCGGAATTGGACAGGCCCGACTGCACCGAGATCTTGCGACCGACGCGCGCGACATAATCGGCTGCCGGCCCTTTCATCGCGCCGCCGAACTGTTGGAGCAACTGAGGATGTGCCTCTGCCCCCGCACGCCGGTCGCTGGCGGAGATCGCCTGTGCCTGTGCCAGAACTGGCGCGGATGGCAGCGCCAGCATGAGGCCGGCGCAAATTATGATCTTATTCATGCGAATCCTCTCGACGAAACGCATAAAGCAGCAGCCACCTGAACAGTTCCGTTACGGGTCCGCTACTATCCGATCGCCAGGAACTTATCGCGGCGCGCTGCGCGGATCGACGCAGGCTTCTTGCCGGCGAGCTTGTCGAGTTCCTCGCCGATCGCCGCGCCCAGCGACGTTACCGCCGCTGCCGGATCACGGTGCGCACCACCCATCGGTTCGGGCACTACCCGGTCCACGACACCCAGGCGCTGGAGATCCGCGGCGGTCACCTTCATCGCCTCGGCTGCCTCGGCGGCCTTGTCGCCGGTGCGCCACAGGATCGAGGCGCAGCCCTCGGGCGAGATCACCGAGTAGACGGCGTGTTCGAACATCAGCACCTTGTTGGCGGCCGCGACGGCGATCGCGCCGCCCGAGCCGCCTTCGCCGACAATCGCCGCTACCATGGGAACGCCCAGCGCCAGGCATTGCTCGGTCGAGCGGGCGATCGCCTCGGCCTGGCCGCGCTCCTCGGCCTGCACGCCCGGAAAGGCGCCCGATGTATCGACGAGGCTGACCACCGGCAGGCCGAACCGATCGGCGAGCTGCATCAGCCGGATCGCCTTGCGATAGCCCTCGGGCTTGGCCATGCCGAAATTGTGGCGCAACCGGGAAGCGGTGTCGTCGCCCTTCTCATGGCCGATCACCACCACCTTGCGATCGCCGAGCCGGCCCAGGCCGCCGATGATCGCCTGGTCGTCGGCAAAAGCGCGATCGCCGGCGAGCGGCATGAAATCGGTGATGAAACCGGCCACATAGTCCTTGAAGTGCGGCCGGTCCGGATGACGCGCGACCTGCGTCTTCTGCCAGGGGCTCAGCCTCGCATAGATGTCGCGCAGCAGCTTTTCGGACTTCGCCTCGAGTTTCGAGACTTCGCTGCCGATGTCGAGCGACCCCGCATGGGCGGTCGAACGGAGTTCGGCGATGCGCGCTTCGAGCTCCGCGATCGGCTTTTCGAATTCGAGATAGGCAACCATCGGCCCCGGTTAGGCGGGCGGACCGCGCCAGTCAACGAACCGCTGCGACGACCTCTTGAAGGCAGCTCGGTCCTTACTATCTCGATCGCGTCCGCCGTTGCCAGATGGGGCGGCGGACAAGGCCCGGCGGCAGCCCCGCGGGTCATCATGGTCAACATCGCTTGTATGAGGAAACAGACCCATGCGTAATCTCGACTTTGCTCCGCTTCTCCGGTCCTCGATCGGTTTCGAGAATCTCAACCGCCTCGTTGATTTCACCCGCGGCGAAAGCGACAGCTACCCGCCCTATAACATCGAGAAGACCGGTGACGGCGCCTATCGCATCCAGATGGCGCTGGCCGGCTTCACCCGCGAAGAAATCGACGTCACCGTGCAGGACAATATGCTGATCATCATCGGCCGCGCAGGTGAGACCGAAGGCGAGCAGCGCGAATATCTGCACCGCGGCATCGCCAAGCGCGCGTTCGAGCGCCGCTTTCAACTCGCCGACACCATCAAGGTGACGAGTGCAGGATTTGAGAACGGTCTGCTCAACGTCGAACTGGTGCGCGAGATCCCCGAGCATAAGAAGCCGCGCCGCATCGCCATCGACGGTGTCGAACCGCAGCAGGTGATCGACGCGGAGCCGGCGAAGGCTGCGTAACCGCACAATCGGAGCGATCCCGAAGATCGCAGAGGAAAGCCGGGCCGCGAGGTCCGGCTTTCTGATTCCAGGTGCGTTCCGATCGATCCGGACGATCCTAGCTGTGTTTTATTGCAACACGGTATCTTTTAGCCCCTCCGCCTTGCATCCTCGGGACACCCCTGCTAACCGGCCCGCGACCGATGCAGGGACGCCTTACAGCGCCCCCTTTTTCGCATGGGACGACATCCATTTGGGGGACGAGACGCGCGTGGAGAATTCCGGCGGTATTCAGGCTAGCCTCAGCGGACGTTATGCGACCGCACTGTTCGGGCTCGCCCGTGACGAAAAGGCGATCGACGCGGTTTCGGCCAGCCTTGCGAGGCTCAAGGCTACCCTCGCCGAGTCGGAGGATCTGCGCCAGCTGACGACCAGCCCGGTGGTTTCGCGCACCCAGGCGGCGCAGGCGATCGCCGCCGCGGCGGCGGCGATGGGGCTCGATTCGCTGACCACGAAGTTCCTCGGCGTACTCGCCCAGAACCGCCGGCTCGGGCAGCTGGGCGCGGTGATCCGGGCCTATGGCCAGCTTGCCGCCGCGCATCGCGGCGAGACGACCGCCGAAGTCACCTCGGCCCACCCGCTGTCGGACGATCAGGTCGCGGCGCTGAAGGCCAAGCTCAAGACCCAGCTCGCCCGCGATGTCGCGGTCGACCTCACCGTGGATCCCTCGATCCTCGGCGGACTGATCGTAAAGGTCGGCTCGCGCCAGATCGACGGCTCCATCCGCTCCAAACTGAACACCCTCGCGATTGCGATGAAAGGCTGAACATGGACATCCGCGCCGCTGAAATCTCCAAGGTCATCCGCGACCAGATCGCCAGCTTCGGCTCCGAAGCGCAGGTCACCGAGGTCGGCCAGGTGCTGTCCGTCGGCGACGGCATCGCCCGCATCCACGGGCTGGACAACGTCCAGGCCGGCGAGATGATCGAGTTCTCCAACGGCATCAAGGGCATGGCCCTCAACCTGGAAGCCGATAATGTCGGCGCCGTGATCTTCGGCTCGGATGCCCAGATCAAGGAAGGCGATGTCGTCAAGCGGACCGGCACGATCGTCGACGTCCCCGTCGGCAAGGGACTGCTCGGACGCGTGGTGGACGGCCTCGGCAATCCGATCGATGGCAAGGGCCCGATCGTCAGCGACCAGCGCAGCCGCGTCGAAGTCAAGGCGCCGGGCATCATCCCCAGGAAGTCGGTCCATGAGCCGGTGCAGACCGGCCTCAAGGCGCTCGACGCGCTCGTCCCGGTCGGCCGCGGCCAGCGCGAGCTGATCATCGGCGATCGCCAGACCGGCAAGTCGGCGGTCGCCATCGACACCTTCATCAACCAGAAGACCGCCAACGCCGGCACCGACGAGAGCAAGAAGCTCTACTGCGTCTATGTCGCGATCGGCCAGAAGCGCTCCACCGTCGCGCAGCTCGTCAAGACGCTCGAAGAGAATGGCGCGATGGAATATTCGATCGTGGTCGCCGCGACCGCGTCGGATCCCGCCCCGCTCCAGTATCTCGCGCCCTACACCGGTGTGGCGATGGGCGAGTATTTCCGTGACAACGGCATGCACGCACTGATCGTCTATGACGATCTGTCGAAGCAGGCGGTTGCCTATCGCCAGATGTCGCTGCTGCTGCGCCGCCCGCCGGGCCGCGAAGCCTATCCCGGCGACGTGTTCTATCTCCACAGCCGCCTGCTCGAGCGCGCAGCAAAGCTGAACGACGCGAACGGCAACGGCTCGCTGACCGCACTGCCGATCATTGAGACCCAGGCGGGCGACGTCTCCGCCTATATCCCGACCAACGTGATCTCGATCACCGACGGCCAAATCTTCCTCGAGACCGACCTGTTCTACCAGGGCGTTCGCCCGGCCATCAACGTCGGTCTCTCGGTCAGCCGCGTCGGCTCCGCCGCGCAGACCAAGGCGATGAAGAAGGTCGCCGGCTCGATCAAGCTCGAGCTCGCCCAGTATCGCGAAATGGCTGCCTTCGCGCAGTTCGGCTCGGATCTTGACGCCTCGACCCAGCGCCTGCTCAACCGCGGCGCCCGCCTGACCGAGCTGCTCAAGCAGCCGCAGTTCCAGCCGCTGCCGTTCGAAGAGCAGGTCGCGTCGATCTTCGCGGGCGTGAACGGCTATCTCGACACTGTCCCGACCCGTGACGTGACGCGCTTCGAAGCCGCCTTCCTGTCGGAAATGCGCTCCAAGCATGCCGACCTGCTGGCCTCGATCCGCGACACCAAGGATCTGTCGGCGGACACGACGGCGGCGCTCAAGTCGACGCTCGAAGCCTTTGTGAAGACCTTCGCGTAACATACTGATCCTTCGCCCGGCTTGACGGCCGGGCGAACTAGGACGGAAGAGACAAGACTAGATGGCAAGTCTCAAGGCCCTCAAGGTTCGCATCACCTCGGTGAAGTCGACCCAGAAGATTACCAAGGCGATGAAGATGGTCGCCGCGGCCAAGCTGCGCCGTGCGCAGATGGCGGCAGAAGCCGGCCGCCCCTATGCCGAGCGGCTCGATGCCGTGATGGCGAGCCTCGCGTCCAAGGTGACGGTCGGGCCGCAGAGCCCGAAGCTGCTCGCCGGCACCGGCAACGATCAGTGCCACCTGCTCGTGGTGGCGACGTCGGAACGCGGCCTCGCCGGCGCGTTCAACACCAACATCGTCCGCGCCGCCCGCAAGACGGCCGACAGCCTGATCGCGCAGGGCAAGACGGTGAAGTTCTACCTGATCGGCAAGAAGGGCCGCGCGGTCATCTCGCGGCTGTTCCCAGGCAAAATCGTCCACCAGGTCGACCAGACCCACATCAAGAACGTGGCCTTCTCCGACGCACATATCGTGTCCGAGGACCTGATCCACCGCTATGCGGCGGGCGAGTTCGACGTGGCGCACCTGTTCTTCGCCAAGTTCCAGTCGGCACTGGTCCAGGAGCCGACCGAGATCCAGATCATCCCGGTTCCGCTCACGCCGCCCAACGGCGTCGAGGCGGCGGGTGCCTCGGCGGCGGTCGAATATGAGCCCGACGAGGAGGAAATCCTTGCCGAGCTGCTGCCGCGCAACGTCGCGATCCAGCTGTTCCGCGCGATGCTGGAAAATGCCGCGTCCGAGCAGGGCAGCCGCATGACCGCGATGGACAATGCGACCCGGAACGCGGGCGAGATGATCAACAAGCTGACAATCCAGTATAACCGGACCCGTCAGGCCGCGATCACCACCGAACTTATCGAAATCATCGCTGGCGCCGAAGCGCTCTAAGTAGACACAGGCAGGAAACAGACCATGGCTACCACCACCAACAATGTCGGCCGCATCTCGCAGGTCATCGGCGCCGTCGTCGATGTCGCCTTCGACGGTGAGCTGCCCGCGATCCTCAATGCGCTCGAGACGCAGAACAACGGCAACCGCCTCGTCCTCGAAGTCGCCCAGCATCTCGGCGAAGGCACCGTCCGCACGATCGCTATGGATGCAACCGAAGGCCTGACCCGCGGCCAGGAAGTCACCGACACCGGCTCGCAGATCCGCGTTCCCGTCGGCCCGATGACGCTCGGCCGCATCCTCAACGTGATCGGCGAACCGATCGACGAGCGCGGCCCCGTCAACGCGACCCAGACCGCACCGATCCATGCCGATGCCCCGCTGTTCGTCGACCAGTCGACCGACGCAAGCATCCTCGTCACCGGCATCAAGGTGATCGACCTGCTCGCGCCTTATGCCAAGGGCGGCAAGATCGGCCTGTTCGGCGGCGCCGGCGTCGGCAAGACCGTGCTGATCCAGGAGCTGATCAACAACATCGCCAAGGGCCATGGCGGTACCTCGGTGTTCGCCGGCGTCGGCGAGCGTACCCGCGAGGGCAACGATCTTTATCACGAGTTCCTCGATGCGGGCGTCATCGCCAAGGATGCCGACGGCAACCCGACCCCCGAGGGTTCGAAGGTGGCGCTGGTGTTCGGCCAGATGAACGAGCCGCCCGGCGCCCGCGCACGCGTCGCACTGTCGGGCCTGACGATCGCCGAATATTTCCGCGACGTCGAAGGCCAGGACGTGCTGTTCTTCGTCGACAACATCTTCCGATTCACCCAGGCGGGCTCGGAAGTGTCGGCGCTGCTCGGCCGTATTCCTTCGGCGGTGGGCTATCAGCCGACCCTGTCGACCGACATGGGCGCGCTGCAGGAGCGCATCACCTCGACCAACAAGGGCTCGATCACCTCGGTGCAGGCGATCTACGTGCCCGCCGACGATCTTACCGATCCGGCGCCGGCCACGTCCTTCGCCCACCTCGACGCGACCACCAACCTCAACCGCGCCATCTCGGAGCTGGGCATCTACCCGGCGGTCGACCCGCTCGACTCGACCTCGCGCATGCTCGAGCCGCGCATCGTCGGCCAGGAGCATTACGAGACCGCCCGCGCCGTCCAGGAGACGCTGCAGAAGTACAAGTCGCTGCAGGATATCATCGCGATCCTCGGCATGGACGAGCTTTCCGAAGAGGATAAGCTCACCGTCCAGCGCGCCCGCAAGATCCAGCGCTTCCTGTCGCAGCCGTTCCACGTCGCCGAGGTCTTCACCGGCATCTCCGGCAAGTTCGTCGCGATCGAAGACACCGTGAAGTCGTTCAAGGCCGTGGTCGAAGGCGAGTATGACCATCTGCCGGAAGCTGCCTTCTACATGGTCGGCGGCATCGATGAGGTCGTCGAGAAGGCCAAGAAGCTGGCTGCCGAAGCGGCCTGATGAACAATGGGCTGCGCCTTGAGGACGCGGTCAACGAAAGCTGCCCCTGGTCGGGTGATCCGATCGCGGCAGACTCGCTGACCCTCTACAAGGGCGCAGTCGTCGGCTTCTACAACAGCGGCTGCCGGGACAAGTTCGAAAAAGCCACAAGGGCTTTCGACCTTTCCCTGGCAGCGAAACAGGATTGATCATGGCAGACCTGCACTTCGAACTCGTCACCCCCGAAAAGCTGCTCCGTTCGGAGGAAGTCTATATGGTGGTAGTGCCCGGCACCGAAGGCGACTTCGGCGTGCTGGCGGGCCATGCCCCCTTTATGTCGGTGGTACGTTCGGGCGAACTGGCGATCTACTCGGGGCCCAACACGGTGACGGCGCGGATCCATGTCGAAGGCGGTTTCGCCGAGGTCAATGAAAAGGGACTGACGGTGCTGGCGGAGCAGGCTAGCGAAGCCTGACTCCTGCCCTCGGCTGACGAAGTCCAAGGCTCGGACCGCCCAGCGGCCGGGCCTTTTCTTTTGTCGGTTGCGATCCGCCGCGGCGACGATCACCGTCACTCTTCCACGAAG
The DNA here is from genome assembly GCF_037861105.1 of Rhizorhabdus argentea. Lineage (NCBI taxonomy): Bacteria > Pseudomonadati > Pseudomonadota > Alphaproteobacteria > Sphingomonadales > Rhizorhabdaceae > Rhizorhabdus > Rhizorhabdus argentea. Next base: position 68,598 of record NZ_JBANFK010000008.1, read on the forward strand.
GCCTTCAGTCTTCCCAGCGCGTCGTCCCACTGCGCCGCCACCCGGTTGAGATAAGCACGTGCAGCTTCCAGCGGTTCGGGACGACAGGTAAAGCAGCTTTCACGGCCATCGCGTACGCTTTCCACAAGCCCGACCTGCTCCAGCACTCGTAGGTGCTTCGTCACGGCCTGGCGGGTCAGCCGACTGTCGGCGGAGAGCGCGGTGATTGAGCGCCTGCGCCCGTCGCTGAGCGTCATCAGCAGCGACAGTCGCGTCCGGTCGCCCAAGGCCGCGAAAAGCGGGGCCGGATCCCCGGACAGCCGCGGCTCAGCCCTCGACATGTGTGCGGATATTTTCGACCTGGACCGTCCAGCCATTGCCGTTCATCCGCAAGGCCTCGTCACGACGTTCCACCGGTATCTTGTCGAAGCCCGACTCGGTGATGGTCAGGTGAGTGCCGGTATCGTTCGGCTCAAGCCGGAATTCGACTAACGTCGGCTGTTCGTTCGAATAATCGATGTTGGGATCGATCGCATATGGATGCCAGCTAAACGCAAAGCGACGCTGTGGTTCGATTGCCACAGTTCGCACCGTCCAGCGGACATGCTCATATCCGGGATGTGTGATGGTGCCGCAGCTAAGCTCGCCGGGAGTGAAGGGTCCTTCCAGCTTTACCCGAAACCATCGGCCAAACTCCTCATGATCCGTCAGCGCCCGCCAAACCCTTTCGACCGGAGCGGCGATGTCGATCGTCCTGACGATGCTATCCATAAGGCAACCTCCTCAATTGCATACACTCTAAGGGGAGTCAGATACGCAACCATTAAGTTGCATGACTTCGCCCCCGTCAAGCCTGTAGACAGCGAAGCACATCTAAACCGGATCAAAATGATGTTGAGTCACTGACCATATCTGGCCCTTATAGACCCTCGCGGGGAAGATCATGACGTCCATTACCACGGTTCAAAGCCTGGAAGCTGCCTATATCAGCGGAGTCGCCGCCAACGGCATTGCTGCGGACATCAGCTACTGGACGTGGAATCTGGATTCGCCGCCCAGCTATGATTCCAGCGCGGGCTATAATTACAGCGCCAAATTCGGAAGCCCCACCACCGGCACGGGAGCAACGATCAGCTATCGGTTCGATCCGGCATCCTCATGGACCGCGGCCGAGCGCGGCGCTTTTTCCGCCACCGCCAAGCTGTGGTCGTCGGTAGCGAATGTCACCTTCGTCGATATGGGCGCGGGTGCCGCACAGGTAACGCTAGTTCGCGGGAGCGACGGCAGCGCGAGTGGAGGCAACAATGCCACAGCCGCGAATACCGGCACGTCCCAACTCGGCGTTTCGAGCTCCGGTCGGATCGAGATCGACACCTCCGTGCCCGCTTTCGGTCCACTCGGCACGTCACTGAGCAACTATGGCGGATATCCCTATACGACGCTGATCCACGAGTGGGGCCATGTACTCGGGCTTGGCCATGGCGGGCCCTATGATGAGAGCCTCGATATCGCGGCGTCGCCCTACACGTCCTTCGATACGCGCGCATGGTCGCTAATGTCCTATAACAGCGAGACATTGTCGGGGCCGCAATATCGATGGGGCGCCCAGGCCGGGGATAATGGCCTGTTCTATGGGACGTCGCCGACCACGCCGATGCCGCTCGATATCATCGCCATCCAGCGCATTTATGGCGTGGCGGTGGTCACCCCGCTGTCCGGCGGACAGACGTTCGGTTTCCACAGCAATATCGCTGGGGAGATCGCCAAGTTCTTCGATTTCAACCAGAACGCCAATCCGGTTGTCACGTTGTGGGACAAGGGCCTGAACAACACGCTCGACCTGTCCGGTTTCACCGCCGCGTCTGATGTCGACCTTAATGACGGCGCGTTCAGCAGCGCGGCCACTATGCGCAACAATATCGCCATCGCCTATGGCACCCGCATCGATACCGCCATCACAGGGCCGGGCAACGACAGCATCACCGCAAATGATAATAGCGACTTCGCGATGGGTGGGGCCGGCGCCGACTCGATCAATGGCGGCAGCGGCAACGATCATCTCTATGGAGCGGCCGCCGTGGCGGTGAGCGGCGACGGCGCGGATTCGATCAATGGCGGCAGTGGCGGCGATTACCTGCAGGGCAATGCCGGAGACGACATGCTCGACGGCGGCGCGGGATCGGACCGGATCCAGGGTGGCCAGGGCAATGACAGGATATTCGGCGCAACCGAGAATGACAGCGTCAACGGCAATCTCGGCAACGACACGATCGACGGCGGTGAAGGTAACGACTCGCTGCGGGGTGGCCAGGGCGCGGATAGCATCACGGGTGGGACCGGCAACGACCAGCTCCTGGGCGATCTCGGCACGGATAGTCTGGACGGCGGCACAGGCATCGATATCCTGACCGGCGGCGGCGATGGCGACGTCTTCAGCTTCGCAGTCGGCGAGGCAGTGTTCGCCTTGGGCGGACCGACCGACGTCATCACCGACTTTACCGACGGTGTCGATCACATCCACATGAGCTTCGGCACACCGGCACAGGTACTGCACAGCATCGCCTATGCCAGCCTCGCAGAAGCGGCAAACACAGCGCAGTTTCTGCTCGGCGCGCAGGGCGGGAGCAGCAAGGTGGCGGCGCTGCAGGTCGGCGGCGACAGCTATATCTTCTACGATGCCGGGCCCTCGGACCCGCTCGAGACCTTCAAGCTACTGGGCTTCGCCAACGCGGCGGCGATCACATCAGCGGATTTCGTCGCCACAGCCTGAGAGCGATCGCACGCCGCCATCGCCCGTCATTCAGGCTACGGCGAGCTGGGCCTCGGGTTGCGCACCGCTCGCGCCCTGCGGCCCCAGCGCATCGATGAAGGCGTGGACCTTGTTGGCGTTGAAGATCGCGAAGTAGAGCAGGATGCAGGTCAGCGAATAGGTTTCCAGCGGCAGCAGCACATAGAAGGCGATGTGCAGGCCGATTCCGGGGATCACCAGCCACTTCTGCAAGCGCTCGACGAGCAATAGCGGCAGCAGCAATTCTACGATCGCGACGGTGATCGCCATCGCGGAGCCGATCGCGGTCATCCACGGCGCGATGTGGAAACCAGAGCCCCAATAATGGGTCATGAAGATCTGCTCGAGGCGGCTGCCGTTGAGGAAGTTGTAGAAAATGGCATTCTTGCCCGCGACAAACATCTTGTCCCAGAAGGCGAAGAAATAAAGGAGCACCATCTGGAGCGCGATCAGCCGCAGCGCGAACAGATTGCCCTCCTCCGCCGGCGGTGGCCTCCCGGCCTTGGCGGCCCTGCGGACCGCCAGCCAACGGTCGACCGAATAGGATTTCCCGCAGGGCGCAAACGCCAGCAGCCAAGTCGCCAGTGCGAGCAGGTAGGTATGATGGTGCGCCCATTCGCCATGATGGTGGAGAACGTTGAGATAATAATATGCGGCCAGCGTCACCGTGCCCGCCACGAAAGTGGACAGCTGCGAGAAGATGCCGAAAAACATGCCGAACAGAGATAGATAGAACAGGATCGCCCAACCGACACCGTAGGACGGCAGGCCATGCACCGGACCATGGCCAAAGCGGTACCAGATGAGAATGGGAAGGCCGATCCGGATGATCGTGGACGAGCGGCTGGACCCCTCATAGCGAAAGCACCAATCGTAGAGCAATTGGGCCTGCTTCATGACGTCTTCTCCGAGACATGGGTCAGGCAGACGGGTTCGCTACCCTTGTAGAGTTCCCTCCAGCCGTCTTTCATGGAGGCGATCCGCGCTTCGACCCGGAGCGAAGAAGGCGTTCTGGAGGAGGCGCAAACCCGCGCGATGAGCGACTCCAGATCGTGCGCGCCAACCAGGTTGAGATCGCGCCGATAGGGCTTGTTCTCGTCGCGGTTGGTGCCGGACACGAGCCCCTTGTGCCCCAGTTCTTCCATATAGTCGGTGTCTCTTCGGCGCCCTGCTTCGGCGTAGAAGAAATGGACGTTGACGATTTGCGCGCCGATCCGGTGGAACATGTCCCACGACCGGAACATCTTGTTCTGATGGTGGAAGATCTGATTGTAGGTGGGGCCGCCAATCATGAAGGCGGCAAGGAGCGCAAAGAGCAGCATCACCGGCGGCGACAGTCGTGGCGCCGACGTCGGGGTTACCGGATCATAAAAACCCGGCGGCGTCTGGAGCTTGAGATAGCGGTCGAGCGAATAATATTCGCCCAGCGGCAGGAGCGCGCTGAGCGCCGCTACCACGCCGCACAGGATTGAGCCGGTACCGCCGTGGATATATCCATGGACCATCAATATAGCGCCAAGCGCCGCCATGCTGAGCCGCGTCATCCATCCGAGCACCACCAGTGCGCAGGTCGCGAAGAACAGCATCGACAGCACGAAGCCGCCGGGTGAGAGGTTCATGAAGACCTTGTAGACGAAGCCCACCGATCCCCAGATGAAAAACAGGATCGGAAAGCGCAGAAGCGAGGATATGACGCCGACCTCCGGCTCATATCGCTTCAGATATGCTGGCGCCCCCATTTGCCGACAACCCCCCGTTCGTACAGCATCACGCTGGTTTCGATCGCGCCGGAGACGTTGCCCCCCGGCTCCGCCCGTCGATCCAGTTCCGTTTATACAAACAGAAATGTTGGCGAACAGTATATAGCGGCCTGCTCACTGACAAGCGACGCACTGCGGCAGAAATATGCGGCGGCATTCCGCACCATATTGGACCAAATGGAAGCAGACATCCTTCTCGCCCAGGGCGATCCGACCTTGGAAGATCGACCGCGAGCCCTGCCCCCGGATTGCCAAAGGCCGGTTAACCGTTTTTGAGGGCTTTGGAGTTACTGGATCATCGTTGGGCCGGAGTTTGGCCGGCGGGGATGAGTTCGCGATGAGTGCATTCGGCAAGCGTGGAGCGATGACGCATGGTGCGAAGCCCGCCTTCGGCGTGGCGCGGCCAATGCAGGGCGATGCGCCCGGCCCCTTGACCGGCGGCCTTCAATTCCCGCCGATCGAACTTTCGCCGCTGTCCGGCGGTGCGGACCCGTTCGCGGGCATGCCCAGCTTCGACGACCCGATCCCGGTCGACGAGGATCAGATCGAGTTGCCCAAGCATGCAGACGCGATGGCGCGTCTGGCGATCCGCGAAGCCGCGTCCGGCGATGCGGGCAATTCTCGGGTCGAAGGCTTCGAAGCCTCAATCCACAAGATCAAGGAACAGGTGCTGCCGCGCCTGCTCGAACGGGTCGATCCCGAAGCGGCCGCCTCGTTGAGCAAGGACGAACTGGCCGAGGAATTCCGCCCGATCATCGGCGAAGTGCTGGCCGAACTGCGCATCACCCTCAACCGGCGCGAACAGTTCGCGCTGGAAAAGGTGTTGGTCGACGAACTGCTCGGGCTCGGGCCACTCGAGGAACTACTCGGCGATCCGCTGATCACCGATATCATGGTCAACGGACCCAACCAGACCTATGTCGAGCGCAAGGGCAAGCTCGAGCTCGCCAAGATCAATTTTCGCGACGAGGAGCATCTGTTCCAGATCGCCCAGCGCATCGTGTCGAAGGTGGGCCGGCGCGTCGACCAGACGACGCCGCTTGCCGACGCCCGCCTGCTGGACGGGAGCCGCGTCAACGTAATCGTGCCGCCACTGTCGCTGCGCGGTACGGCGATCTCGATCCGCAAATTTTCGTCCAAGCCGATCACCCTCGACATCATGGCGCGCGGCGGGTCGATGAGCGAGAAGATGGCGACCCTGCTCAAGATCGCTGGCGCGAGCCGGTTCAATGTCGTTATCTCGGGCGGCACCGGCTCGGGCAAGACGACAATGCTCAATGCGCTGTCGAAGATGATCGACCCCGGCGAGCGCGTGATCACGATCGAGGACGCCGCCGAATTACGGTTGCAGCAGCCGCATTGGCTGCCGCTCGAGACCCGTCCCGCCAATCTCGAGGGACAGGGCCAAATCTCGATCCGCGACCTCGTCGTCAACGCGCTTCGCATGCGCCCGGACCGCATCATCCTGGGCGAAATCCGCGGATCGGAATGTTTCGACATGCTGGCGGCGATGAACACCGGCCATGACGGATCCATGTGCACACTGCACTCCAACAGCCCCCGCGAAGCGCTGGCGCGTATGGAGAACATGGTGATGATGTCGGACATCAAGGTGCCCAAGGAAGCGATTTCGAAGCAGATCGCCGACTCGGTGGACATGATCGTGCAGGTCAAGCGCCTGCGGGACGGCTCGCGCCGCGTCACCAGCATTACCGAAGTGCTCGGCATGGAAGGCCCCGTGATCATCACGCAGGAGCTCTTCAAATTCGAATATCATGCCGAGGACACCGACGGGAAAATCATCGGCGAATATGTCTCCTCGGGCCTGCGTCCCTATTCGATCGAGAAAGCGCGCCAGTTCGGCTTCGACCAACCTCTGCTGGAGGCCTGCCTGTAATCCCTGCCGATCTTGGTCCTCACCTCGGGCAAGGCGCGGTGGGCAACCCGATCAGCCTCCCCGCAGCCACATCGCCGCGCATATAGCGGCTCCGATCAGCGCAAGCACCGCGATCAGCGGCCAAGGAATCCAACCCATGCGCGCCACGGCGCGATGCGCCTCACGGCGATGGTGCCGCCACCAGTCCGCCGCCAGCGAGAGAGTTGCCAACAGGACGAGAAACATCGTCGGCCAGACGTATTCCGGTTGCACCTTTCCTCCACTCCGTCATCATGCGGGCAGCTCAATATCGGGAGATGCGCGTTGCGCCACCTGCTTATCGCCGCCGCCATCGCCATGATAGCGCCCGCCGCTGGCAGCCACGCAGCCAAGGCCGATCCGACCATCGCCACGGCAATTGCGGATAGCCGCCGGGCCGAAGCGCAGCGGGCGCGCGATGCCTATCGCCACCCGTCCGAGACGCTCGCCTTTTTCGACGTCCACAGCGGCCAGACGGTGGTGGAATTCTACCCCGGCGGCGGATGGTACACCCAGATCCTCGCCCCGGCGCTCAATAGAAAAGGCCGCTACATCGCGATGCCCCCCGCCTCGGAAAAGGACCTTGCCGCGTGCAGGGCCATGCTCGAGCAGAATAAGGATTGGTTCGGCACCGTCGAGGTCGCGCCGTTCAGCCCGACTGAGCCGTCAACAATTCCGCCCGGCACGGTGGATCGCGTGCTGACCTTCCGCAACGTCCATAACCTGATCATGGCCGGCGACACTGTCGCCGCGAAGGCGTTCGGCGACTTCTATGCGGCGCTGAAGCCCGGCGGCATATTAGGCGTGGTCGACCACCGGCTTCCCGAGGAGATGGACAGCAGCCGGGAAAGATCGAGCGGCTACCTGAAACGGTCGACGATTGTCCGCCTGGCGACCGCCGCCGGCTTCAGGCTTGCCGGTGAATCCCCGATCAACGCCAATCCAAAGGATACACATGACTGGCCGGACGGCGTGTGGACGCTGCCCCCCAACTATCGGCTCGGGGACACAAACAGGGCAACTTACGAAGCGATCGGCGAAAGCGACCGGATGACCCTGAAATTCGTGAAGCCCTAAATCGGGGCGATGGCTTGGGCCTTCCCTTGAGCGCCTTTCGACGCTGCGCCGCCAGGTTGGCGCTGGCATTAAGCGGCGGGCGGAACATCAGGCAGATCGGCGACCGACGAGATCCGCATCGATCGCCGCCGGCTGCAAGAAAGCGTGCGCTGCGGGGGTGACGAACCTGTGGAGAGGCGGCATGGTCCGGCCATAAACCAGATCCGGATATTCTCCCCGATGCGTTCGCACCACCTGCTCTTCCTTGCAGCGTTTGCGCTTGCCGCATCCTTTCCGGCCGCAGCCATGGATTTCAGTCGCCCGCAGCCACTGGCGATCGAACGGCAGGTGCCGGTCGCACAAGACATCCCCTACCCCGGCACGATTGCCTTGACCGTCGATGCGACCGACGTCGCACGCGGCATTTTTCGCGTCAGGGAGGATATCCCCGTCGTCGCGCGGGGCAGCATGACTCTGCTCTACCCGCAATGGCTGCCCGGAAACCACGCCCCGCGCGGGCCGATCGACGATGTCGCCGACCTCACCATCTCCGCTGACGGCAAGCAACTCGCCTGGAAGCGCGACCCGGTCGATGTCTATGCCATCCGGGTCGAGGTTCCGGACGGTGCGCGCGCGATCGACATAAGCTTCGATTATGTTTCCCCGGTCACTCCGGCGCAGGGACGAATCGTCATGACGCGAGAGATGCTGAGTCTGCAGTGGAACCTGACGGCTTTCTATCCGGCCGGCTACTTCACCCGCCGAATCATGGTTTCGCCCAAAGCGGTCCTGCCGAACGGGTGGGGCTATGGCACAGCGCTGGAGCCGCTCGCCCCCCAAGCAGCCGGCGCAATTGCCTTCCGCCCGGTCGACTTCGAGACGCTGGTGGACAGCCCGATGCTCGCGGGCCGCTATTTCCGGCAGATTCAGCTCAGCCCGAAGGTCCGGCTCAACATCGCCGCCGACCGCCCGGAAGAACTTGCCGCAAACGACGCACAGATCGAAGTACACCGCCGTCTCGTCGAGCAGGCGGTCAGGCTGTTCGGGGCCGAACATTACGATCATTACGACTTCCTGTTCTCGATCAGCGATCGGCTCGGCGGGATAGGCCTCGAGCATCAAAGGTCGAGCGAAAACGGGGTCACTGCCGGCTATTTCACCCATTGGGACGAGCAGACCGCGCGCCGCAATCTCCTGCCGCACGAATATACCCATAGCTGGAACGGCAAATATCGGCGCGGCGCCGATCTCTACACGCCCGACTACAGCGTACCGATGCGCAACTCGCTGCTATGGGTGTACGAGGGACAGACCCAGTTTTGGGGCTATGTGCTGCAGGCGCGGTCGGGATTGGTTTCCACCGAGGACACGCTGTCAGGGATCGCGATGATCGCCGCAGCGCTCGACACCCGGCCCGGGCGGCGATGGCGGCCGCTGATCGATACCACCAACGATCCGATCATTGCCGCTCGCCGGCCCCAGCCCTGGACCAGCCTCCAGCGATCGGAAGACTATTACAACGAAGGGCTGCTGGTCTGGCTGGACACCGACATGCAGCTGCGCGAACTGACCCGGGGCAAGCGCTCGCTCGACGATTTCGCACGAGCTTTCTTCGGCGTGCGAGATGGCGATTGGGGGGCGCTCACCTATACATTCGAGGATGTCGTGCGCACCTTGGACAGCATCGCTCCCCACGACTGGGCGAGCTTCCTGCGCAGCCGGGTCGAGCAGCCGCAGCCGCACGCGCCGCTCGGCTGGCTCACGAAGAGTGGCTATCGGCTTGCCTATACCAGCAAGCCGACCAGCTATTGGAAAATCGAGGAGCGCAGGCGCAAAGTCGCGGATTTCAGCTATTCGCTCGGGTTGGTGATCGACGCCGCGGACCACAGTGTCGACCAGGTGATATGGGACAGCCCCGCATTCGAGGCCGGCCTCACCAATGGCGACATCCTCGTCGCGCTGGATGGCGAGAATTTCGACAATAGCCGGCTCGGCGAACGGCTCGACAGCGCGCCGACGACGCGCACGCCGATCGAGCTCCTCGTGCGCCGTGGAGAGCAGTTTCGAACGGTGACGATCCCCTATTTTGGCGGAAACCGCTATCCGCGCTTGGAGCGGACGAACAGCGGCCCGAATTGGCTCGACCAGCTGCTGCAGCCGAGAAAATAGCAGGCGGGCCAGGGCAATCCGGCGTCACCGGTCGCCAAGCGACCGTCCGCCGTCGGAACTGCCCGTCGCCTGCCCGGCGCCGGCCGGCCCGGACGTCCCTGCGCCGGGCGCCGAAGCCCCGACCGACTGCGGGTCGACAGCCGTCGCACCGGAACCTGGGTCGGCCACGGTACCGTTGCCGGCGGAGGCCGAATCGGCGAGGCGATCACTCGGTATGACGCTGCTTGGGTTCTCCTCGATGCTTGCCGGGTTGCTGCCTGCTCGATTGCACGCAGCGGCCAGGCAAAACACCGACAGCAATGCGATCTTCCGGTATGTCATGAGCCGCCGGACGACTTGCCGCCGCCGCTCTTGCTGCCGCCAGAACGACCGCCGCCGCCCTTGCCGCCGGTGGCCTTGCTCTTGGCTCCGGAGCCCGCGTCACCGCCCTTGCCGGCGATTGCTCCAGGGTTACCGCCTGCGCCTTTCTGAGCCATCTCTCGATCTCCTGATCCTCAGGCTCAGCCAACGTCACCGCCGCTCCGCAGTTCCAAAGGGTGATCCATGTAAGCCCTTAAGAATCGTCTCTTTTTGAACATCGCCGCCATGCTGCCGACCATTGCTGCCTGCATGCGATGCACGGCGGTAGGCTTCTCGGCATCATAGGTTTCAACTATACTGCAGGCCGTTCATCTCCGGCGAGGCCATAGGCATGCTTTGGCGTAGCGGCAGCGAATAATCCGCGAGCAGCGCGAGCTTGTCGACATCGCGCACACGAACCACACCCGATTGCATCTCGATCAGGGCAGCGCGCTTCAACTGCGACAGCACCCTGTTCACATGAACGAGGCTCAGCCCGAGCAGATCTCCCAATACTTCCTGCGTCAGTGGCATGGGGAAGCAGCCGCTTTGCACGAATCCTATCGCCTGTGACCTGTGGTAGAGTTCGAGCAGGCAATGGCCGACCCGCTGAACCGCGGTCTGGCGACCGAGACGGACGACATGATCGATCAGCCGCGCTTCTTCCATGCGGCTAAGCTGCCCGACTGCGTCGGCAAGTGCGCCATACTGCACCGGATCGCGCGCGATCGCCGCGAAGATCGGCCGCGCGCTGATCGTTCGGACACTGGTAAGCGCTACGACCGGCGACATCTCGAGAGGCCGGCGGTTGCCGCCGTCGCCGACGATGTCGCCCGGCAGCTGAATCGACAGCATCTGACATCGGCCATCCGGCAGTATCCGCGGCCTGCAAGCCCACCCCGCCACAAGGATGCGCGGAAAGGCGGCACCTTCGACATTCGGCGTGACATGCGAGCCCGGGCTGTGGTCCTTGGATTTCTGCAAGGACAAGACCAGGTCAGCTTCTACGGAGCTCAACGGAGCAACCTTCTGAAGCCTTCTCAGCAGCAGTTCGCCACTGAAGCTGCCGTTCAAACCATGCCTACTCATATGAGTGCCTGGTTCGCCGAAGTGCGGAAGACGCCGTGGAAACCGGACACGTGGATCACCGGCGACCGCCAGCGCGAGGAGATCCCCGCGCAAGCTATCATGATCCGCAGCAAGAAGCTGTGTCGCATGCCAACCTCCCCGAGACCAGATGCGATCAGCCACTCGAGGGCATCCACCAGCACCCGGCGACCATATCGCAAATGATCAACAGCTCATATCTCGTCAATAACGAACCACAATATGCCGACGTTACCAAAAACTCTATACAACATTTGTTATGGTTATCTGGATTTTACAATTAAATCATGTCTAATGAAGGAAAAAATAGAATCATACTTAATGAGTATTATAATATAGATCATAGCATCCAAAAACAAATCCGACCGGCCCCATAGGGATTTGTCGTTGTTGCGGCTGTAGAACAACATGGATATTGTCCATCCAGGCCGGCAGCCCGGCAGAAGCCAGGCATATCGAAGAAGTAGCTTGGAAGCCGTCCCTTTTCTCCGGCTGGCCAAGCCCGGCTCCGGCGGAATGATTGCTGTCCGAAGCGGAGCAGCCCCGCAGCGGATTAGCAACCTTCTGGCGAGGTGACGATCGGGGGAGGTGACCGGGAGCCATCATCGTCGCGTCCGCACTTCCACTGCGGGAGGCTGCCAGCCGTCGATAGATTTCGCGATCATGCCGAACTTTTGCATTTGTTGAATCACAACGGCTTCGGCCATGCTCTTGAGTGGGTTATGGCTGTGTGCGAACGTGGGACCTGAACATGCTTTGGGGGAGGCGGGATGACTGAAGCACATTGCAGCGCGATCTCCGGCTATCGTCTACTCCTGGTCGAAGACGATTATTTCATCGCCTCCGATGTCGCTCTGTGGCTCGAAAGCAACGGAGCAAGCGTGCTCGGCCCGGTGGGTTCCGTCGGGGAGGCGCTGGACGCTCTTGCCGAGAACCCAGCAGGTGTCGACGTTGCGGTGCTCGACATCAATCTCGGCAAAGAGCGGGTCTTTCCCGTCGCGGACGCCCTCGCCACGGCAGATCTCCCGTTTTTGTTCCTCACAGGGTATGATAAAGAAGCGATTCCCGAAGGCTATCGCCATGTTCCCCGCTGCCCCAAGCCGCTCGACCGGGACCTATTGATCCGAATGATCGCCGCCGCCTTGAAGGGGTGATCTACGGCAGGGCAATCACGTCGCGACTGCCGGCAGATCAAGGGAATAAAACCCGTCGATGAAACAATTGGCACGGCAGCCCTTTCCCGGCGTTGTCCTGTTCTGGTTGGTTGCCTGGAAGAACACATGTATGAGCGCCCAAAGATAGTAGCCGTGGGTCTCCTGACGCAGAGGGATTTGAACATTCTTGGCAGCGGGTTTCGGAATGCCTTTCCTATCGTCGAGGGGTCTGACTTCGACGATCTGCTTCGCTCGATCGATGAGGCCGTCCGCCTCAGCGCTGCGCGGGAGAATGAACAGCCAAACTGCGACCGACGCGATCACTGAACTTCGGCACGGTCGTTCCGGCAATCAACCGAACAGCGTGTCGAGAAACATCATCGCGCCCAGCCCAGCCATCAAGCCCGATCCCAGCCGACCGCCCCCGGCGATACGCGCATGGGCGTCGGGTATGATGTCGGCGGCCACGACGTAGATCATGGCGCCTGCAGCGAGCCCGAGGCCCCAGGGCAGGAAAGCGTGTGCGGCGGTGACGATGCTGACGCCTATCAAGCCTGCGACAGGCTCGACGAGGCCTGACGCCAGCGCCGCCAGCACGGCTTTGGCGCGGCTATGCCCGATCGCCATCAAGGCCACGCCGACGGCAAGACCCTCTGGGATATTCTGCAGTCCGATGCCGAGCGCCGTCATCCTGCCTCGATCGAAATCACCGCCGCCGAAGCTGACGCCGACCGCCATGCCTTCCGGGAAATTATGGAAAGTAATCGCCGCGACCAGCAGCCAGATCCGGCGCGCCGAGGCGCTGGCAGCGATCCCCGGCGGCCCAATCCCCAGTTGATCGAGCGGCGGCACACGGCGGTTGAGTTCAGCTATCGCCAACGCGCCCAGCAAAACCGCGGCGGTGAGCTGGCCCGACGCTGCGAGACGTCCGCTGCCATGATCGCGCGCCGCGTCGATCGCCGGGATGATCAGCGAGAAGAAGGATGCTGCCAGCATCACGCCAGCGGCAAAACCGAGGAGCAGGTTCTGCTGCTCCTCGGAGGGCGGTCGCAGTCCCAGGAGCGGCAAGGCTCCGACCACCGTCGCCACGCCGGCGATCAAACTGGCGGCGGCGCCCGCCAGGATGATCGAACCGGCACTCACAGGAGTGACCTGCTGTTGGGCCGATCGCTCACCGCAGTTCGGGCGCGACGGCTTTGGTCTTGCCGGCGCCGGGCCCCGCGCCGAGATCGGCCCCTGTGGTCGGATCGAGCGAAGGATCGGACATACCTCTTGCCGCGAGTTGCTGAAGCGCCGCAGCATCGTCGTTGCTGAGCTTCACCGAGGCGCTGCCGTCTCCGCCGTCGATCGGCATGGTTTTCTCGAGATCGTCGATCCGCTCCCATTGCTCTCCCGAGTTCCACGGCCCGGTGGTATCGCCAAGGCCCTGGGAGGCGTTTACATAGACATCGGCATATTCGGGCATTCCCGGCAGCTTGCCGGGTGGGAAATTGCCCTCGATCGAATAAAGCGCCTTCTCGAACGACTTCTGATGCGCCACCTCGCGCGTCATCAGGAAACCAAGGGCCTCTTTGATCCCTGGATCGTCGGTGATGTTGATGAGCCGCTCGTAGACGATCTTGGCGCGCGATTCGGCAGCTATGTTCGACCGCAGATCGACCGTCGGCTCAGCGCGAGAATCGACATAGGCCGCGGTCCAGGGAACGCCGGCGGAATCGATCAGCGATGGTCCGCCCCCAAACAGCACCGATTCCTTCGTGCTCACGCCGCTCGAGCCGATCACGCGGAACAGCTCCGCTTCCTCCATAGCGGCTTCCGATAGCTGGGCGCGAACGCCCTTGTTCAGCATGGCAACGATTGAACCGATCACTTCCAGGTGGCTAAGTTCCTCGGTCGCGATGTCGAGCAGCATATCCTTACGGCCCGGGTCTTCTTCGCCAAGGCCCTGTGTGAAATACCGCATGGCGGCGGCCAGTTCGCCATCCGCGCCGCCGAATTGTTCGAGCAGGCAGACTGCCAGCTTCGGATTGGGCTCGGCCACCCTTACCGTATATTGCAACCGCTTATTGTGCATGAACATGCGCTGTCTCCGCGAGGTGAAGTGAGCCTGGGAGAACCCCTCACGCGAAGTGCGGTTGCGTGACTTCCTATGTAACATAATAATTTGAATATTATTTTAGGTTATGGACCCCTCTATTTTCGACGTTATCTAGTCCATTCTCGTCATCATCTTCCAAGATGAAGATACTGTCTAATCGGCTTAATCGATTACTGTTATAATCTAATTCCCGATTTCATCGGGAAAGCTCCACAAGATAGTCAATCGGCGGTGACGCGCTCCGCCAACAGGAACGCGTCGGCGGTCAGGCGCAACGGCTCGACGTCGACATGGCTTTCGCGTGCGCGCACCAGTTGCTCGAAACGCGCGTAGAGCGCCGGATATTCGCGGCCCGTGCCGCGGCGCGGATCGCCATCACCGATGCGAAGCACCGCGCCTCCTTCCGAAAGCATCAACCGCGTGCCCGTCAGCGTGGTGGCTTCGATGGTCCAGCGTTCTTCGCCCTTGTGCCGCCAGTCCAGCAACGCTTCGATCGGCCCGGCCACGCCAGGGCTTTCCATCGTCAGCATCGCTGCAATCGGCTGTTGGCCGTCGGAGTGCAGATCCATCCGCGCCTTGCGCAGCAAGAGCACCGACGGGCTGAGCAGTGTAGCGATCGACAGCGCGTTGATGCCGGCGTCGAACACGCCGAAGCCGCCAGGCTGCCAGATCCACTGCTGTCCGGGATGCCACTTCTCGACATCCTCGAGCCAGTCGATGCGCAGCGAGCGGAGACCCTGTTCGGCGATGAGCCGCGCCGCTTCCCTCACGCCATCGTTGTATTGGGCGTGCCAGGTGGTGAAGAGGCTCCTGCGCCGCTGCTCACACAGCCGTGCGAGGTCGTTCACCTCGCCCAGCGTCACGCCGGGCGGTTTTTCGAGCAGGACATGGGCGCCGGCATCGAGACAATCGCGTGCAATTGCGTGGCGTGGCGCGGGCGGCGTGCAGATCGCCACTGCATCGGGGCGCACCTGGCGCAGCATCTCGCCATGATCCTTGAAGATCGGGGCGTCGACGCTCGGGGTCCCGCGCGGCGCGACTGCCGCGACCAGCTTGAAGGCGGGGTTCGCCGCGATAGCCGGAACATGCTGGTCGAGAGCGATCTTGCCGAAGCCGATGATTGCGATCCGTATCTCAGCCATGCGCCGACCCCAGCCCGGCGACAAAGGCGCGGGCTCGCGCGGCGACCTCGTCGACCGTGCTGCCCGGCTTGTACAGGCCGGAACCAAGCCCGAACCCCGAAGCGCCGGCGGCGATGTAGTCCGCCATGGAGTCCGGCACGACGCCTCCCACGACGACCAGCGGCACGGTCGGTGGCAATATGGCGCGCTGGGCTTTCACTACCCGGGGTGGGGCAGCCTCGGCCGGAAACAACTTCAGCATGTGCGCGCCAGCCTTGAGCGCCACGAAGGCCTCGCTCGGGGTGAAATAACCGGGCGAGGAAATGAGGCCGGCTTCGACTGTCGCTGCTATCACCTCGGCGTCGGTCGAAGGCGACACGATGATCCGTCCACCGGCCTCCCTAACGCTTGTGACCTGCCGAGACTCCAGCACCGTGCCTGCTCCGATCAGGACATGTTCGCCGAACCGGGCGGCGAGCAGCTCGATGCTGCGCAGCGGATCGGGCGAATTCAACGGCACCTCGACGATCCGGATACCGGCTTCAATCAGCGCGGCCACAATCGCCTCTGCCTCTGCAGGGGTGATGCCGCGGAGGATTGCGACAAGTGGACATTGCGCAAGATGTTGCTTGAGAATTTGCTCCGCTATCATCTTATGACCTCCACTAATGCCTTGATTCCGGCGAGGAAAGCGGCCTCTCCATCAACTTCGAAGGAGGCCCGGCCGGTTTCGCGCAGGGCCGCGGCATATAGCGCCGTCAGCACTGGATCGCCGATCAGCGCGACCGCGCCGCCCTTGCCCACGAAGGACAGGCCCGCCCTTATGTCCGCTCCGATCAACAGGCCGCTCGCATAAGCGCTGGCCTCTTCGTTGGAGAGCCCGCCTATCAGACCTCTGGCGCGGATCTGGAACAGGTCGGCGGTAAGCTCGCAGCGCTCCAGTGATCGGCGGACGCCCGCGGTGAAGGATGGGCCCGGAGCGCTCGCCGCCTGAAGCTGGCCCCCAATTATGCTGTGCTTCTTCAACAGCGCGAACATCTCTCCGGTCATTACCGTCCGGAACGCAGCGATTCTACCGGACTCCAGCTTCACCCATTTGGCATGGGTGCCGGGGTGGCAGGCCGAAGCGTCCGGCGACACCAGCCCGGCAGCCACCGCGCCGAGCAGTTGGATCTCCTCGCCGCGCATTATATCGACGCTGCTTTCGTCGGCGAAGCTGAGACCGGGAACAATGGCCGCGTCGACGTGGGGAATCCGCTTCAAGCCCTCCGCCAGCTCGTCGAGCCCGGCGGGACATGATCGGTAAGGCGCCTCTACCCAGCCGCGATTCGAACCGATCATTCCCGCCAACAGCATCGGTGCACTGCCGAGCCGGGCACGCAGATCGGCGATGGCCGCGGAAAATCCGCCAGGCTCGACAGCGAGGATTCCCAGCCCATCGCTGACATCATCGATGACCGTGCCATCGCCCGCGACGGCATAGGCCCGCCGGTTCGTCGTCCCCCAGTCCACGGCTATAATTTCCGCTCCGCTCGGCATTTATCCTCCATCCCAACGGCGCGATAACGCGCAAGACGCGCGAATGTCGCGACAGACAGGGCAACTTTGCGCATCAGCCGGCGTTGGCCTTCCGTCATGGGATCGAGCTACGATATTTCCGCGCCAGAAGTTGTCGTGCGCTCCGGCGCATTACTGGGTGAGGGCCCAGTATGGGTGGGGCGCGAGCAGGCGCTATATTGGGTGGACATCAAGGCTCCGTCGATCTGGCGCCTGGACTGGGAAAAGCGCACCACGCGCAGCTGGACGCCGCCATGGCGAGTAGGTGCAATCGCGCCGCGCGTGGAAGGCGGGTTCATCGCCGCGACCGAGGCGGGATTTGCGCTCGCCGACTTCGAGGAAAATATATTCGAACTGATCGGCAATCCCGAGCAGGACATCCCCGGCAACCGCTTCAATGACGGCAAAGTCGATCCTGCCGGCTGCTTTTGGGCCGGCACGATGGATGACGCCGAACAGGCGACCACCGGCTCGCTTTACCGCCTCGATGCGATGCTCGAATGGCAGTGCGTGGATCGTGGCTATCATGTCACCAACGGTCCGGCCTTCAGCCCCGATGGCAGGATCCTCTACCACAGCGATTCCGCGATACGGACGGTCTACCGTTTTCCGATCGCCGCGGACGGATCAATCGGCGCCCGCGAGACATTCCTGCGCTTCGGCCAGGACGACGGCCATCCGGACGGTATGACCATCGACATCGAGGGATGCCTGTGGATCGCCTTTTGGGATGGCGGCTGCGTGCGGCGCTTCTCGCCGGAGGGCGTGCTGCTCGACCAGATCGACGTGCCGACCCAGCGCCCGACCAGTTGCGCCTTTGGCGGCCCCGATCTCGACCGATTGTTCATTACCTCGGCACGTATCGGCCTCGACGATGTCCTCGCAGATCAGCCGCTGGCGGGATCGCTGTTCATGACGCGGCCCGGCGTTCGCGGTGTCGAGCAACCGTCCTTCGCCGGTTGAAAGGGGAGCAGGCGATGGCAAATTTCATGTTCTGCACTGGGATCGAAAACAGCATCCCGACAATCGACAATGGCCGCACTCGCATCGACGAAATGGAGCTGTGCGGTCATTATCAGCGGTGGCGCGAGGATTTCGAACTCGTCGAGGAACTCGGCACCCGCTACCTGCGCTTCGGGCCGCCGCTGCATCGGACATGGTTGGGCCCCAGCCATTACGACTGGACGTTCGCCGACCAGGCCCTGTCCGATCTGCGCCGGCGGGACCTCACCCCCATCGTCGATCTCTGCCATTTCGGCGTACCGGACTGGATCGGCAATTTTCAGAACCCGGACTTTCCGCATCTTTTTGCCGGCTATGCTGCGGCTTTCGCAGAGCGTTATCATTGGGTGCAGCTCTACACGCCGGTCAACGAGATGTTCATCTGCGCGGTCTTCTCGGCCAAATATGGTTGGTGGAACGAGCAGTTGAGCAGCGATACCGCGTTCGTCACCGCGCTCAAGCATATCGTCAAGGCCAATGTCCTTGCGATGCAGGAGATATTGAAGCTCCGCCCTGACGCGATCTTCATCCAGAGCGAGTCCTCTGAATATTTCCACGCCGACAGCCCCGGGGCCATCGGCCCCGCGGAGATAATGAACTCCAAGCGTTTCCTGAGCCTCGACCTGAACTATGGGCGCCGGGTGAACAGCGAGATGTACGAGTTCCTCATGGACTGCGGCATGACTCGCGACGAATATCACTTCTTTCTCGGGAACCGCCTCAAGCAGCACTGTATTCTCGGCAACGACTATTATTGCACCAACGAGCATCGCGTGCACCAGGACGGCCGGACCTGGGCGGCGGGCGAGGTGTTCGGCTATAGCGAGATCACTCGCCAATATTATGGCCGCTACGGCCTCCCGGTGATGCACACCGAAACCAATCTCTCCGAGGGACCCAATGGCGACGAAGCGGTCAACTGGCTGTGGAAGGAATGGGCCAATGTCTTGCGGCTGCGCAACATCGGCATCCCGACGGTCGGGTTTACCTGGTATTCGCTGACCGACCAGGTCGACTGGGACAGTGCGCTGCGGGAACGCAACGGCCATGTGAACCCGCTGGGCCTCTACGATCTCGATCGCAACATCCGCGCCGTCGGCAAGGCCTATAAACAGCTCATCGCGGATTGGCGCGATGTGCTGCCCGCGCAGAGCGTCTGCCTGGTGGTGCCGGTCGTGCCCCCTTCCCACTCTGGCCGTGTCGACGCCGTCGAACAGGAGGATCGCGCCGGAAGCATGCTGCACCGCCCTGACGCACAGCCGTTGACCAGCGAGGAGATGACCCGGTGAACATCGAGCGGATCGAAACCTTCTATGTGCCGCCGCGCTGGCTGTTCGTGCGGATCGAAGCGCAGGGCGGCCTGGTCGGCTGGGGCGAAGCCAGCCTCGAAGGCCATGCCGAGGCCGTCGACGGAGCCATGGAAGCGCTGCGGGATCGTTTTCTCGGCCATGACGCGCGGCGGATCGAGGATATATGGCAGATAGCCTATCGCGGCGGCTTCTACCGAGGGGGGCCGGTGATGATGAGTGCGCTGTCCGGGCTGAACCAGGCGCTTTGGGACATCAACGGCAAGGCTGCGAACCTGCCCGCCTGGCAGTTGCTGGGCGGCCGGGTGCGGGACAAGGTGCGTGCCTATGCCTGGATCGGCGGGGATCGGCCGCATGAAGCTGCGGAGGCCGCCGCCGCGCGGCGGGAGCAGGGTTTTTCCGCAGTGAAGATGAACGCCACCGCAGAGCTTGATTTCCTCGGTACGCCGAAGTTGCTGGACGAGGTGGTTGAGCGGGTCCGCGCGGTCCAGGCCGAAGGGCTCGATGTGGGGCTCGACTTCCACGGGCGCGTCCATAAGCCGATGGCGAAGCAGTTGGCGAAGCTGCTCGAACCGCTGGGACTGCTGTTCATCGAGGAACCGCTGCTCTCCGAGAACCACGAGGGCATCGCCCAGATCAGCCAGTTGGTCAGCACCCCGATCGCGCTGGGCGAACGCCTCTACTCGCGCTGGGATTTCAAGCCGTTCCTCGCATCCGGCGCGGTGGACATCATCCAGCCGGATCTGAGCCATGCGGGCGGATTGAGCGAGTGCCGCCGCATTGCCGCCATGGCCGAGGCGTTTGACGTGGCCGTAGCCCCGCACTGCCCGCTCGGCCCCCTGGCGCTGGCGTCCTGTCTGCAGCTGGCGGGCTGCACGCCCAACGTCGTTTTGCAGGAGATGTCGCTCGGCATCCATTATAACGTCGGACATGACCTGCTGAGCTTTGTCGCCAATCCCGATGTGCTCAAGCCGATCGACGGTTTCCTGCCAATCCCCACCGGCCCGGGGCTTGGCGTGGAGATTGACGAAGAAGGTGTACGGCGGGCGCATGAGCAGCGTCACCGCTGGCGCAACCCGATCTGGCGCTACGCCGACGGCAGCTTCGCCGAGTGGTAGGATGAGCGAGGTACAGCTCTCGGCCGGGCCGCTACGGCTCGCCCTGCTTCCCTCGCTCGGCGGCAGCATGGGCCGATTCGATTGGGTCGACGGCTTCCAGGTCTTCCCGATCCTGCGCAGCGAGGCGGCCCCTGCCTCGCCGCTGCAGGCCGGGTGCTTCCCGCTCGTCCCATATTGCAACCGTATTCGCGGCGGCACTTTCCAGTTCCGCGGCCGCGATATCGTGCTCGCTCCGAACATGGCCGGAGATCCGAGCCCGCTTCACGGCCAGGCCTGGCTCGGCGAGTGGCGAGTGGAGGAACAGGGCCCCACCAGCGCGCAGCTTCTGTTCGAACATGGTGGCGGCGAGTGGCCATGGCCCTACGCCGCACGGCAGCGGCTGGGCCTCGATCCGGGCGGCCTCACGGTCGACTTGGGCTGCACCAACACCGGAGACGCCGTCATGCCCTGCGGCTTGGGGCTTCACCCCTATTTTCCCTGCGATGCCCGGACCCGCCTTGCGACCCGGGTCGAGCATGTCTGGACGGTGGACGAGCAGGTTCTGCCGGTCGAACGGATTCCTGCGCACGGGCGCTACGACCTCACCGACGGGCCGATATGCGGCCGCGAGCTGGATAACGGCTATGATGGCTGGAGCGGAGCGGCTGCCATCGCGACGGCGGGCACACCGTTCCGCATCACTCTGTCCTCCCCGGGCACTCGCTTCTTCCAGCTCTACTCGCCACGGCAGGGCGGTCTTTTCGTTGCCGAACCGGTCACACACGCAAACGCGGCGCTGAACGCGCCGGAGCACGAGTGGGAAGCGCTGGGGCTGAAAGTGCTGGAACCGGGCGAAACCATGACGCTGCGGATAAGGCTGGACATCGACCCTGCCTGAATGCCGGTCAGGCCGCGACTCGACGATCCAATACCCCCCGGAGGCGCAGCTCGTGCGCGAAGCGATCCATTGCGCTCGATAGCGACGGCAGCAGCGCTCCCTTCGTGCTGCCGAGTGGCGCCGCACCGGGCCGGGCTGCACGCCAGCCAAGCCGTTCGCCTGGTACCGGCCCGATCAAGGCCGCATCGAGGCCGCACCGCTCGGCGAGTTCGCGGCCGAAATCCGCCCAGGATAGTGCCCCGCCATTGGTGAGATGCCAAATGCCATCGACACCATCGATCATCAGGTCGAGCACCGCGTTGCAAAGATCGGGGACATAGCTCGGTGTGATTACCTGATCATCAGCGGCGCGAAACGGCCGCCCCTGGCTCAGCGCATCCACCATGTGCATCGCGAAATTGTAGGTATCGAACGGCGAGAAGAAGGCTGCGGTGCGGATGATCAGGTGACTCCCCGGCAGCGCTCGTATGGAATGTTCTGCAAGAGCCTTGCTCCAGCCATAGACGTTTAGCGGCGCAGGATCGTCATCTTCCCAATACGTCCGGCCGATCCCACCATCGAAGACGAGGTCGCTCGAAAAGCTCGCTGTCGGGATGTTTCGCTCGGCGCAGGCCGCGGCAAGCCGCTCCGCCCCTTCGGCATTCGCGGCGATGCAGGCCGCAGCTTCGGCTTCGGCATCGTCGACCCTCACCCAACCGGCGGCATTGATCACCGCCCACGGCTTGTGCGCATCCAGCGCCGCGGCGATGCTCCGCTCGTCCGACAGATCGAGCTGACGTCGGCTTGTCGCGACATGGGCGATGTCGCGATGCCGGCAGGCGCTCGCAAGCGCCGCTCCCAATGTTCCGTTCGCTCCGGTGATGAGTAGCGGCGGCGCGGTCTCGCCCACCAGCCGGCGCCAGCAGCGCGCATGTTCGGGTAGCGGAGCGGGGCGCGGAACTGCGGGGTGATGAACGCGGATGTCGCGCCTCCACCAGCCCGATCCGGCGAGCACCGGGTGCGAAGGCTCCTCGCCGCGGCTGAGGGATTTCAGCAATGGCACGACCGCCGTCGGCCGCGGCGCGCCTCCTCGCACATCGAACGCACCGGCCTCATAGTGACCGGTGTCGGTGAGCAGGGTGTTCCAACCGCAACCGCCTAGCAACGCCCAACTGGTGACCGCGCGTACATCTAACCCTTCGCCGCGGAGTGCGAGCGCCGTCCGCCAAGCGTCATAGGTCCACCGCATCTGTTCCTCGCGGGTACAGCCGTTGTGGACCTCCGTGATTGCGAGTGGGATATGATAGCGGTTCCAGGCCTCGCGCATCGAGCCGGCCAGTCCCAGCGGCGGCGGCTGCAAGACGCGGACCGCCTCGACGTCAACGAACGAGCGCTGGCTGTTTCCGCCCCGCAAACGTGCTGGATAACGCTGCACCCGATGGTCGAGAAAACGGTCGCTGGTAAGATAATGGTTGATGCCGACGATGTCGGGCGGACAAGGATTGTCGGCGATGCGGCGGAGCCGATCCTCGAACCCGTAGCGCACAAGGCGCTTCCACAGGTCGTGCCCAGGCACCACTTTGCCGCAAAGCAGATCCCAGCCCATCCAGCGGCGCACATTGTCGAATGCAGCTTGTTCACGTACCGAAACCGTGGCGTAGGTACGCCCCAAGTCGTCCGTTTGGATGAGCCTGGCTTCGGGCTGCACGCGCCGCACTTCGCGCATGGCGAGCCGCGTAGCATCGGTCTGGTTCAGCAGCGCGAGCCAGAAGCTCGGCTCGTCGCGCAGATGAGGATACCAATGTCCATAGAGCGCGGCGAATCGCGCGGTCGTCAACGGCTCGTTCACCGGCGTCCAGTCAGTAATCCATGGATAACGTTCCACGACGACGCGGGCATGGCTTGCCAGGCCGGCGGCGAAATCATCCGCGAGGAGGTTGGTAGAAGGCGGTCCGCTGCCATGGTGGACCAGCCCGGCAATTGGGCGAATCCGGTGAGAGCGCAGTTTCGCCAGTCCTGTATCGGACCAGCTCCAGTCGTCGTTCGCGCTCGCCCCCGGAATCATTCGTTCCCAAAGGATCGGATAGCGCAACGCGCGAAGCCCAAGTTCGGCGAACAGATCAAGATCCGAGACGCGATCATGATGTCCCGTCTCCCTAAGCTGATCCCGAAAACGGTCGCCAACGCGGTTGACCGTGCACTCCGCACCGCCCCAAAGTTCTAGCATATCCACCCGCTACTCCCTGGCTTCGCTACACAAAGATCAATCGGGAGAAACGAAGACGATCTATGCTTGTTGCATGATGAAGATAATAACTCATCCGAAATAACATATATTAAACAACCACTTGCTGGCATTTGGATGGAACTGCGGAGCCGGTTGCGCCGTTCTTCATGCACATTCGTCAGTAAGGTCCCGTCATGCAGCACCTCCTTTCCCTTTCCAGCACCGCCTCTTCCGTGAAGGGGGAAAGCCATATCGAGCGGCTGCTTATGTGCTTCAGTCATCTTAGGTGGGACTTCGTATTCCAGCGACCGCAACATCTGATGAGCCGCTTCGCAACTGAATATGACGTGGTGTTCTGGGAGGAGCCGCTGACCTCCGATAGGGCGCGGTCACCGCATCTGCAGGTCCGCACCTGTGAAAAAACCGGCGTGGTTGTCGCCACTCCGATTCTACCCGTCGATTTTGACCGCAGTGACGAACGCGTCACGCTCAAGACCCTGCTCGACCAGTTTCTCGACGATCAACCGCAGCCCGCCCTTCGATGGTATTACACGCCGATGATGCTGCCATTTTCGGAACATGTCGCTGCGGATTGCATCGTCTATGACTGCATGGACGAACTCGCGAATTTCAAGGATGCACCGCCCGAACTGGTGCCGCTCGAGATGCGGCTGATGGAGCAGGCCGATCTGGTTTTCACCGGCGGGCACAGTCTGTTCGAGGCGAAACGCGACCGCCATCCCCATATCCATCCCTTTCCGTCCAGCGTCGACCTGAACCATTTCAAGGCTGCCCGCGCACCCGGCGGCGATCCCGCGGACCAGGCGGCGATCCCGGGCCCTAGGCTCGGCTTCTACGGCGTCGTCGACGAGCGGATGGACTTGGAGTTGCTGGCACGGCTTGCCCAAGCCCGCCCCCAGTGGTCGATCGTGGTGGTCGGCCCGGTGGTCAAGATCAGCGAGGATGATCTGCCCCGAGCGTCAAACCTTCATTATCTCGGCGGGAAATCCTATGCCGAGTTGCCCGATTATCTGCGCGGCTGGGATGTCGCGCTGATGCCCTTCGCCATTAATGAGGCAACGCGTTTCATCAGCCCGACCAAAACACCCGAATATCTGGCCGCCGGCTGTCCCGTAGTCTCGACGCCGATCTGCGACGTGGTGCGCCATTACGGGCAGATCGAAGCGGTGAAGATTGCCGACACGCCGGAAAGCTTCGTGCTCGCCTGCGACGAAGCACTCGCTTTGGCCAATACGCCGGGTTCCTGGGAGGACGAAGTCGACGCGACATTGTCTTGCCTTTCATGGGATCGCACGTTCCGGCAAATGCTGGGTCTGATCGACGATGCGGCCGCGCGCGCTGAACATGTGCAGCCGATCGTCTCGCCGACGGCCTGGCCCGCAGAGCGCCCGCAACATTATGACGTCCTGGTCGTCGGCGCAGGTTTTGCCGGGGCGGTGATGGCGGAGCGGCTTGCCGCCGGCTCGAACAAGAAGGTTCTGGTCGTAGACCGGCGCCCCCATATCGCGGGCAATGCTTTCGATCATCTCGACGAGGCAGGCGTGCTGATCCATCAATATGGTCCGCACATCTTCCATACCAACAGCCAGGAGATCGTCGACTATCTGTCCCGGTTCACTGAATGGCGGCCTTATGAGCACCGGGTGTTGGCCGAAGTGAATGGCCAGCGGGTGCCGATGCCGATCAACCGTACCACGCTCAACCTGCTCTACGGCCTGGATCTGCAGACCGAGGAGGAGGCTGCCGCTTTTCTGGCATCGCGTGCCGAACCGGTCGAGACGATCAAGACTTCGGCCGATGTCGTTATCTCCGCCATCGGCCGCGATCTCTACGAGACGTTCTTCCAGGGGTACACCCGCAAGCAATGGGGAATGGATCCGTCGGAACTCGACAAGTCGGTGACTGCCCGGGTTCCAACGCGGACCAACGTCGATGATCGCTATTTTACCGACAGCTTCCAAGCGATGCCGGCGGACGGGTTCACCGCCATGTTCGAACGCATGCTCGATCATCCGAACATCGATCTGCTGCTAGGCGTCGATTATGCAGAAGTGCGCGACGCCTACCCCCACAAGCATCTCGTATTCACAGGCCCGATCGACGAGTATTTCGGCTATCGGTTCGGCAAGCTACCCTACAGGTCGCTGCGGTTCGTTCATGAGACGGTCGACCAGGAATGGCATCAGCCTGTCGCCGTCGTGAACTACCCTTCGGAGGCGGTACCCTATACGCGCGTGACCGAATATAAGCATCTCACCGGCCAGCAGGCCGAGCGCACCAGCATCACCTACGAATATCCGAGCGCCGAAGGCGATCCCTATTATCCGATCCCGCGTGAAGAGAATCAGGCGCTGTTCAAACGCTATGAGGCGCTTGCGATCGCACAGCCGGACGTCACTTTCGTCGGCCGCCTCGCAACCTATCGCTACTACAATATGGATCAGGTGGTCGGTCAGGCACTCGCGACTTACCGCAAGAGCTTCGCCAAAGCTGATGCGAAAATCGACAGCAAGAATAGCAAGGCAACGGAGCCGGGCAGCGGCACCAAATTGAAGGCTGCCGCCGCCTGAAACCCTCCCCCGAAGATCGCTAAGCCTCCGTAATGATTATATATTATTTCACTAACATCGATTAATTCATCTTGTCTCAATCTGCCGGCCGCTATACCAGATCGCGCGGGGCCGGAGCTCCGTTCACATGGGTTAGTGTTTGGAGTGGGGACATGAGTGAGCAGTGGACGCCGGAGGCGGCGCGCGAATGGTTCGCTGCGCTGCCGTGGCTGGTAGGGTGTAACTTCACGCCCTCCAATGCAATCAATCAGCTCGAGATGTGGCAGGCCGATTCGTTCGACCTCGCGACCATGGACCGCGAACTTGGCCTTGCCGCCTCGGTCGGCATGAATGCGATTCGCGTATATCTGCACGATCTGCTGTGGGTGGAGGATGCAGATGGCTTTCTCGGCCGGATCGATGCCTTCCTCAACCTGGCCGAGCGTCATGGCATCCGTGTGATGCTGGTGCTGTTCGACTCCTGCTGGCATCCGGAGCCCGAACTTGGGCCCCAGCCGCAGCCTCGCGAAGGCGTCCACAATTCCGGCTGGGTTCAGTCCCCCGGCGTCCCGGCGCTGAGCAATGCCGATGAGCATACGCGACTCGAATCTTATGTGAAGGGCGTGGTCGCGCGCTTCGCGGATGACCAGCGGGTTCTCGCCTGGGACATCTGGAACGAGCCGGACAACGGCCCCGAAGTCGCGCTGTGCGATCCCGCCGCGCTGAAGGCCAAGGCCGATCTGGTGGTCCCGTTGCTGGTGGAAGCGTTCGGCTGGGCTCGCGCGATGAACCCCGTCCAGCCGCTGACCAGCGGCATCTGGCTGGGCGACTGGTCGGCGCCAGATCTGCTCAGCCCCATCCAGCGCGCGCAGACCGGCAACTCCGATGTGATCTCCTTCCACAATTACGGCGTGGCGGAAGACTTCATCCAGCGCGTGAAGTGGCTCAAAACCATGGGCAGGCCGCTGATGTGCACCGAGTTCATGGCCCGTCCGGCGGGAAGCACCTTCCAGGCCATTCTGCCCGCTGCCAAGGAACTCGAGGTCGGCGCCTTCTGCTGGGGCCTCGTCCGCGGCAAGACGCAGACCCATCTGCCTTGGGAGAGTTGGGAAAATCCGAACATCGAAGGTTTGAAGGACGCCTGGTTCCACGACATCTTCGACGAGAGCGGCGAACCACACGACCCGAGCGAGGTGGAGTTCCTGCGGTTACTGAACCGGCTCGACCAAGTCGCGGCCTGAGGCCGCCACTTCAGCCGAACTTGTCCGCCAGCTTGATCGCCCGGCTTACGTCAAGCGCGCCGCGGCCGCTGGATGCCAGCGGCCGATCCCCGCCGTCGGCTCCGGAAAGCAGCAACGAAGCCGCCTCGCTGCCGCTGAGTTCCGGATGGCGGCCAATCAGCAGGGCCGCAGCACCGGCCACATAGCTCACCGAAAAAGACGTGCCGGATACGGCGCGGCAGGTCCGGCGGTCGCAATCGACGAACAGGTTCTCGCCCGGGGCTATGAGATAGCGATGCGCGGTGCTGCCGGCTTTGTTCGACCAAGGCGCTAGCCGGCGACGCGGCGTGCTCGCGCCGGCCACCAGGATCGATCCTTCGAAGCGCGGGTCGGCGGCATAGCGGGCGGGCCAGGTCGGTTCGTCCCTGCCCTCATTGCCGGCTGCTGCAACGATGAGCACGCCCGCACGGACGGCGCGTTGGAGCGCCGGCTCAATAGAGGGGAGCGGCGTGTTCGACGACAGCGGCAAGCCGATCACCCGCGCGCCCTGCGCCACGGCATAGTCGATGCCGCGCGCGACATCGGTGCCAGTCATCGCGCACATAGTTTGGCACGAGCCGTCGATGTCAGCGCGAATGGCGAGGAGGGTCGCTTCATAGGCGACACCCATCGTGGCGGCCCCATCTCGCGCCGCAGCGAGTATCGAGGCGGTCTGCCGGCCATGGCTGGCGCCGAGATCGCCCAAGCTGCGGTTGCGGACCAGATCCAGCGACGCCGGTGAAAGCTGCGCGAACATACCGCGCGAGGCTCCCTCCAGCCCCGTATCGATCATCGCCACGGTGACGCCGCGGCCCGCATCGCCCTTCCGATACGCTCGATCCACGTCGATTTGGCTGAGTCCCCAGCTCAGCAGATACTCCTGGCTGCGTCGATCCGGGCGGCTATGCGAGCTGGAAATGCCGAAGGCGAACGATGGCGCCGCCGCCAGCGCGGCGGCGGCAAGACCGAGCAGCAGCCGGCCAGCATTAATGTTCATCATGTCTCCGTCGAAGGCGACCATGGCGGATCGCCTCATTCGTCAGCCTCGGTGCGTTACCCTGGTGTAGGGGATGAACTTGCGAAGTGACACCGTCCCACGCGTGAAACGAGTGCTGCTGTCGAGCAGCCGAACCAGATCGAGATTGCACATATGCGAACCCCAGGGCTTGCTGACCAGGATATCGTCACGGTCGAGACCGCGGGGATCGTCGGTCTGGTTCACATAGATCGTATCGCCGAGGCCACGGTAAACGATGGCGGTCCCGTCGACGATCTCCGTCGACTTGATCGAACGCAGACCGATGCAGTCCACGGGCTTTCCGGCGACTCGGCCTTCGAGCAGCTTGGCCATCCGGGCATCGGCGCGCTGCTGGATCGTCGAAGTTGCGGCCGAAGCACCCGATGCGAGTGCCACCGCCGCGATGAGCGATGTGATGAGGCGCATTGTCAATATTCCGAAGAGAGGAAGTTGCCTCTCTTAACATGCTCTGCATGAACGCGCGATTAGCATCGGGCCGAACGATCGGGCCCTGCGCGCCGGAAAATAAAACCCCGGCCCTCAGGCCGGGGTGAGAGGATAGTACAAGGCTTCAGTAGCTGCCTTGGCCTTGCAGACTATGCTTGAGCTGGCTCGCGCGATCATGACCACGCCGAACCGACTCATAGGCCTGTTCTATTACCTGGCGAACTTGCGGCGACACGTCGGTGTCCCGCAGTGCGGCCTGGTATTTCTCCTTGATATAGTCCTCGCCGCGTTCCACCTCGTTAACGACCGCCTTGTCGTCGCGACCGGTCACCGCGTCCTTGAGGTTCATGAACGTACGGTGTGCGGCCGCGAGAAAACTGCTGTCGTCCTCGGGATTCCCGCCAAGCCGGCGTACTTCGGCCTGGAGGCTGGTAACGACCTGGCGGCGTTCCTGGGCGAACTCGCGGAACTGAGAGGAGAAGCGGGTTGCATCGACGTTTTCCGCCGCTTCCTCGAAGCCCTTGACGCTGTCGAGGGTCGTCTTGATCAGGCTGTTCAACGTCGAGACATCAGTATCGGTGCTCATGGGGTGGCCTCCTTCGAGTGTTACGGATCAACGAGTTAGGCGGGTTTTGGCTGCGAGGCCCGCGGTCTCGAAGACCACCTCCCGCTCGTTTTCGGCTTAACCGAGCCTGCGTCGAGACGGGCCGAGCGATCAGAGTGGATAGCCGGCCACGCACTGCTCGAACTCGACGCGATCATGTGCGCAGATCACACTCAACTCGGATTGCCGCTCGATCGAGAGGCGTCGTACCCGCTCCTGATTTCCCAGCCGCGCCCTGCGATCCACTTCCATCATTCGCTGGTAACCGCGCAGCCCCAGCGTGCACCGCCGCTGCGCGGCGCGCATCTCACCCCGATAGAAATAAGCGTCGCCGGCGTGGAGCAGCCAGCGGTTCTTTAAGCGGACGGCAATGCCGGCATGGCCCCATGTGTGTCCCGGCAATGGCACCATCAATATCTCAGGTGGTAGCCCCTCCAGATCGCGCACCGCCGCGAAGCCGAACCATTGTTCGCCCTGCGCGCCGTAACGGCGCCAGCCTCGCACCTCGTTCCATTGGGCCGGTCGGTAGCGGTTTCGCGACACGAAGCCACGGCGCGGCCCGGTGGCGGCCGAAAATTCGGCGTCCATCAGATGGATGGTGGCCTGCGGAAAATCCTCCAACCCTCCGGCATGATCGAAGTCGAGATGGGTGAGGAGAATATGGCGCACGTCTCGCGGATCGAAGCCCAAGGCCTGGATCTGCCGGATCGCAGTCTCGTGCTCGTGGAGTTGAATGTTGAGCATGGTTCGCATGGTTCGGGTGATGCGCGGCTGCGGCCCGGCATGCGGGTGATGCACGTCGCGCAGACCATAGCCCGTGTCGACCAGCACGAGGCCATGGGCGTCTGTCTCGATCAGGAGGCAGTGACAGACCAGTCGGCCGGTCATCCCCTTGCTCCTGCCATCGAACAGCGCGCCGCCTAGCGGGCAATCGGTACCGCAGTTGAGATGGTGGATATGCATGACCGCCCGCTCCTCGCCGGAAGGCAGACCCGATGCCGCCACGGCGTGAACTACTGGCAGCCGGTGTCGTTTCATTATTCCGTATTTTCAACACCTTGGATGACATAAGTTAGATGCGAGCCATCGAAGGAGCGCGGCAGGCGAGCGGGCGGGTCTTACGGCGTGACGATTTTTGCCGGCATGGTGCGGCAGACAGGGAGCCGAACCACTATTTAGGCAGTTGGTCTCGGTGAGATGGCACGGTATATCGCTGTGTCAACAGCAGGGAGGGCAGATATGCCGGTATCCGAAGGCAATGCGTTGGAGCGGGTTGCGCGCGTGCTGTGCGGTCAGCGCCTGAGCGCCAATGCCAATGGCACATATCCATCAGCGGGCGACGCGGTCGATGCAGCGTGGCGCGACTATATCGACGATGCGATCGCCGTGCTCAAGACACTGCGCGAGCCCGACTCAGCCATGGCCGCAGTTGGCGATGCTTCGGTTTGGGAAGCGATGGTGCACGCCGCGCTGGGCGACGAGCCATTCAAAAAGCCCGCGCCCAATGCCCCGCCTGCGCCAGGCACCGGTACCCTGCACCACGCCCCTTGATGTCCTCGGCATTTCGGTGCCAATTCGACAGCTTCATTCGCGCTGGTAGGATATCCAGCGCAACAGCATGCCGACCACCGATGCCAGCATGCCTGCGATCAGGCACGCGGACATCAGCGGTTCTTTCGATGCCGTTTTCCATGAAACCAGACCGAGAAGAGCGACGCTCACGGAGGAAACGACGTAACCGAGGGTCTTGATGGCGGATGGGCTGAGCGCCCCTTCCGCCCGAGTTTTGGAATGATCGCCGCTAGGCAAGCTTGAAACCCTCCTTGTTGGCCTGAGTGGTCAAGGCAGCATTCTCCTCATCGTTTAATGCGGAGCGGAGCGCCGGGAAAATCCGGCTTTCCTCCAGCCGGATATGCTCCTCGAGGTCACCGCGAAAAGCCGCGACCTTGCTGAGGAACTCAGGTGCCACCTTCGGCATCCTCCCCAGATCGTAGAGATATTGCTTCACATAGCCATGATCGTGGTTGAGCTTGTCGGCATCCGCCTTCTTCGTGCGATCTCGTATCGCCGGATAAATCACATTTTCCTCGGTGAAGGCATGCTTGCTCAGCGCACGCTTGAGCTGCGCCAGAAGCGTGCTGCGCTTGCTCGACTGGGTGTCCTTCGTCGCCTGGAGCCTGTCGAGGATGCCGAGCGCGAGCGCGTGCTCGGCCTTCAAGGCTTCCAGCCAATCACCGGCGAGAAGGCTCGGCGCCTGCACCACCGCCTTGCGGCTCAGGGTGATGGCAATGCCGGCGGCGAGACCCGCTGCCGCTGCTCCGACGACCGCCGCAGTCCGGGGCTTGACCGCCCCCTTGGCGCGCCGCGCGGCGGTGGCAACCGTGTTCCGAGCTGCCCTCGGCGCCGCGGCAACCTTGCGACCAGCGGATGCGGCGCTGCGCTTCACTGCCCTGTTGGCCTTTTCCGCCACGTCACCGAGCTGCTCCTGCGCGGAGGTGGCGGCTTCGGCTAGCTGCTCCGGCAGCTTACCCATACGCGTTGCGAGCGCGGGCGCTTGTGCCGGGACTGCGCGCTTACTCCGCCCCGCGTCCGCCCTGGGCCGCCTGTCCCCGCTTGCGGGTTTGCGGGGGGCGGCCCTGCGTGCCTCGGGTGCACCGCGCGAAGCCGATGCACCGTTCCCTCCGCTACCGTCCCGGGCAGCGACGGCGGCGTCCAGCTTCTCCCGATCATTGCCGACCTCATCGACCAGTGCGCGAGCATCAGAGCGGCTGAGCCCATATTTCTGCACCAGATAATCCAACTCATAGTCCTCGCCCTCTGCGACCCGCGAGCGGTCGCCCTCGCCCTGCTTGTTCTTGTCATCCGCCATGTCGATTGCTCCTGCCTCTGGGCATGTGGTCCCGTAACGCCAGGCGCCGCGACGGGTTGCGAGCGGCAAGTGATTATATCCAAAGACCAATGATCCAGATTAGCGTGTTCACACGACGCGCTCGATCAAGCCGAGGGCTTCAGCCTCCTTGGCTTCTATGTACCAATTGGACGGCGCCTTCTCGAGCACCTGCTCCATGGCGACCCGCGAACCCCTGATGACATTCTCGAAGCCTTCATTCTGGATCGCGATCGAGCTCTCCACTTCGTGCAAGGCGGCCTTGATCGTGGCGAGGCTGGTCGTCAGGGGACCGTTGATCGAGATCTGCTTGTCGATCTGGCGCTCATGGATCATCAGCCGCGTACCGCGTGTCAGATAGCGGTTCTCGCGTACGAAGAAGCCCATGAAGGTCGTGCCTGCCGAGTAGATCGCCGCCTTCCCCAGAAACACGAACCGTCGCCCGGGTGACAGATCGCTGTGGAAACGGACATCCTCTCCCATCATCCGCGCGACCTCCGGATCGCCACCCAGCGTGGAGAGTTCCACCACGACCAGACCCTCGGCCGGCGCTTGCTTGAGCTGGTCCCGAAAGCTCTTGTACATCGCATAGTCGACGGTGCCGGACAGCAATATCGCCGGCGAATGAAAATCAGCCTGGTCCAGGGTCGTGCTCATGCCCGCCGCGCCAGCGGCATGGTGAGGCAGTGGACTCCACCACCGCATTGGGTGAACTGATCGATGTGCAGCGCCTCGACGGTGAAGCCACGATCGCGCAGCTCCGTATTGATCCGAGCGTTGGCGGCTGACGAAATGACGACATCGTTGCCCAGCGCGAGAACGTTGCAGCCGAGCTGCCGCGCCTCCTTATACTTCACCGGGATCAGTTCGATGCCATAGACACCGAGCTGGTGGACGAAGCGATCGTCGAGAACATCGGTGCAGGCTAGCGCCAGGTTGCGCCCCACCATGCTGAACTGCGTGTCGAGATGAAGAAAGTGAGGATCGAACGGGTAGATCAGCACATCCCAGCGCTGTGCCCGGAAGATTTCAGCCACGGCTTCCGCGCCATCCTCGTCGGTGCGATCGCCCGAGCAGCCGACGATCACCAGCCCCGGACGAACCACGGCGATGTCGCCGCCCTCTACCGTCCCTCGCCGGACCTTCGCGGCGAGCGGCGCACCCAGGCTGCGCGCGAAGCGCAGCGCGTGGTCCGCTTCCCCCTGCCGGTGCCCGGCTGCCGGGCGAAGCGTCATCAGCCCCCAAGGCGTGGTGACGACCGCGTCGCGGGTGAAGCACATGTCGGGAAGCTGCTCCTCCGGCGGCAGCAGATGGCAACGCACGCCATGACGCTCCAGCGCCGCCTGCAACGCCGCATGCTGGGCGAGCGCTTCGTCGACGGAAACCCTGAAACCATTGCGGAGGCTTTCCTGGGTGACCGAACAGCATGGGATGGGCGCGAGATGAGAAGGTCTGCAAAGAAGAACGTCGGTCAACCGATGAACTTCGCTCTCGACGCGACACTTAGAAAGAGCCGGGCGCCACCAACCACCGAGACTATTTGGAATTTCGAGCTTCATTAGCAACTCCATGCGAGCTGCAAAAATCATCCCGGCGGGTCAGTTGTTCCCTCTAACATGGATCATCAAGCCACTGATAAGAAACCACTTCCCTGGCACCGCGTTGTTTCTGCATGGCCACATCAATCCAAACGGGCACCGCGACTTCTCCCAGCCAGGATCCAGATGGCGCGCTCCTTGCCTTGCTTCGGCTGCTTGGCAAACGAGGGTATCGCTTCGTAACGCCCACGCCGGCTACGCATGCGCGGGTGGTGGCGCGCCCGGATCGACAGGAGGCGCGCAACCTCGCCGATGTGCTGGGCTGGAGTCTCCCGTTCGAGCCCGCTCTGCTGGATACGGAGCTGTCCGATATGCTGGTCGCCGCCGACGCCCTGCAGCCATGGTCCAACGGGCGGCTGAAGAGCCGCTATCGCGTGTCGTCGCTGGGCGGCGCGCTCTTCCTCCATTCCGCCTATCCCACCGATGCGGACGATGCTGTCTTCTTCGGCCCGGACAGCTATCGCTTTGCCGACCTCATCACGACTGAGCTCGCCGACTGTCCATATCCGGCAGGGACGAATCTGGTGGACATGGGCGCCGGCGCCGGCGTCGGCGCGATCACAGCCGCCCGCCTCTGCCTGGACCTCGGGGTGACGATGACCGACATTAATCCCGATGCGTTGCGACTGGCGCGGATCAACGCGCGCGCCGCGGGCGTGCAGGCCCGCACCGTCACCACCACCGATCTCGGCGGCGTGTCGGGCTTTCTGGATATAGCGCTCGCCAACCCGCCCTACATCATCGATTCCGCAGGCCGCGATTATCGCGACGGCGGCGGTATGCACGGTGCCAAAGTGGCACTCGAGATGGCAGCGGCTGCGCTTGGCCGGCTTTCGCCGGGCGGCCGCCTCATCCTCTATACCGGAAGCGCGATCGTCAACGGCGGCGATCTCTTGCAAACCGCCCTTAGCGAAATAGCCGCAGACCACGGCTGCTCGATGCGGTATCGGGAGATCGACCCGGATGTGTTCGGCGAGGAATTGGAGAACCCGCCCTATCGCGACGTGGATCGGATAGCTGTCGTCGCGGCGATCCTGACCAGAGGCAGATGACGGCAATGTCCGTTGCTGGTGAGAAGAGCTCTACCGCACCCCAGCGCGACAGCGAGCGTGGCAGGGTTGGCCTGCTAATCGTCGACATGATCACGACATTCGATTTTCAGGAGGGCGATGCGCTCCGACCAAAGGCTCATGACGCTGCCAAAGCCATCGTCGACCTGAAGCAGGAGGTCGAATCGCTGGGCTATCCTTCGATCTACGTGAACGATAATTTCGGCGAGTGGCACTCGGAGCGCTCGAAGCTGATCGAACGCGCGCTCGAACATAGCAATCCGGTCTCGGAGCTAATCAAGCCCGACGAGCAGGACTATTTCATAATCAAGCCGCAATTCTCGGGATTCTATGCCACCAATCTGCAGGTCCTGTTGCCGAAGCTGGGGGTGAGCCGGCTGATCCTGAGCGGAATCGCCACCGACATCTGCATCCTCTTCACTGCGGCCGATGCCCATATGCGCGATTACTCGATCTGGGTGCCCGAAAACGCTGTCGCGGCGGTCTCGGACGACCGTCACCGATGGGCCCTCGAAATCATGCGCCAGAGCATGGGCGCAGAGACGGCCCCGACAAGCGCGCTCCAGGTGCAGGACTGGGCTCGCCGGCTCGATCGATCAAATCGGCGATAAACCATGTAACTAACTGCAACCTATGGAATTTATCTCCTGTATGCCCATATCGGGGCTATCAAGGAGATCACATGCTTACTCTCACCGCGGAGGCGGCCGCATGAGCGCCCCCGTCATCCTGGCACTCGGCGACAGCCTGACCGCAGGCTATGGCCTCGCCACCTTCCAGAGCTTCGCGGCGCAATTGGAAACCGCGCTTCAGCCCACACATCGCGGGGCCAGGGTGACCAACGCCGGGGTATCGGGCGACACGACGACGGCGGCGCTGAAGCGGCTGCCGCGCGAACTGGGCCGGCTCAAAGCCAAGCCCGACCTCGCTATCGTCCAACTCGGCGCAAACGACCTCATTCGCGGGATTCCTTTGACCGTCACCCGCGTCAATCTCGACACTATCATCGCCGAGCTGATCCGCATCGATATCCCGGTGTTGCTCGCGACAATGGAGGCGCCGGCCATCCTGGGAGCGTTTGGCCGAGCGTACGCGACGATGTACGCCGATCTCGCAGCAAAACACCGCATTCCCGCGACGCCGTTTTTCCCGAGCGGGGTGCTGGCCAACCCGTCGCTCTGCCTTCGCGACGGCATTCACCCCAATGCGCTCGGCATTGCGGCCGTCACGAGGGCGTTCCTGCCTGTTGTGATCGCTGCCCTTGAGAGTGGCGGCGCCGCCGGCCGAGCAAGCGCACCGGATCGGCGTTCGGCATCGCGATAGTCTGCGCAGTGTTGGCGGCGCCCGCCGCCTAGAGCGCTCCGCGCGCCTTCATCACCGTCGCGAGATCGTCTATCGCCGGCGCATCGAGATAAGTCCGCGCTCTTTCCCAATGTTCAAGCCGGATCGGCGCCGAAACGTTGAGCGAGCAGCGTCGGCGATACTGGGCTTCCAGCGACAGGAAACGCTGGACCTGGGTCGCCAGCGGACCAACCGTCATCGTCGGCATGACGAACGGAGAAGTCAGTGTGGCCGATTTATCCATCGAAATGCTTTCCACGGGCTCTTCCTCCATCGACATGATCTGACGAATGAAGATTTTACCGCCACTTTTCCGAAGGATACTGACGTGAATTAGCGGTGGCCGCTATTTCATCGCTGACGATGAAGAAGCTATCGCAGGGGAACGCTGTAGAGGATGGCGGCTCCTCAGACCAGCGAGGCGACGACCTTGAAGATGCCGGCCCACAGCAATAGCGGAGCCACCACGTAGAGGGATATCCGCGTTGCCGAAAGCCTGACGTCATAGCCGGGCACCAGCACGACATGCCTTTCGACACGCTGCTGGAGAGCGTGGACGGGCGAAGCGATCGGACCATCGCCATCCTGTGTCGGACGCGGCCCTGCACGAAGTGCCGCCTCGATCATATCGGTCGTCTTGAACTTCGGAAGGGCCATGTCTCACCTCTGACAATGGCCTACGGTCCAACCCGTAAACAAAAGATTAACATTCTGCGGCCAAAAGCGCGCAATGTTCGGCAGGCTGCGCCCTCGGGTCGAATATGCTGCTTTGCGGCAAAAGTGGGATCGGATATGATCGCCATCGAGTGAGCGCTGGATTTCAGGCGGGCATCAAATGTCAGACCTAATGTTTATGAACCACATTTCGACGGTTATTCCTGCAGTGAAAAGGGACAGGATTCTGCGAGCTTTGCCCAGGCCACGACTTCATCAGGCGCAAGGCTGTTGAAGGTGTCGAGGCCCAAGGCCCGGCGGTGGTGCAGGCTAGGTTATCACCGCCGTACTGCAGTCAACTGGCACCAGGATCGTGCCTTCTCCGAATGCGGCTATTGCGGCCATGACCTCGTGCGCTCGCGACGCGGCTGGCGCGGAGCGCGTCAGGACGAACTTCCGGAAGAGTGGCGGACCCATCGGGATGTGGCGGAGCCTTCAGGTGGAGGGCGGCTGCGCTGGATGCCGATCATGGCCGCCAGCATGCTCGTCGTGGTCGGTCTGGCGCTGATTGCAACGCTGCAATTCGCCTGATCTCATCCGATAAGATGCCGAACATCGATGGGCGGATGCGCGCCACCATAGCTGCTCGCTGCATACCGAATGTCGTCGAGTGGAACTTTCATCGCTCTGACGCGGTTTTGTAACGACCCGGAAATGGCCGCAGTGTGCCGTCGGGCGTGAGGATGTCATGGGACTGGATCGATCTGCCATACGGCCGAGG
Source organism: Rhizorhabdus argentea (assembly GCF_037861105.1). NCBI lineage: Bacteria > Pseudomonadati > Pseudomonadota > Alphaproteobacteria > Sphingomonadales > Rhizorhabdaceae > Rhizorhabdus > Rhizorhabdus argentea. The sequence continues at coordinate 106,380 of NZ_JBANFK010000008.1, forward strand.
GCCGACAAGGCGCTGGCTGGCTTGATGGCCGGGTTGCCGCTCAGCCTGCTCCTGTGGGTGGGCATCGCCACGATTGCCGTCAAAGTGACGTAACCGGCCGCTGGAACGCACGAAGAACGGGGCGGGCATGCCGGCCTCGTTCCTGTGGCATCGAGCATTTTCCGCCGCCGCTGCGCCTACCGATGCTTCAGGACCGGATGGATACCCAGGTCGGGCCCCGCGACGCTTGGCGGATGTGGAAGCGATAGCCGATCTGCTCCAGGCGCTGCCAAGACATCACGGTCGGGAAACGGCTGTCGAGCACGAGCGTGGTCTGTGCGCCGTCGCGGGCGACATCGATCGTGAGCACTGTGTGATAGGCGCGCTGCTCGGTCCACGCGGTCGCCAGGCGAACCGCCGAGGCCGGCCAGCCCATTGCCATCAGCTTTTCACGGGCGGCGAGAGCTATATCCTCGCAATCGCCCGCCTTCGAGGCAACCTGCCAATATTCGGCGCGACCGAACTCTTTGCGATCGTCCACCGCGTGGATCTGGCGCACGGCCGACTGGACCGCCCGGAGCTGCTTCAAACGGGTTTCGTCGAGCTGGACCACCTTGCAGGAGGGATCATCGGCATTGCGTCCGCAGAAGTCCATCCATCCCGCCGGCGGCATGACGAGGCCACCGTCGCGCATCGCGGAGGCGCCCTGCGTCGTGGTGGTGCAGGCCGAAAGGGTGAGTGCGGCGCCGAGCGCCAGCGCGACGTTGCGAATTGCCTTGCCGATCGCGCGCCGGGCCCTGTCGTCGATTTTCACTGCCATGATCCTGATCCGCCTGTTGGGTGTGCGGATCCTGATTTACCGATGACGGGTCAAAGCATGGCTACCAGGGCTGGTTATCGGCGCGTTAGTTACAATATACTTGCCGCAGTGGATCATCCGGTCACTCAGCGGGCGTCGCAGCCCTGTCGGCGCGCGACACCGGCCGATGAGAGCCTGCATCCTGTTGAAAGGAAGGCGAGCTGAGCGCCTGCCGCGTCCCGCGCCGTGATCGGCGGCGCACAACACTTGATTACAGCCGCCCTGCCGCGCGAAAGTCCGGGCAGGCGGGCGGTGATCAAGGAGAGTGAAGCGTGGCCGACACCACCATTCTGGCGATAGACCAGGGCACGACATCGACGCGCAGCATGACCTTTGGCACCGACGCCATGCCCCGGCGAACGGCGCGTCGCGAACTCGATCAACACTATCCCCAATCGGGTTGGGTCGAGCATGATGCCGAGCACATCTGGCGCGACACCGTCGATACCCTCAAGAAAGCGGCGGCCTCGGACGGCGGCAAGGTCGCTGCTATCGGCATCACCAACCAGCGTGAAACGGTAGTGGTGTGGGATCGCAGGACCGGCAATCCGGTTCACAATGCGATCGTCTGGCAGGATCGCCGCACCGCCAAATTGTGCGCACAGCTGAAGGCGGATGGCAACGAGCCCCTGGTCCGCGAGCGCACCGGGCTTATCCTCGACCCCTATTTCTCGGGCACCAAGCTCAAGTGGCTGCTCGACGAAATCGAAGGCCTCCGCGCCCGCGCCAAGCGCGGCGAGCTTGCCTTCGGCACGATCGACAGCTTCCTGCTGTGGCGGCTGACCGGCGGAAAGATCCACGCGACCGACGCGAGCAACGCGGCGCGTACGTTGCTGTTCGACATTCACAAGGGCGCCTGGGATGCGGACATGCTCAAGATGCTCGACATCCCCGAAGGTCTGCTGCCTGAGGTCAAGGACAACAGCACCATCTTCGGCGAGACCACGTCCGACCTACTCGGCAAGGCCATCCCGATCGGCGGCATGGCGGGCGACCAACAGGCCGCGGCCATCGGCCAGGCCTGTTTCCAGCGCGGCGATGCCAAATCGACCTATGGTACCGGCTGCTTCGTCCTGCTCAACACCGGCAAGGACGCGATCACCAGCAAGAACGGCATGCTGACCACGATCGCCTACCAGCTCAGCGGCGAAATCACCTATGCCCTCGAGGGCTCGATCTTTGTTGCAGGGGCGGCCGTGAAATGGCTGCGTGACGGTCTTGGCCTGATCAACCGCGCCAGCGATACCGACGACATGGCGACCAAGCTCGATGGCAATGCCGGCGTCTACATGGTGCCCGCATTCGTCGGCCTCGGCGCGCCGCACTGGGATCCCGATGCGCGCGCGTCTATCACTGGCCTGACGTTCGCCGCCACAGGGTCGCACATCGCCCGCGCCGCACTCGAATCAGTCGCCTATCAGACTGCCGACCTGATGGACGCCATGGTCGCCGACGGTACGCGGCACACACGGCAGATTCGCGTCGACGGCGGGATGGCAGCGAACGACTGGTTCTGCCAATTTCTGGCCGACATGCTCGACACCGAAGTCGCGCGTCCCGCGAATATCGAGACCACCGCGGCGGGCGCTGCATTTCTTGCGGGCATGGCGATAGGCATCTGGAATGGTCCCGAGGATGTTGCCGCGGCGTGGAAGGAGGATCGGACATTCAAGCCAATGATGAAAGGCGATCAGCGCACGATGTTGAAGAAGGGCTGGCAGGAGGCGCTCGACCGAACCCGCTCGACGCCGAACGCATGAACGACGAAACGCGCATGGCAGGGATCGACATCGATCTGCTCATCATCGGTGGCGGGGTAAATGGTGCAGGCATCGCGCGCGATGCCGCCGGTCGCGGGTTGAGCGTGATGTTGGTCGAGCGCGACGACCTCGCCTCGCACACCTCGTCGTCGAGTACCAAGCTTATCCACGGCGGGCTGCGTTACCTTGAATATTACGAGTTCCGACTGGTCCGCGAGGCGTTGGCCGAGCGCGAGACACTGATCGACGTCGCGCCACATCTGATCCGGCCGATGCGCTTCGTGATGCCGCTCGCCGACGGCATGCGCCCGGCATGGCTCATCCGCCTTGGGCTGTTCCTCTACGATCATATCGGTGGCCGCACGCGCTTGCCCAAGTCGAAGAGCGTTCGGCTGGACAATAGCCACTGGGGTGCCGGATTGAAGCCCATCCGCCACGGCTTCGTCTATTCCGACGGCTGGGTCGACGATGCCCGCCTCGTCGTGCTGAACGCGCTGGATGCCGCCGAACGGGGCGCCGACATCCGTGTCCACACCAGTTTCGAAGGCGCGCGTCGCGAGGCCGATCACTGGGTCGCGACATTGGGCGACGGAAGCACGGTTTCCGCGCGAGCCATCGTCAACACCGCCGGCCCTTGGGTCGGCAAAGTGCTGAAGGAGATACCTCAGGCGCACGCCGAACAGCCGCCGCGGTTGGTCAAGGGCAGCCATATCATCGTGCCAAGGCTGTTCGACGGCGACCATGCCTACATCCTTCAGAATGAGGATCTGCGGATTGTTTTCGCGATTCCGTACGAGGGCGATTTCACGTTGATCGGCACAACCGACAAGCCGTTTGAGGGCGATCCATCGCACCCGACGATCGACCCCGACGAAACCGAATATCTGTGCAAAAGCGCCAACCGCTATTTCAAGCGGCAGATCGGCGCGGGGGATGTCGTGCGGAGTTATTCGGGAGTCCGCCCGCTTTTCGACGACGGCCACGAAGAAGCCGCGGAAGTCACCCGGGACTATGTCCTGCGGCTGGGGGCCGAAGAGGCGCCGCAGATCCTGTCGGCGTTCGGCGGTAAGATTACGACCTATCGGCGCCTGGCCGAGCACGCGCTCGAACAGCTTGAGCCGTTCCTTCCGCCGATGGCCAAAGCATGGACCGCCGGTGTCCCCTTGCCCGGCGGCGATTTACCCGACGGCGACTTCGCGGCATTCCTCAAGAACGTCCGCGCGCGCTGGCCATTTCTCGACGAGGTAAACGCGACCCGCATGACGCGCGCTTATGGTACCCGCATCGACCGGATATTCGGCGATGCCGCTCGGTTCGACGACATCGGTTACGGCTTGTCCACATGCGAAATCGATTATCTTATCGACGAGGAGTGGGCGTGCACTGCGGAGGATATCCTGTGGCGCCGGACCAAGCTTGGGTTGCACGGCGGTGACCACCTCAAAGCAACAGTCGAGGCGTATCTGGCCAAGCGCCGCATGCCCATTCCACGCTAGCCAAGGAAGGGCTAAGTCGGTGTCCACCGAACCGGTAACGGATTCCCGGTAATTCGGGCATCGGCAGCCGGCCTCAGCGGAAATGCGGCAGCAGCATCTCCGCGAACCGATCAACCGTCTGTGTCAGCACTTCCGGTTCATGCGAGTTCAGCGCGAAGATGAAGTGTGTAGTGCCCGCCTCTCGGAACTGCCCCGCAATGTCGATCGCACGCGCCATGTCGCCGCCCTTGACCGTCGAGCGCAGTTCGAGGTCGGTAATCTCCGCGTTATCCAGTGCCACGTTGAACCGCATGCAGATGTCGATCGAACCAGGGTCCCGCCCGCTTGCCAGCGCCAGTTCGCGAAGCGTGTCCGCCTGTTCCCGCAACTGTTCGGGTGTGATCGCCGTAGGATGCCAGCCATCGCCGATCCGCACTGCGCGCCTGCCTGCGGCGCTGCTCATGCCGCCTATCCATATCGGCACCCGTCTGTCGCGATAGGGCTTGGGCGAGGTATGTATCCCGTCGAATTGCCAGTGTTCGCCCTTGTGCCGGGCTTCTTCCTGCGTCCACAGGGCGCGAATGACGTCAAGCGATTCATCGGTGATCGCGCCGCGCTTTTCCCATGGAATACCCAGTACCTCGAATTCCTGTTGTACGTTGCCAACGCCCACGCCCAGGATGACGCGACCACGTGATATCTGGTCGAGCGTGGCGACATATTTCGCGACGTCGAAAGGGCTGTGGAACGGCAGGACTAGGATCGACGTGCCCAGCGCGATCCGATGGGTGCGCGATGCGATCGCCGACAGCATGGCAAGCGGATGATAATAGGCACCGTCGCCAATACGTGCCCGAACATAATCGAGGTTGATGAGATGCTCGGATGTCCACACCGAGGCGAACCCGCGTTCTTCGGCCTGGACGGCCAGGTCGATCAGGCTCGGCGCATCAGGGACACCCCAGTTGTTCGGGATCGAGATTCCGATTTTCATGCGGATTTTGCGCCTTTTCCTGTCATGGTCAGGGCCATGGCTCTGTCCGTCCTAAAGTTCTGGTTCAATCGGCGTGCCGAAACTGCCGCCCCGCCTCGATCAGCCCTCGAACCCCGGAACCTTGGCGACGAAGAAGGTTTTGGCCGACCTGTGGCGGAATGGAATTGCGTTCTGATATGTCTCCGAATTCCACCAGCGATCGAAGGCTTCCTCATCGTTGAAGCGTAGGATGACCAGCCGGTTGGCCTCCTCGCCGCCCTCCAGAAACACCGGCGCATCCGACGAAACCACGATTTCGCCTCCGACTTCGGCCAGCGGCAGACGTGCCCTGCGGGAATATTCCATGTAGGTTTCCGGGTCCTGCTTATCGAGAACCGACACGACATATATGCTCATTCACAGCATCCCTATGGTTGCACCTGATCCGCCCGCGTTCAGATTCGCATAATCCGTTTACCAAGATTGTCGCCGCGATACAGACCCGCAATGGCGTCGGACGGGCTTCCAGGCGCTCGAGACTGACGCCGACATTCGTTGGAATCGCGGGGCCACCGGGGCGGAACTACGAGCACAGGCTGACCGGTTGAAAAGCTAGCACTCGGCAGGGCCAATGTTCGAAAGACGGTTCTTCGAAGCGTCCAACTCTCCGGACCGTTCTTTGATGTTGCACTGACTTTGCTCCCCACCTACAGGCCAGGTCGGCTCCGCGGTTGTGCGAAAATAGCGAGCATTTCCGCTGGGGCTTCGATAATAATGGCGCCAAAAAGTGGCCGTATATCAGGGAATTGGTTTAATGGGAAAAATTTCAACGGCAGCGATGAGCGTCGTGGGCCTGCTCGCTTCAACAAGCCTTGCCTCGACGGCTTATGCGCAGGGCATCGCTGACGCGTCGACCGGATCGGCTACGACGACCGCTGACAACGCAACGGCTGGGGAAGGCGAGATCATCGTTACCGCTCAGCGCAAGTCGGAAAGCCTGCAGAAAACGCCGATCGCGGTAACCGCGGTTACGGCCGAGGCTGTCCAGAGTCTCGGACTTGTCGAAATAAAGGATATCGCGGCAATTACGCCAGGCGCGAGCTTTACGACCAATTCGAATTTCTTCGCTCCATATATTCGCGGTATCGGAACAGCCTTCGTCTCGGTGGGCGTCGAAGCGCCCGTGGCGATATACGAAGACGGCGCTTATCTGGAGCGGACACTCGGAACTAACGAGGTTCTCGATAATTTCGACATCGGCAACATTCAGGTGCTTCGCGGGCCACAGGGCTCGCTCTACGGGCGCAATGCGACTGGCGGCGTCATCCTCATCAACAGCGCCGATCCCAAGCCGGATCTAGAAGGACGCGTTCGCGGAGAGTTTGGCAACCTCGACCATTACTCGCTGAATGCCATGATCAACATGCCGCTCGGCGAGGATTTGGCCCTCCGCGTTACCGGCGGCTACAAGCATGACGGCGACTATGTTTTCGGTCCTCTCCCGGGTCAGGATCGTGGCGGAGGACGTGTTTATAACGTGCGGGGCAAATTGCGCTGGAACCCCGAGAACGTCGACATCGTCCTGGGCGGGCAATATTACAACATTTCCAATCGGATGGGGCTCAACACGCTGGGGCGCAACGACGTGACCTGCTTCGGCTGCCAATTCTTTCCGGCCGGTTTGCCCGCCAATCCGGGACCGCACGATTATACGAGCCTCCTTTCGGCATCGCCGATGAAGAATGAATTTTACGGCGCCAACTTGAACATGAAATTCCAAGTGGGCGACTTTGAACTATCGAGCGTCACGACATATCGCCATCAGAAGGTGACCGATAGCGTCGGCGACTCGGACTTTGTTCCTCAGATCCTGTTCGAGTTCAACGTACCGGAATCCGGCGGCAAGACCTTCAGCCAAGACCTTCAGCTAAGCTCCGGACTGGACGGCCGGTTCAACTATCTGTTTGGACTGAGCTACCTGCACGACAAGGGATTTTTCAACGCATGCCTCATAGGAGCGGGCTTTGGCGGCTCCACGAGTACGGCGGACGGATTTTGCGCCGACAACCGCACGACAACCAAGTCTTACGCTGCATTTGTCGAGGGCTATTATCAAGTTACGGATAATCTGACGGCAACGGTCGGCGGGCGCTACACCTATGAGCAGCGCAGCGCCGACGTCCTTCAGCGCGCCTTCTCGCCTTTCTTCATTCCCGCCTTCTCGATCTCCAACAGGATATCGCAGCGTGCCTTCACGCCGCGTTTCGTGTTGGCATGGAATGACGGACCCACCAATATCTACTACAGCTTCACCCGCGGCTTCAAAGCAGGCGGGTTTCCGGGGCCTTTCTTTCCTGGCTTCGGTGGTGGGATCACCACCGTGCAACCCGAAAAGATTTTCAGCCACGAAATCGGAGTCAAGCAATCCTGGCTGAATAATCATGTTCGTCTGAATGCGGCCGCATTCTATTTCAAGAACAAGAACCAGCAATCCCAGACGCTCGACCCTCTCACGAGCGTGGCTACCTCCAGAAATTCGGGCGCCGTCGAAAATTACGGTCTCGAAGTCGAGGCGCACATTGTCCCAATCGATGGTCTGACTTTGGGCCTCAACGGTGCCTGGCAACACGCTCGCTACAAGCCGTTCAGGGACGCTGCGCTGGTTTGCTTCGATCCGACGCGGCCGTCGCAATTCACGCTGGCGGGCCCTTCGGGACCCCTCTTCCCTTGCTCGCGCGATATCACCGGGACACCACCGCCCCACGCTCCCAAATTCTCGGGATCCTTCAACGCCAGCTATGACTTCCCTATCGCTTCGTGGACCGGCTCGCTTTCAGGCATCGCGCAATATACGTCGGCGATCCTATATTATCCTGGCGCAAGCGGCCCATTGAATTACGACCGTAGGGGTCAGCTTTTCCTGGTCAATGCATCAGGCTATGTGAGCCCCCCCGGGGATCACATGCGTATCGGCTTTTACGCAAATAACGTGTTCAACAAATCATATGTCGACTACCGACAGACCAACGCTCCCTGGGGCCTGGCCTTCAATGGCGCCAAGCCACGCACTTACGGCCTTCGTGTAGAGTATATGTTCTAAGGATCCGTTTTTGGCTCTGATACCGGGATTGTGGTGATCGGAATCTAGGGAGTCCCCTCGAGGGGATGAAGATTTCGCGCTCACCGCATCCTGGTATAAGGCGTTGGACCAGACCTGAAGACCATCGCGAGAGCAATTTCCAATTGTTCAGCGCTGGCGCGACACTAAGGATCGACGGGGCCTCTCGGGTTGATGATGGCGTCTGTGATAAACAGCGTCAGCAACAGTTGCCGACGAGCGCCCCGCGTTCATGGTTGGCGTGGTGGTGGTGCCGGCGTTGAGCTACGTAACGGAGCGCGGCTGCACCACCGGCACGCAGTCCCCACATGGGTTCGAGCACGACGGTGCTCACATCTTCAGACGGGGGGCAGGCCAGCAGCTGTCAGGCCACCGTCAATGACCAACGCGTGACCCGTGACATAAGATGACTGGTCACTCGCGAGAAATAGCGCACCACGTGCAACCTCTTGGGGCTTCCCAACGCGGCGCATCGGCAATTTTTTGTCGAAATCCGCAATATCTTCAGTCGTTACGCCCATATCCGCCATGATGATGGGGGAGGGAACGGAGCCGGGGCAAATTGCATTCACCCTCACGCCGAAAGGGGCAAGTTCGACCGCGACGGTTTTGGTGAAGGAGACTACTGCTGCCTTCGATGCCGAGTAAAGTGCCATCCCCGGAACGCCAAGGATTGCGTTAGTTGAAGCCGTATTGATAATCGTCCCGGAGCCTTGTTGCCGCATGACCTTGCCCGCCGCGCGGGTTCCAAAAAAGACTCCTCCGACATTGACCCCCATAATGGCCTGATATTCCTCGTCGCCTACGTCGGTGACCGGGCATAACCGCGCAATGCCGGCATTGTTGAACATGATGTCCAGTTTCGCGAACTTATCGATCGCCGTCTGAACAAGTGAATCAACTTCTGCGGATTTTGAGACGTCGACCTGCACGAAGAGTGCTCCGATTCGAGCCGCGACGGCCGTGCCCCGCTCAACGTGGTGATCAGCGACGATCACCTTCGCTCCCTCAGAGACAAACAGTTCGGCAGCGGCCTCGCCCATGTTGGATCCCGCACCTGTGACGATCGCAACCTTGCCCTCAAGCAGTCCCATTTTCTTCCTTTCCTATCTTTCCATCCAAGGTACCGTCGCGCAACATGGCGTGCATGATGACCGCGATGCGACGAGCAAGAGCGTCACTGTAGCTATCGGCGCAGCATATGCAGATCCAATGCCTCCGAACGGTCGTTTCGAATCCGTATTTGAGCCCGCGTAGAGTCTAGCCCGAATGGACTTGAGATGCATATAGCCGCGGCTGTTCGACCGGCCAGCCGCAGTGGAAGCCTTTTTTCACGCTCTTCGCCATAAGCGGGCGCCAGCCGCCAGTCGTGCTGGCGACCACGGTGGGCATAGCCAGGTGCGCAGGCCAAAAGATGTGACTTGTTCGATGGCTTATGGCGGAGACGGAGGGATTCGAACCCTCGGTACCAGATTACCGGTACGGCGGTTTAGCAAACCGCTGGTTTCAGCCACTCACCCACGTCTCCGGGAAGGCAGAGGCCGGGCTATAGCGAGCAGGTACGCCACGATCAACCGCCTCAATGGCCAAACCGGATAATCATCATGCGTTCATTGCAGCGACAGGGAAAAGCGGCTTTACCTGTGGCGAGGCAAAGCGGTTATCGGAGAGTGCGATGAACTACGGCAAGATGCTGGGCGTGGCGATGATGCTGGCGCTGGGCGGAACAGGCGTTGCCGAGGCGCAGGTCCATACCGTCGATCCCAACCAGGCGAACGACCTCGCGCCCGTGCCTGCGAGCGAAGCCGACTATGGCACGAAGGTCGCCGCCCCCGCCCCGGCTGCCCAACCAGCGGCCGCGCAATCCACGGAGGCCGCGGCCAGCGCGGTGTCGGAAGAGGCCGCCGCGGCACCACCTGCCGGTGCGCGGGCGCAGGCCGCCGATGCCTCTGCCAATAACACCTATGCCCAGGATGACGTGCTCAGCGCCGCCGAAGGCGTGTTCGGCCGCGGCGCCGAAGGCCTCGCCAAGCTGGTCGAGAAGATTTTCAAGGAGCAGGGCCGGCCGAACGCCTATATCGCGGGGCGCGAAGCCGGCGGAGCGATCGTGGTCGGCGTGCGGTACGGCTCGGGCACGCTGTTCCACAAGGTCGAGGGGCAGATGCCGGTCTATTGGACCGGCCCGTCGCTCGGCTTCGATCTCGGTGCCAACGGCTCGAAGAGCTTCGTGCTCGTCTACAACCTGTTCGACACCAATGACCTTTTCCGCCGCTATCCTTCGGCCGAAGGGGCCGCCTATGTCGTCGGCGGATTCACCGCGACCTATCTGCGCCGCGGCGACGTGGTGCTGATCCCGATCCGCCTCGGCGTCGGCTGGCGGCTCGGCGTCAATGTCGGTTATATGAACTTCACCCGGCAATCGAAAGCGGTGCCGTTCTGAAGATCGCTCAGCCGGGCAGCCCGATCAAGGAGATCTGCCGGCCATAGCCCGGCTCGCCGCGATGGGTTGCGCGGCGGAAACTGTAGAATCGTTCGGGCTGTGCATAGGTGTCCTCGCCCAGCGCGATCACGCGGGCGATGCCGGCTAAGGCAAGGCGGTGCGCGACATAGGCTTCGATGTCGAACTGGGCATAGCCGGCCCGCCGCCCATCGGCAAAGAAGCGTTCGTTCGCCGGGTCATCGGCCTGGAAACGCCGCACGAAAGCCTCATCGACCTCGTAGCTCGCCCGCGCGATGCAGGGGCCGATGGCCGCGACGATCTCCGGCCGCCGTGCGCCCAGCTTCTCCATCTCACCGATGGTGCTGTCGGTCACGCCCGAGAGCGCGCCCTTCCAGCCGGCATGGGCGGCACCGACCACGCCTGCCCCCATATCGGCGAACAGCACCGGCACGCAGTCGGCGGTGAGGATACCGAGCAGCAGCCCCGGCCGGTCGGTGACCAGCGCATCGGCGTGGGGCCGCGCGGCGTCGGCAAAGGCCTCCGTGACCGCGACGGCGTCCGGCGAATGGACCTGATGGAGCGTGACGAGGCCATAGCCCGATGAGACCGCTTCGACGGCACGGCGACGATTCTCGACTATCGCGGCGCGATCGTCGTCCGAACCCAGCCCGACGTTCAGCCCGGCGTGGATCCCTTCGGAAACGCCACCCTCACGGCCGAGGAAGCCGTGGGGGAGATCGCCCAGCGCATCGACGCGGATCGGCTTGACGCTCATACCGTCGCCTTCTGGGTGAAGCCCGCAGCGACAATGCCGGGGGTGTCCTCGACGATCACCTTGTCGACCCGCGCTGCGGGCGGCCCTTCATGGCAGCGAGCGATCAGCGCTTCGACCTTGTCGGCCGGCCCCGCCACCACCGCCTCGACGGACCCATCGAGCCGGTTGCGCACCCAGCCATCGAGGCCGAGTTCGTTCGCCTGATCGACCGTCCAGCCGCGATACCACACCCCCTGGACCTTGCCCTTGATGTGGATGCGCCGGGCAATCCGCCCGGGATTGCCGCTCATCCCCGCTGGGCCCGGTGCAGCAGCTTCTGGTCGGCCAGGACCAGCGCCATCATCGCCTCGACCACGGGCGCGGCGCGGATGCCGACGCAGGGATCGTGGCGGCCCTTGGTGCGGATCTCGGCGGCCTTGCCGTCATTGCCGATCGTCTCCACCGGCGTAAGAATTGAGGATGTCGGCTTGAGCGCTATCCGCACCACCACCGGCTGTCCGGTCGAGATGCCGCCCGCAACGCCGCCGGCATGGTTGGCGAGGAACAGCGGCCGGCCGTCATTGCCCGGCCGCATCGGATCGGCATTGGTTTCGCCGGTCAGCCGCGCTGCCGCGAAACCATCGCCAATCTCGACTCCCTTGACCGCATTGATGCTCATCATCGCCGATGCCAGCTCGCTATCGAGCTTGGCGTAAAGCGGCGCCCCCCAGCCGGCCGGCAGCCCCTCGGCTATGCATTCCACGATCGCGCCGACCGACGATCCGGCCTTGCGTGCCCCATCGACGATGGCTTCCCAGCGAACCGCAGCCGCCCGGTCGGGGCAGAAGAACGGGTTCTCGTCAATCGCCGAATCCTCGAAGGCAGCCCGATCGATCGCATCCCCGCCCAGCTCGACCAGATAGGCGCGGATCCGCACCTCGGGAATCACCAGCCGCGCCACCGCGCCTGCAGCGACCCGCGACGCCGTCTCCCGCGCCGACGAGCGCCCGCCGCCACGATAGTCGCGAAAGCCATATTTCGCGTCATAGGCATAGTCGGCATGGCCCGGCCGATAGGCGAGCGCGACCTCCGAATAATCCTTCGAGCGCTGGTCGACATTCTCGATCATCAGGCTGATCGGCGTGCCCGTCGTCTTCCCCTCGAACACGCCCGAGAGGATGCGCACCTGGTCCGGCTCCTGCCGCTGGGTCGTGAAGCGCGAGGTGCCCGGCCGGCGCTTGTCGAGCCAGGGCTGGATATCGCCCTCGCCGATCGCCAGCCCCGGAGGACAGCCATCGACGACCGCACCGATGGCGGGGCCATGGCTCTCTCCCCAGGTGGAGAAGCGGAACACGCGACCGAAGGAGTTGAAGCTCATAGAAACCCTCTCCCTGCAGGGGAGAGGGAGGGGCCCGCGCCGCAGGCGTGGGAGGGTGAGGGTTCTTCTTTCAAGGCATTCATGATTGAAGTCAGTACCCCGTCCAGATTGTCGCGCACGTCATTGTTCCAGAAGCGCAACACGCGATACCCCTGTTGCGCGAGAAAGGCCGTGCGTCGATGGTCATATTCCTGCTGCTCGGCATGCTGGCCGCCATCGGCTTCGATCACGAGCCTCCGATCGAGGCGTACAAAATCGACGATGTAATTTCCAAGCCACACCTGCCGCCGGAACTTCGCTTCTTCCAGACGCCGACCGCGTAGACGAGACCAGAGCCGCTTCTCTGCATCAGTACTGAAGGTACGAAGCGATCTCAGCCGTTCTATCGGCTCTACGCCAGGTGGTCGCTGCATTGAGCCTGCCCTCACCCTCCCACCGCTTTGCGGCGGGCCCCTCCCTCTCCCCTGAAGGGAGAGGGTTCAGTTTCTAAGCCAGCGCGATATCCGGTGCGTCCTCGGCCTTCATGCCGATGACGTTATAGCCGGCATCGACGTGGTGGATCTCGCCGGTCACGCCGCTCGCCAGCTGCGACAGAAGATAGACGCCTGCCCCGCCGACATCCTCGATCGTCACGTTGCGTCGGAGCGGCGAGTTCAGCTCATTCCATTTGAGGATATAGCGGAAATCGCCGATCCCGCTCGCGGCCAAGGTCTTGATCGGGCCGGCCGAGATCGCGTTGACACGGATATTCTCGGGGCCCAGGTCCATCGCCAGATATTTGACGCTCGTTTCAAGCGCAGCCTTGGCCACACCCATGACGTTGTAATGCGGCACCACCTTCTCGGCGCCGTAATAACTGAGCGTCAGCACCGAGCCGCCATCGGACATCATCGGCCGGGCGCGCTTGGTCACCGCCACCAGGCTGTAGGCCGAGATGTTCATCGTCATCAGGAAATTGTCGAGGCTGGTATCGACATAGAGCCCGCGCAGCTCGTTCTTGTCCGAGAAGCCGATCGCGTGGACCAGGAAGTCGATTTTCGGCCAGCGGGCGGCGAGCGTGCCGAAGGCGACGTCGAGCGCCGCATCGTTCGAGACGTCGCATTCGATCAGGAAATCGGAGCCGACCTGCTCGGCCAGTGGGCGGACGCGTCGCTCCAGCGCCTCGCCCTGATAGCTGAAGGCCATTTCGGCGCCCTGTTCGTGGAGCGCCTTGGCGATCCCCCACGCTAGCGAGCGATCATTGGCGAGGCCCATAATCAGCCCGCGCTTCCCCGTCATCAAACCCGCCACGACATCTCCCTTACTCGTTCGGCGCCGCCTCCTTTACAGAGCTTTCCGGGGTTTCCGCTAGAGCCGCATTGAGATGGGCACCGAAAACAAGCCCAAGCCCCACCAGCCAGAAGAACAACAGCGTCACGATGACGCCCGCAAGGCTGCCATAGGTACGGCCATAACCGCCAAATGCACTCACCACGACGGGCAACAGCATCGTCACCGCCATCCACCATAGCCCGGTAAACAGCGCGCCCGGCCATTTCGGGCAGGGCGCATAGCGATATTTAGATGGGGTGAGCGTGGCGAACATCGCATAGAGAGCGCCCACCAGCATCAGCAGCGGTCCGATCCGCGAGAGGTTGATCAGCGGCTGAAGCTCGGCGCCGATCGGCAGCAACCGCCAGATGAACTGCTCGACGCCGGTGAGCACCACCTGCGCGCTGAAGGCCGACATGGTCAGGATCACCGAGACGATGATGATCAGGATCGAGCCGGCGCGATAGTGCCAGAAACCTCGGGACGGCCTGGTGCCATAGGCACGGTGGAGAATGTCGCGGATCGTCTCGACGAAGCTGCCGACCGTCCACAGCCCGACCAGCGCGCCGAGCCAGAGCAGCGCGCCGCTATTGTTGGCGGCAAGCACGTCGTGGATCGGCTTCGAGATCAGGTCCCGCACCGAATGTGGCACGGTCCGCAAGAAGCCGTAGACCGCATGCTGGACATCCGGCGTGCGTCCGAACAGCTGCGCCAGCGCCGCCATCACGATGAAGAAGGGAAACATCGTCAGCAACGCCAGATAGGCAATGTTGCCGGCGTGGATGAAGCCGTCATTATACACGCCCAGCGCAGCGCGGCTGACGATCGTGTAGATGCGGCCGCCGGGGCGCATCTCGGCCAGATGCTTTTCGAAGGGACGACGCCTGCGCGCTTCGGGAGATTGGTCCGTTATCAGCGCCGCCCTCCCTTTTGTCCTGTTCCGCTGGAAAGACTTACCCTCGTCAAACGCCCAGATTGGCCCGCGGGTTGCGCTTGCCCTTGCCGGCCCAGCTCTCGACGAACGCCTCCAACTCGGGATCGTCGGCGGGGATGTCGATCATCACGGTGACGAGCTGGTCGCCGCGCGATCCATCCTTGCGGTGGAATCCTTTGCCCTTGAGCCGCAGCGTCTTACCGGAGCTGCTGCCCTTAGGGATGCCGAGCATCACCGCGCCGTCGACCGTCGGGACCTTGACCTTCGCACCCAGCAGCGCCTCGTCGATCGTCACCGGCAGGTCGAGCCTGACATCGTCCTCGTCGCGCCTGAAGTAGCGATGCGGTCGGATATCCACGGTGATGATGGCGTCGCCGTTACCGCCGGGGCCGGCCTCGCCCTGCCCGCTCAGCCGCATCTGGGTGCCGGTCTCGACGCCGTTGGGTAGTTTGACGTCGATCGTCTTGCCATTGGCCAGCGTGATCCGCTGCGGCTTCAGCGCCGCGGCATCCTCGAACGGCACCGCCAGGCGATAGGCGATATCCGCGCCCTTGGGCGGACGACCGCCGCCCTGGCTGCCGAATCCGCCGAACCCACCCGGCCGGCGCGCACCGGCGCCCGCTCCCGCCCCCGCACCGCGCGAACGGCCGAAAATGCCTTCGAAGATGTCGCCGAAATCGGCGCCGTCGCCGGTAAACTCGTAGCTCGCCCCGCCCGGCCCGGCGCCGGGATTGAAGCCGCCCCCACCGCCGCGCCCGCCAAAACCGAACGGCCCGCGGGGATTACCCTGCTCATCGATCTCGCCGCGATCATATTGGGCACGCTTGTCGCGGTCCGACAGCAGATCATAGGCCGCCGTCACATCGGCAAAGCGCTCGGTCGCCTTGGGATTGTCCTTGTTGCGATCGGGATGAAGCTCCTTGGCGAGCTTGCGGTAAGCCTTCTTGATCTCGGCCTCGTCGGCGCCGCGCTTCACCCCAAGCTTCGAATACAGATCGGCCATAGTCGTCGTCGTCATCCTGCAATCGCACCCTGTTGCATTTATGCAACAGATCAGATGTGTACCGCCTCGCCATTAAGCAAGTGCAAATTTCATTTGCCACAGGGCAACTCAGCCGGTCCGCTGGCGTTCTGCGACCGAAACCTCCCGACTACAAGCGAGTTACTTACCTATGGCGCCTTATCCGTGCCCTAACTGCAAGCGCCTGAACCATTTCGAAGTGCGCGTCTGCCCGGCCTGCGCCTTCACGCTGGGTTTCGACCCCGCGTCCGATGGCTTTCTGTTCCTCGGCGACGGCGCCACCACCTGGCGCGACGGCAACGGGGGAACCCATGACGTCGCCGTCTGTGCCAACAACAATGAATATGGCGTGTGCAATTGGCTGGTCTCGACCACCGACAACACGCCCTTCTGCCGCGCCTGCCGCCACAATCGCACGATTCCTGACCTGACCGTTCCCACCGTGCCCGAGCGCTGGGGCAAGATCGAGGAAGCGAAACGCCGGCTGTTCCACACGCTGATCAAGCTAGGCCTGCCGCTGGAAACCAAGGCCGAGGAAGTCGATCATATCCAGGGGCTTGCCTTCGATTTCTTATATGACCCCTCAGCCGAATTGCAGGGCCAGCGACAGGTCCTCACCGGCCATGACGGCGGTGTGGTGACGCTCAACCTGATCGAAGCCGACGATGTCGAGCGCGAGCGGATGCGGCGGAGCATGGGTGAGCCCTACCGCACTCTCCTCGGCCATTTCCGGCACGAGGTCGGCCACCATTACTGGTCGAGACTGGTCGAACAGGATCCGCAGGAGTTGCAGGCGTTCCGCTCGATATTCGGGGACGAGACGATCGACTATGCCCAGGCGCTGCAGGAACATTACGGCCCGAACAGCCAGAAGGTCTGGACCGAGGACTATGTGAGCTTCTACGCGACCGCACATCCATGGGAGGATTTCGCTGAGACGTTCGCCCATTATCTCCACCTTGTCGACACGCTGGCGACCATCGGCGGCTTCGACATGCGAATGGCGCCCTTGCCGGGGCCAGAGAGCCATCCGGGCGCCGTGGTCGACTTCAACGCCTATACCGCCAGCACCGAGCAACTGATGGCGGAAATGGTGCCCTACAGCTTCGCGCTGAACGCGGTGAACCGGAGCATGGGCCAGCCCGACCTCTACCCGTTTCGGCTGACCCCGGCGATCATGGGCAAGATCGATTATGTGAACCGGCTGGTCGCGAAGGCGGCGGGGCGGACGCGATCGTAGGACGCACCCTTGTGGGTCATCCGGAACTCGTTTCGGGATCCACTCTCCCACTGGAGCTCCCGTGCCAAGCAATGAATGCTGAAACAAGTTCAGCATTACGAAATCGTTCGAGCCCCGCCTACTCCATCGGCTCCACGTCCACCGAGACGTCGATCTTCTGCCCGTCCTGCCCCGTGAAGACCCCGTCGATCGGCGCCACGTCCGCATAATCGCGGCCCATCGCGGTGATGATGTGATCACTGCCGACCATGCAGGCATTGGTCGGATCGAAGCCCAGCCAGCCCCGATCTGGTCCGCACCAGATCACCACCCAGGCATGGGTGGCGTCGGCGCCAACCAGCCGCGGCTTGCCCGGTGGCGGCACGGTGCGCAGATAGCCAGAGACATAGGCGGCGGGCAGGCCCACGCCGCGCAGCCCGGCGATCATGATCTGGGCGAAATCCTGGCAGACACCGTGGCGCTTCTCGAATGCCTCGGCGGGGGTAGTATCGACGGTGGTCGCGCTGCCGTCATAGGTGAAGCGGTCATGGATGCGCGTGGCGAGCGCCAGCCCTGCCTCGACGATGGCGCGGTGCGAATCGAGATGCTCGGAGCACCAGGCGGTGATTTCCGAACTGAGCGGAATGGACAGCGAAGGGTAGATGTAATTAGCCGGGCTCTCGACTCCCATATCGGCCGTCGTCCGCGCCAGCATCGCGATCTCGCCGATAGCCGGATCGTCGGCTCGCGGCTCCGGCACCGGCCGGTCGACACGGATACGAAAACTGCTCTCGATGCTGAGCTCGCGCGATGGCCGGTCCACCACCATCCGCGTGACGTTGCCGAGATAGCCGATCGGCCGGGTTCCAGTGACGTGCGCCGACGGCGACAGCTCCAACTCATAATGCTCCAGCGTCTGACCGGCCCATTCGACCGGCTGCAGCCTCAGGTTGCAGCGTGCGAAACTGACCGGAAAGGCGTAGCGGAAGCGAGTCTTGTGGCGAACCTGATAGAGCATCAAGCGAGCGTCATACCCGACATCCGGAAACCTTCGCTACCCTGCAGGAAGAAGCGGGCGCTGATCGCGTTCGACATCTCCGACAGCATGTTCTCGACGCCAAGCATCATCTGCGAGTCGAGCGTCTCCGCACTGGCGGTTCGGATCGCGGCCTCGATACGATAGAAGATCGCGACGTGAGGTTCGGCCATGCCGTCATCGCGCAGCGCGGGCAAAGCCCTGAGATGCTCGGAGATCCGCTCAACCTGGTAGGCCAGGGCGCGAGGATTATAGGGGTCGAGGGCGACAAGATCGCGGACCGGCTCCAGCGCCAGCCCCGTCAGATAACGCGCGCGGTAGCTGATCTGGCTGTCGCACAGGTCGAGCAAGGTAGTCAGGTCGTCAGCCGAGGCGTCCTTGCCGCCGAAGATGCGGACCAGGCGGGCCCCCCATAGCGCACGCTCCATACGGCGTCCCATGTCGTGGAAGCGCCAGCCCGCGGTGCGCCCCATATTTTCCGCCGCAAGCCCGGATAGCGCGGAAAAGCGCTCCTGCATGTCGATCGCTCGCGCCAGGGTCGCCTCGGCGTCCTCGGACGTGGCATTGGCCAGCGGCGCGTCGACCAGCCGCCAGACATCGGCCGACAGCCGTTCGCGCGTGCCGCTTGCGATCACCCGGGCGTTGCGGATCAGGTTGGCGACGCTGGCCGGTCCCGCTCCGTCGAGCGCCAGCAGAGCCAGCTCACGCAGATCATGCGTCTCGCCGAAGCTGTGCTCGGGCGCGTCATCCTCATCCTCGTCAGCCTCTTCTTCCCTGGGCACCGCCGCCCCCGAGGAGACCAGCATCGTGCCGAGCCGATCGAGCGTCAGCGGAAAAAGCGCGGCGCCCCCATCCGCGACAATCGACCCGCCGAGCGTCGCGCGCACCAGCCGCAAGGTCGCCTCGCCACGTTCCAGGTAACGGCCGAGCCAGTAGAGATTGTCCGCGGCGCGGCTCGGCAGGGTACCGGGGTTGCGCCGGATCGGCACCTTCTGGGGCAGCAGCGAGATAGGCTCGACCGCTTTCGACCCGACGATGCACACATCGGCCGAGAAGGCGCCCTCGCCCATCACGGTGGCGCGCGCATCCGAATCGTCGCCGATCCGCGCGAAGCCGCCCGGCATGACCGTCCAGTTGCCCTGCCCGTCGCGCGCGGCGAACACCCGCACGGTGAACGGCCGCGGCACCAGCTGCCCATCCTGCACAACCGGGGTGGTCGACAGGTGGACATCTTCCTGCGCGACATAATCCTCGGGCCGCCGGTGCATATCGGCGAGCAGGACCGCGCGCTCTGCGCTGCTCAGCGTGGCTGCGAGCACCGGGCGGCCGCGTGGCAGGCCCATCGGCGTCTCGGAGAAAGCGGGCGCGATCAGCATCTCGTCGAGCCTCGCCTCCACCTGCGCGCGCGGCGTCTCCTGTCCGCACCACCAGGTGGCGATGTTGGGAAGTGCCAGGTCCTCACCAAGCAGACGCCGGGCCAGCGTGGGCAGGAAGGCTGCGATCGCGGTCGATTCCACCACGCCGACGCCGGGCGCGTTGGCGATCACCGCCTGCCCCGCCGCCATCGCATCCATCAGGCCCGGCACGCCGATGGCGGAGGTCGCGTCGAAGGCCAGGGGATCGAGCAGTCGCGAGTCGATGCGACGCCACACGGCGTCGACGCGCTTGAGTCCCTCGATGGTCCGCACGAACAGGCCGTCCTCGCGCACCGCCAGATCGCTGCCCTCGACCAGCAGCAGGCCGAGATAGCGGGCGAGATGCGCCTGCTCGGCATAGCTCTGGTTGTAGCGTCCCGGCGTCAGCAGGCCGATTCGCGGCTCCGACCGGCGGCATGCCGCCGCGAGTCCTTCACGGAAGGCCGAGAAGAACGGCGCCAGCCGCTCCACATGCAGGCGGGTCTGGAGCGAGCCCATCAGGCGAGTCGAGGCGAGCCGGTTTTCGAGGGCGTAGCCGGCCCCCACCGGGGCGCGGACGTGATCGTCGAGGACCCGCCATTCGCCGCTCGGATCGCGGCACAGATCGGCCGCGTAGATGTGGAGGCGATGGCCGCCGGGCGGCTTGATCCCGACCTGCGAACGCCAATAGGCGCGGCTTCCCGTCACCAGCGCCGCCGGGATCGCGCCGGAGGCGACGAGCTTCTGTTCGCCGAATATATCGTCGAGCACCCGCTCGAGCAGTTCGGCGCGCTGCGACACGCCGGCAGCGATGATCGCCCAGTCGTCCTCGCCAATCAGCAGCGGCATCGCCGAAACGGGCCAGGGCCGCTCGCGCTCCTCGCCTGGCAGGCGGAAGGCCGTGCCGAGTTCCAGCACCTGGCGCGCCATGCGCTGCTGCAGCAGATCGAGCCGCCCCTCGCTCAGCCGCCCTACGCCCTCGAACAGGGCGTGCCACCATTTGGCGCCACGCCCCACGTCGCCGCGCAACGCATCGGCGATCCCGGCCTTGCCGATATAGCTGTGGAGCCAGCCTTCCCCAAGGCTCGGCATGCCCGGCAGTTCCGCCATCATATCCCCCTGCATGACGGCCATTACCAGTTGGGCGGTGTACGAAGATCGAGTGTCATCGGGAACTCGCTGGGCCGTTCGGTCATCGGCATCGCCACCGGGCCGGGCGTGTGGCCATGGTCCTGGAAGCGCGCGCGACGGCGCGCCTCGGCCTCGAGGTCGTTGATCGGAATCGTGTCATAACTGCGTCCCCCCGGATGCGCGACATGATAGACGCACCCGCCTAGCGACCGACCGTTCCACTTGTCGAGCAGATCGAAGGTCAAAGGCGCATCGGCCTCCAGCAGTGGGTGGAGGCAGTTGGCCGGCTTCCACGCCTTGTAGCGGACCCCGCCGACCGCCTCGCCCGGCACGCCGGTCGGCGTCATCGGCACCGCTCGGCCGTTCACCGCCACGATGTGGCGCCCAGGCACCAAGCCACTGGCTTTGACCTGGAGCCGCTCGGTCGAACTGTCGACATAGCGCACCGTACCGCCGATCGCGCCGGTTTCGCCGAGCACATGCCATGGCTCCAGAGCATGCGCGATCTCGAGCGTCACCCCGCCGGCCGATACCGTGCCATGCACCGGGAAACGGAACTGGCGCTGGGCCTCGAACCAGGCGGGATCGAAATCATAGCCGGCCTGGCGCAGATCGGAGAGTATCTCCATGAAGTCTGCCCAGACGAAGTGCGGTAACAGGAAGCGGTCGTGCAGCGTTGTGCCCCAGCGCACCAGCCCGCCCTGCTGTGGCTCGCGCCAGAACCATGCGGTCAGCGCCCGCAGCAGCAGTTGCTGGGCGAGGCTCATCTTCGGCTCGGGCGGCATTTCGAAGCCGCGGAACTCCAGCAGCCCGAGCCGCCCGGTCGGCCCGTCCGGCGAAAACATCTTGTCTATACAAATCTCGGTGCGGTGGGTGTTGCCGGTGACGTCCACCAGCAGGTTGCGGAACAACCGGTCGACCACCCATGGCGGCGGCGTCTCGCCCTGCCCCGGCATCGGCACCTGCGACAGCGCGATCTCCAGTTCGTACAGCCCGTCATGGCGCGCCTCGTCGATGCGCGGCGCCTGGCTGGTCGGGCCGATGAACATGCCCGAGAACAGGTAGCTGAGCGAAGGATGGCGCTGCCAGTAGAGGATGAAGCTCTTCAACATGTCCGGGCGCCGTATGAACGGCGAATCGGCCACGGCACGACCCCCCAGCACGATATGGTTGCCGCCGCCGGTGCCGATCGCGCGGCCATCGATCATGAATTTGTCGGCGGTGAGCCCGGTCTCCCGCGCCAGCTCGTAGAGGCCAGTGGTGATATTCACCGTCTCGGCCCAGCTTGACGCCGGGTGGACGTTGACCTCGATGACACCGGGATCGGGCGTCACCTTGAGAAGATTGAGGCGCGGATCGGGCGGCGGGCCATAGCCCTCGATCCGCACGGGAACGCGGGTGCGCTGGGCGGTGGCCTCGATCTCGGCGACCAGCTCCAGATAATCCTCGAGCTTCTCGGTCGGCGGCAGGAACACCGCGATATAGTCGCCACGCGATTCCGCTGTCATCGCGGTGCGGACCGCGCCTTCGATGATCTTCTGCTCCTGGCGCTCCTGCGCCGCCGCGCCGCCGGCGGCCGGGGCCACCGCTTCGGAACGCTGGGCCGGCTCCTCTGACCTAACCGGCTCGAACACTGGAAGCGCGCCGCGTGGCTCGCTGGTGTCCTGGACGTGCAGATAGGGATAATCGGCCGGCGGCACATAAGGCAGCGAGCCCAGCGGCAGGCGATAGCCGATCGCCGCGTCGCCAGGCATGACGAACAGCTTGCCGCGCCGCACCTGCCAGCGTTCGGAGCGCCAGCGCCGCGGCTCGGGCTCCTGCGCCGCCTGCCAGCGCTGGATCGGCAGGACGTGGCCGACCGGCTTGCTCAGTCCATGTTCGAAGGCCTTGACCATGCGGTGCCGCGCCTCCGGATCGTCGATCTTGGGATCGGTCGGGTCGACATTTTCCGGCAGCTGGGCTTCCTTGACCGCCCATTCGATGCCGTCCTCATAGGCTTCCTGCACCATTTCGGCGCCGACGCCGAGACTGTCCGCGATCTCCGCCAGGAAGGTGCCGGCATCGTCGCTGGTCACGGCCTTGCCGGTTTCGCTCCCGGCGATCAGGCTGGCGTCCTTCCAGACAGGCACGCCATCGGTGCGCCAATAGACCGAATAGCCCCAGCGCGGCAGGCTCTCGCCAGGATACCATTTGCCCTGACCATGATGGAGCATGCCGCCCGGCGCATAGCGTTCGCGCAGCTTGCGGATCAGCCGGTCGGCATAGCCGGCCTTGGTCGGCCCGACCGCATCGCCATTCCATTCGGGGGCCTCCGGATCGTCGAGCGCGACGAAGGTGGGCTCCCCCCCCATAGTGAGCCGCACGTCCTGCGCGACCAGATCGGCATCGACCTTCTCGCCGAGACGGTCGAGCGAATCCCAGCGCGCGTCGGTGAAAGGCTTGGTGATCCGCACCGCCTCGGCGATCCGCTGGACCGTCATGTCGAATTGGAAGTCGACATGCGCAGGCTCTAGCAGCGCGCCCTCGATCGGCGTCGCCGAGCGGTAATGCGGGGTGGCGGCAAGCGGGATATGCCCTTCTCCCGCGAACATGCCCGACGTCGCGTCCATGCCGATCCAGCCGGCGCCGGGCAGGTAGACCTCCGCCCAGGCGTGGAGATCGCAAACATCCTGCGAAACACCCTTGGGACCGTCGATCGGCACGATGTCCGGTGTGAGCTGGATGGAGTAGCCCGACACGAACCGGGCCGCGAGGCCGAGCCGACGGGCGGCCTGGACCAGCAGCCAGGCCGAATCACGGCAGCTGCCGGTGCCGATCGCCAGCGTGTCCTCCGGCGTCTGCACACCCGGCTCCAGCCGGATCACATAGCCGACGCGCTGGTTGATCGCGATATTGAGATTGCCGAGGAAATCGATCGTGCGGATGCGTACATCGGCGAACTGGGCAACGAATTCGTCGAACAGCTGGCCCTGCGGCTCCAGTTCGAAATAGGCGGCGAGATCGGAAGCAAGGTCAGGCGCGTAGGTGAACGGCCGCTGCTCGGCATAATCCTCGACGAAGAAATCGAATGGATTGATTGCGACCATGTCTGCGATCAGATCGACCGTGACCGAAAACTCGTTGGTGCGTTCCGGAAAAACCAGCCGCGCCAGCCAGTTGCCGTGCGGATCCTGTTGCCAGTTGATGAAGTGATTCTCGGGGACGATCCGCAGCGAATAATTGTCGACCACCGTGCGGCTATGTGCCGCGGGTCGCAGCCGGATGACCTGCGGACCCAGCTGGACCGGGTGGTCGTAGCGATAGACTGTCTTGTGGTGCAGGGCGGCCTGAATCATAGCCGAGAGAGTCAGCACATCCCGTTGTGCGGTGCAATGAAGAGTTACACTGGCGAACAGTCCTGCTTCAGGTTCCGCGCGCCAGTTCCATCAGCCCCGGCACCAGCGATGCCACCAGCAGCGCGGCCATGCCGACATTGAAGGCGCGCAGCGCGGCGGGCCGCGTCAGCAGCCGGCGCACGATGGTGCCGCCGCCAGCCCAGAGCATGATGCAGGGCAGGCCACAGGCCGCAAGCACCAGCGCGACGACCATGACGTCGGCGACCAGATGGCCGGGTCGCGAGAAGCTTGTCGCCGCGCCGAGAGTCATCGCCCAGGCCTTGGGGTTGACCCACTGGAATGCGGCCGCGTCGAAAAAGCCCAGCGGCCGTGCGCGCGACGCCGCGGCGCCCGCGCCAGCGGAGGTGGCGATCCGCCAGGCGAGGTAGAGCAGGTAGGCGGTCGAGGCGGCGTGGAGCCCGGTATAGAGCCACGGCGCCCGCCCGATCACGCTCGCCAGGCCGAGGCCGAGCAGCAACACCATGACGACGCAGCCGATGCTGATGCCGAAGATGTGCGGCAGCGTCGGGCGAAAACCGAAGGTGGCGCCGGAGGACAGCAGCATCATGTTGTTCGGGCCCGGCGTCACCGTAGAGACAATGCAGAAGGTGCCGAGCGCAAGCAGCGTGTCGGGAGCCATGACTATCGTCGCAGACCGATGGCTAGGCGGTACTGCGCCTCGATCATCATGCGTCGTCCATCCAGACGGGCGTCCGGCTCCGCCGACGCAATCGCCGAGGCGGAAACGACGGCCGCGAAGCCGATCAGCAAGAAGCTAGCAAGGGCTGTCATCCATATCTGTCTCATTGTCCCTGTCCTGTTCGCAGTTGACACATGCCAATTGCGATCTAGTTTACCTCGTGTCAAAGGCGATATTGTCATAATGACATTTTCGGGCAGCCCGAGGTGGTGTGGATGATCTGGACTCCGGTTCTTGGCGACGATGCGGACACGGTGTCGGGCCGGCTGCTTGCCGCCCTGCGCCGCGACATCGATGAGGGCCATCTGCCGCCCGGCACGCGCCTGCCGCCGCACCGCGATCTCGCGCATCGGTTGGGTATCGGCATCGGCACGGTCACAGCGGTCTATGGCGAAGCGGCACGGCAGGGCCTGCTCACCGCCACTGTCGGCCGCGGCAGCTTCGTCGCCGACGGTTCCGCGCGCGGCGGCCGCAGCGATGGTCTGATCGGGCTGGCCCGCAACCTGCCGCCGCTCGCGGCCAGCCAACGGCGCTTCGCCACCACGCTCGCGAAGCTGAGCAAGCGCGGCGATATCGCGCAGTTCCTGGACTATGCGCCGCCCGCAGGCCATGAAGCGCATCGCCGCACGGGCGCAAGCTGGCTGCGGCGGGTGAGCGGGCTTGCGGATGTCCGTGCCGACCGGCTGGTCGTCACCAGCGGCGGCCAGCAGGCGATGACGCTGGCGCTCGACACGCTATGCCGCCCAGGCGACACCATCATGACCGAGGCCGCAACCTATTTCGGGGTTCGGTCGATCGCCGAAGCCGGCGGCTACCGCACGCTGGGGCTGGAAATGGACGAACAGGGCCTGCTGCCGGACGCGCTCGATCGCGCCGCGGCCCGCGGTGCGCGGGTGCTCTACACCTTGCCAACACTCCAGAACCCGACTGGCCGGATCATGGGCGATGCTCGTCGCGCCGAGATCGCCAAGGTCGCGCGCGCGCGGGACATCTGGATCGTCGAGGACGATCTCTATTCTGCCTTCGCGATCGGTAACGCCCCGCCGCCGCTGGCCAGCTACGCGCCGGAACGCTGCTTCTACATCAACGGCACCTCCAAGGCGCTCGCGCCCGGCTTGCGTACCGGCTACCTGGTGCTACCCGACGACGAGCATCTGGATCGCGTGCAGCGACTGATCCTGGCGCGGGTCTATGCGCCCGCTGCAATGGGGGCGCTGGTCGCCAGTCAGTGGATCGAGGACGGAGCCGCCGATGAGATCGTCGCCGAGATCCAGGCCGAGATGCTGGTGCGCGGCAAGATGGCCATCGACCGGCTCGGCGCGGCGATCAGTCCGCCGGGCGATCCCCGCTGCCCGCATTTGTGGCTGCCGATGCCGGAACTGGAGGCGGAGCGGATGGTGGCCCGGGCGATGCGGGCCGGCGTGGAGCTGACGCCGCCCTCCGCACCGCTGGTCGATCCGGCCTCGATTTCCGGGGTGCGACTATGCCTCGGCGTTGCGGCCGATCGGGCGCAACTGGCGACAGGGTTGGATCGGGTGGCGCTGGCGCTCGATTCGGGGCGGACGCCTGCCGCATCAGCAGTTATCTGATCCAGTTCCTACCCGTCGGTGGATATTCTCCATGCGCGCACTAGAAGAAAAATCATGACAGACACCCCGCTCTCGCTGTTCGCCCTATGGTTTGTCGAGGCGCGCCAGTCCGAACCCAATGATCCCGAGGCCATGGCAGTCGCCACGGTCGGCGCCGATGGCCGTCCGTCGGTCCGCATGGTGCTGCTCAAGGGACATGATGAGCGTGGCTTCGTGTTCTATACCAATTATGAGAGCCGCAAGGCGGAGCAGCTGATGGAAAACAGCCAGGCCGCGCTGCTCTTCCACTGGAAGTCGCTGCGTCGGCAGGTCCGCATCGAGGGAGCCGTCAGCAAGGTGAGCGATGCCGAGGGCGACGCCTATTTCGCAACCCGCTCACGCGATTCGCAGCTCGGCGCCTGGGCATCCGACCAGTCGCGCCCGCTCGACAGCCGCGCCACTTTTGAAGCGCGATTCGAAGCGGTCGCCGAGCGTTTCGCCAACATGGCGGTGCCCCGCCCGCCGCACTGGTCGGGTTTCCGCGTCGCACCGGAGCGGATCGAGTTCTGGCAGGATCGTGCCCATCGCCTCCACGAACGCCGCTTGTTCACGCGGGCCGGCAATGGCTGGACCGAGGGCCTGCTTTACCCATGAAGCTCGATCCCAACGTGCGCGCCGGGATCGCCTCGGTGTCGGTCGCGCTGATCCTGATCGGGCTGAAGGGCTATGCCAGCTGGGCCACTGGCTCGGCAGCGATGCTCGGGTCGCTCGCCGATACCGGGCTGGACCTGATCGCCTCGCTGGTGACGCTCTACAGCGTCCGCCTTGCCGCGACTCCGGCCGACCGGCAGCACCGATTCGGCCACGGCAAGGCCGAGGCGATCGCGGCCTTTTTCCAGGTGGTGCTGATCAGCCTGTCGGCCTTCTGGATCGCGAGCCATTCGATCCAGCAGCTGGTCGGGGCGGCACGTCCCGCCGACGCCGAAGCAGGCATCCTGGTGTCGCTGATCGCGCTGGTGTTGACCTTGCTGCTGGTCACCTATCAGCGGCGCGTGGTGGCGCAGACCGGTTCGCTCGCGATCGGCACCGACAATATCCATTATCAGAGCGATCTCCTGCTCAATGCTGCGGTCATTGCTGCCTTGGCCGCCGACCAGTTCGCGAACATCCAGGGTGCGGACGCTGTGGCCGGCATCGCCATCGCCGGATGGCTGCTCTACGGCGCCTACACCGCCTCGCGTCAGGCGATCGACCAGTTGATGGACCGCGAATGGCCCGAAGAGCGCCGCCGCGCCTTCGTCGAAGTCGCCAACCGCCACCCCGAATTGCGCGGAATCCATGACCTGAAGACGCGCACGGCGGGCCATCATGATTTCGTGCAGTTCCATGTCTGGGTCGATCCGATGATGACTGTCGGCGAGGCGCACCGGGTGATGGACGAAGTCGAGGACAAGCTGCGCGAGGCATTTCCCGGCGTCGAGATATTGATCCATCCTGATCCCGCTGGGCATGTCGACGGCGGCGAGGAGATGCATCCGTGAAACTTCCGTTCCAGCAAGTCGACGCCTTCGCCGATCGTCCGTTCACCGGTAACCCTGCAGCGGTAATGCCGCTCGAGGCGTGGCTCGACGACGCGACGCTGCAGGCCATCGCCGCCGAGAATAACCTGGCCGAAACCGCCTTCATCGTCCCGTGGCTCGGCGATGACGCCGACTTCGAGCTGCGCTGGTTCACGCCCGAGGTCGAGGTGGCGCTATGCGGCCATGCGACGCTGGCGACGGGCCATGCCCTGCTGTCGTCGCGGGAAACGGTCGACAGGGTGCGCTTCGCGACCCGCAAGGCCGGCATCCTCGAAGTGGCACGCGATGGCGACGGCTACAGACTGGCTCTACCTGCATGGGAGGTCGCGCCGAAGCCGCTGCCCGATCATGCTGCGGCACTCGGCGGCACGCCGATGGAAAGCCATTGGCGCGATGGCGGCTATGCCTTCTTCCTCTATGGCAGCGCCGCCGAGGTGCGCGATCTTTCTCCTGATTTCAGAGCGATGCGCAGCTTTGGTGATATCCTGTTCATGGCGACGGCGCCCGGCGACGAAACCGACATCGTCAGCCGCGTCTTCGCCCCCGGAGTGGGCATCGACGAAGATCCGGTAACCGGCTCGGCGCATTGCTTGCTGACCACCTTCTGGGCGAAGCGCCTCGGCAGGGAGCGGTTCAGCGCCTACCAGGCATCGGCGCGCGGCGGCTATCTGAGCTGCGCGCTGGAGGGTGACCGGGTCGTGCTGGGCGGCAAATGCGTAACGGTGATCGAGGGCGTGTTCAGCCTGGCCTGACCCATCTTCAGCCGTCACTCGATCATCGCTTCGACCGTACCCGAGCCATTCTCGCCGACAATGATGGTCACCGGTTTTTCGAAAGTGACGTCGAACCCACCGCTCTGGATGATTGGGAGCGACAGAGGATAGCTGGTCCAATCCAGATCTTCGGTCCCAAACTCTTTCGGAAGCCAGACGCGTTTAAGAAAGGGCGGCGGCAGTGAGGTGGTACGAGTTTTTCGGCTCATGAGCCGCGAATACTATAGACCAGAATCAGGTGGAAGACGCGCATGATCAGGCCGCGAGCTGCGCCGCCGCCGTCTCGCGAATCCATCCGCCGCCGAGCACACGGTCGCCGGCATAGAGCACCGCGGCCTGGCCCGGTGCCACGCCATATTCAGGCTGGTCGAAGCTCACGACGCCCTCCTCGAAGCGGGCCGGCACGGGCTTGGCGAGCGATCGCACCTTGGCGGTAACCGGGCCATCATACCCGTCGCCGATCCAGTTGAGGTCGTCGAGCGCCGCAGCCGACACTGCAAGAGCGCGGCGCGGGCCAACGACCAGCCGCTTGGCCGCGGGCTCCAGCCGCACGACATAGAGCGGCTCCGGGCTGCCGCCAATCTCGATGCCGCGGCGCTGTCCGACCGTGAAATGGATTAGTCCCTTGTGCCGCCCTAAGACCCTGCCCTGCAGATCGACGATCTCGCCTTCATCGGCAGCCTCCGGTCGCAACCGCTTGACGATGCTTGCATAATCGCCGTCCGGTACGAAGCAGATGTCCTGGCTGTCCGGCTTGGCCGCGACGCCGAGACCAAGCTCGGCGGCGATCGCCCGGACACGCGGCTTCGGCATGCCGCCGAGTGGGAAGCGCAGATAGTCGAGCTGCGCCTGGGTGGTAGCGAACAGGAAATAACTCTGGTCGCGCGCAGGATCGGCGGCACGGTGCAGTTCTGCCCGCCCCCCCGCTCCAATCACGCGGCGGACATAATGCCCAGTCGCCAGGCAGTCCGCACCGAGATCGCGGGCGATGCCGAACAGGTCGGTGAACTTGACCCCCTGATTGCATCGAACGCAGGGGATCGGCGTACGCCCCGCGGCATATTCATCGGCGAAATCGGCGATCACCGAATCCCGGAAACGGCTCTCATAATCAAACACATAATGGGCGATGCCGAGCCTGTCCGCCACCGCCCGGGCATCACGGATATCCTGCCCGGCACAACAGCTGCCGCTACGGCCCACCGCCGCGCCATGATCATAGAGTTGAAGCGTCACACCGATAGTCTCGGCGCCGCTCGCGGCCGCGAGCGCCGCTACCACCGAACTGTCGACACCGCCCGACATGGCGACCACGATGCGGGCGCCCTTCAGCGAGGTGCCGTCGCGGCTTTCGATCTGGAACTCAGGATTCATCGGGCGTCCATAGCAGCTGGCGGCGAAGCCCGCAAAATCGATTGGAAAATGACTAAAGATTCCTGCCTGCCCGTCGTTTCTTGTGCTGAGACGGAAAACGGGACTCGCCAGCATGAAGTTCAGGATCGACGAATTCCGCATCTGTGACGCCCGGCCAGTGGAAGCACAACTGGATTTCACGCTGCTGTGCGAGCAACTCGCCGCGCTACAGGCGGAGACGCCCACGGCACGGCTTGCACGCCACAGCGGCGGTCCGTCCGAACATCATGACCATGCCAACCGGGCGGTCGCAATCCTGCTGACCGCTCCGGGCATCGATACGTTCGAAGGTATGGGCGTGCAGGGCAGCTTCCACGCCGCCGCCGCTGCGCGCGTCAACGGCCGGGCGCGTTAACGAAAATGTTCCGGCCATTTACCGTCTCACGCAAAGCTTCCTTGATCGCGGACCGCCAAGACCGTGTTCGGGGAATGAGCCTAGGTCGCATGACCATGTTTGGGGTAACGTATGCTTGAAAATCAGAAATTTCGTCCGCATCAGGTTATCGGCCCGCTGGGTGAGCCGCTCACGCTGGACTCGCTACCGCCGGCTGGAACGACCCGTTGGGTCGTTCGTCGAAAGGCTGAAGTGGTGGCAGCCGTCAATGGCGGCCTGCTGACAGCAGACGAAGTATGCGATCGCTACAATCTGAGCGTGGAGGAGTTTGCCGCCTGGCAGCGCGCGGTCGACCGGTCGGGAATGCCCGGGCTCCGCGTCACCCGCATCCAGCACTATAAATCGCTATACGAACGCCAGCAGAAATATTGATCCCCGCCGCTCGGAAGTGAGTACGGAATCCGCCTTCCACAAGGGAGGCGGATTCGTCTGTTTGAGGCC
Organism: Rhizorhabdus argentea; assembly: GCF_037861105.1. NCBI lineage: Bacteria > Pseudomonadati > Pseudomonadota > Alphaproteobacteria > Sphingomonadales > Rhizorhabdaceae > Rhizorhabdus > Rhizorhabdus argentea. The sequence goes on from NZ_JBANFK010000008.1 coordinate 137,405, forward strand.
GATAGCAAGGCGGTCGAACCGGGGTGGAAAGGAACAAGAACGGGTGTTCAGACGTACTGCGTAACGATGGCTTTCGACATGAGCGGAAGCCTTTGGCATTGGCAGGAGGACTCGATGAACCTTATCATTTTCCTTATCGTCGGCGGCATCATCGGCTGGCTGGCCAGCATTCTTATGCGCACCGATGCGCAGCAGGGCATCATCTTGAATGTGATCGTCGGCATCATCGGTTCGTTCATCGGCGGCGTGCTGTTCGGCCGGACCCTCGGCGCCGGCGGCATCTATGGCTGGATCAGCGCCTTCCTGGGCGCGGTGATCCTGCTCGCGATCGTCAATCTCGTCCGCCGCGGCGCGATGCGCTGATCCTCCGGCGATTTTCTGACGGAAGGCCGCCGGGCTCGCTCCGGCGGCTTTTTCTTAACCGATGGTCGAGCGCTGGCGCTGCTGACCGCTGCAAAGCCTCTCGACAGAGTCCGGCGAGGACGCCAATCATGGGTGCAATCGTTCGGGGCATCGTCATCCATGGTCAGTCGCGCCAAGCTCATCGCCTACGGCTTGCCGAAGCAGCCCCTCGAGATCCGCCCCGCTCCCTATGAGCGCGACTGGATGGACGCCACCAGCCAGCGCTATGCCTATCGATGTCTACCGCTGACGATCGCCAACGCGCATGGTTGGGAGATCCTCTGCCCCGCCGGATTTTCCGCATGGTGGGGCGGCGGCCAGAATTCCGACGCGATCCGCATCACCCCCGACGATGAGAACCACAAGCCGGCGATCACCCATTTCGGCTATGGCGTCCTGACCTTCCATATTCCGGCCGTGTTTCGTACCGATGCCGGATATGACCTGATGGTGCAGGGTCCGATCAACCGGCCCAAGGACGCGATCGCGCCGCTTTCCGGCATGGTCGAAACCGACTGGACCCCGTTCACCTTCACGATGAACTGGCAGTTCACGCGGCCGAACACGGTGATCCGCTTCGAAAAGGGCGAACCCTTTTGCCATGTCTTCCCCGCCCGGCGCGGCGAACTGGAAAAGATCATGCCCGAGGTGCGGCCGATCGCCGATGATCCCGAGCTAAAGGCCGAGTTCGACGCCTGGACCGCCAGCCGCGCCAATTTCCTCGACGGACTCAAAAAACCCGACTCCGAGGCCTCGGCCGCGAAATGGCAAAAACATTATTATCGCGGCCAGAATCTCGATGGCACCGACATCGCCGCCGATGATCACCGCACCAAGATCCGCCTCCAGCCTTTCCGCAAGAGCGAGGACAGCGGAGAGGGGTGAAAGACAGCTCACGGCCCGGCCGGTAAACTCCGCAATGGCGAACTAGTTCAGCTCGAACGTCACCGAAACGCTGATCGCGATCTTTTGCTCGCCCGCCTCGATCGACGAATCCGCGGCCTCCTTGCCGCGCGCCATCATCATCATCGGCATCGGCCGCGGCATCCCTTCGTAGCTGCCCTCGCTGATCGCGACGATGCGCTTGACCTGCAGCCCCGCCGCCCGCGCGTACAACGCCGCCCGTGCCCTTGCCCCAGCGATCGCCTTTTCGCGGGCCTGGTCGAGCAGCGGCTCCGGCTTGTCGATCGACAGCGCCGGACCATCGATCTGGTTGGCGCCCGCGGCAACCAGCGAATCGAGGATCGGTCCCGCCGCCTTGATGTCGCGGAAGCGCACGCTGACTCGGCTCGACGCCTGGTAGCCGGTGATCGCGGGCGGCTGGTTATCGGCATAGCGATATTGCGGGCTGAGGTTGATCGCCGTCGTCTGGATGTCGCGATCGGCAACCCCCGCCTTGCGAATGGCTGCAACCGTGGCAGCGGTACGTCGCGCATTGTCGCTCATCGCCAAGGCTGCCGTGGCGGCCTGCGTAACGACGCCGGCACCAACCGTAGCGATATCCGGCGCGACGCTCACCTCGCCGGTTGCAACGACATCAAGCCGCGTGCCTGCCATTGCTGACGGCATTGGCGCACCGGCCGGCTCCTGCTGCGCCGCGGCCGGGCTCGCCAGCGCCAGCGCCAGCGGCGCGATCAGGCCGATGTTCCGCATTTTGTCTCCCATTTCGGTTTAGCTCCTGCTTGGCCGCACCGTTGGCGGCGTGCTAAGGATTATGGCGATTATCGCTGCACGTGGCCTGAACGCCTTACGGCTACGAAATGATCCCCTGATGCTCGGGAGCGGCGACATGGCGCTGTGGTCTTGAGCCAGGTGACATATTGATATAATACAGTCTGCTCGAAATCAGGGCTCGACGGGGCTGGCAGTGGAAAGCGCATGAGGATGAACGTCGAATCCGGCATCCAATCCGACTACACTCTATATGACTATGACGACGGCCGCGCGCGTCGGTGGCGACTGATAATCATTGCCGCTGTGATCGCAGTGCTATTGGTGGCGATTGTCGCTGGCATAACGATATTTGGCAAGAAGGAGGCGCCGCCGCCGCCGCCGCCGCCGGGCGTCACCGTTATCGTCCCCGGACGCACCGATGTCGCTGCCGCCGTGAACGCGACCGGCACGCTCTTCGCCAAGCGGGAGATGCCGGTTGGCGTCGCCGGAGAAGGCGGCATGGTCCAGCGCGTGCTGGTGGAACCGGGCGACTGGGTCGCCGCAGGACAGACGCTCGCCGTGATCGAGCGATCCGTGCAGGCGCAGGAAGCCAATTCGCTCGCCGCCTCGATCCGCGTGGCCCAGGCCGATGCCGATCTGGCGCAGGCCGAACTCGACCGCGCCAAGGCGCTGGTTGCGCGCGGCTTCATCTCCAAGGCGGACATCGACCGCAAGACGGCAAGCCGCGATGCCGCCGTCGCCCGCGTGGCGGTGGCGCGAGCGCAATATGGCCAGACGCGCGCCCAGATCGGCCGTCTCGACATCCGTTCGCCCGCCGCCGGGCTGGTGCTCACCCGCGCGGTCGAGCCTGGCCAGGTCGTCAGCCCGGCCAATGGCGCGCTGTTCCGCGTGGCGAAAGGCGGCGAGCTCGAAATCCGTGCGCAGCTCGCCGAGCAGGATCTTGCCCGTCTCAAGGTCGGCGATACGGCGCAGGTAACGCCGATCGGCGGCAAGCGCGCCTTCCCCGGCACAGTGTGGCAGATATCCCCGGTGATCGATCCGCAGACCCGCCAGGGCATCGCCCGTGTCCAGATGCGCTACGATCCGGCACTTCGGCCGGGCGGATTCGCCTCGGCATCGATCCTCAGCGGCACGATCTCCGCGCCGCGCCTGCCCGAATCTGCAGTGCTCAACGATGAGAAAGGCTCCTTCGTCTACATCGTCGCCCCAGATAACAGGGCGGTTCGCCGCGATGTGAAAACCGGCGACGTTACCGATGCGGGCGTAGTGATCCTTGCGGGCCTCCAGGGCAGCGAGAAGGTCGTTCTGTCGGCGGGTGCGTTCCTGAATCCGGGCGACAAGGTCACGCCGCATATTGCATCGGCGTCCGCCGACGGCCGCTGAGAGATCGGACCCAACATGAACAACATATCCGCCTGGGCGATCCGGAACCCGATCCCGCCCATCGTGCTGTTCATCGCGCTGACGATCGCGGGGCTGATCAGCTTTGCGCGCATGGACATCAACCAGATGCCCGACGTCAGCTTCCCGGCCGTCAGCGTCCAGATTTCGCAGCCCGGCGCCGCGCCCACCGAGATGGAAACGCAGATCACTCGCAAGGTGGAAGCGGCGGTCGCCTCGATCGGCAATGTCAAGTCGATCACCTCGTATGTGACCGAGGGCATATCGGGCACAAACATCGAATTCCAGCTCGGCACGCCGGTCGATCGGGCGGTCAACGACGTTCGCGACGCCGTCTCCAAGATACGTTCGGACCTGCCCGAAGGCATTCTCGAACCGCAGGTCACCCGCATCGAGATCGAGGGCGGGCCGATCGCCTACTACTCGGTGGAAGGCATCGACATGACCCTCGAGCAGCTCAGCTGGTTCGTGGACAACACCGCGATCAAGCAGTTGCAGGCGATCGATGGCATGGCCTCCGTGTTCCGCGGCGGCGGCGTCTCGCGCGAGATCCGCGTGATCCTCGACCCCGCGCGCATGCAGGCCCACGGCGTTACGGCGAGTCAGGTCAACAATGTCCTGCGCGCCACGAACCTGAATGCAGCCGGCGGACGGGCCGAACTAGCGGGCGCCGAACAATCCGTGCGCGTACTCGGCAACGCCGCCTCCGCCTATACGCTGGGTGAGACACAGATCTCGGTGGGCAATGGACGCACCGTTCGGCTGTCCGACATCGCTACGGTGCGGGACGCCTATGGCGAACAGCGGTCGCTCGCCAAGATGAACGGCCGTCAGGTGCTGTCGATGGGCATGCTCAAGGCCAAGGGCGCTTCGGACGTCGAGGTTTACGACCAGGCGAAAAAGGTCCTGAAGGATCTCCACACCGAAAACCCGAAGGTCACCTTCAGGGAACTTTACACCAGCGTCGATTATACCAAGGATCAATATACCTCCGCGCTTCATGCGATGATCGAGGGTTCGGTGCTGGCGGTCGTCGTGGTGTTCTTCTTTCTCCGCGATTGGCGCGCCACGCTGATCTCGGCGCTGGCGATCCCGCTGTCGGCGATCCCCGCCTTCTGGTTCATGAGCTTGATGGGTTTCACGCTCAACACGATCAGCTTGCTGGCGCTCAGCCTCGTCGCCGGCATTCTGGTCGACGATGCGATCGTGGAAATCGAGAATATCGTCCGCCACATGCGCATGGGCAAGACCGCCTACCAGGCCTCGATGGACGCCGCCGATGAGATCGGCCTCGCCGTGGTCGCGACGACGATGGCGATCGTCGCAGTTTTCGTGCCGGTGTCGTTCATGCCCGGTGTCCCCGGCCAGTTCTTCAAGCAGTTCGGTCTGACCGTCGCGGTCGCGGTGCTGATGAGCCTGCTCGTCGCACGCCTGATCACGCCTATGATCGCCGCCTATTTCCTGAAGGCGGAAGGCGTCAAGGAACATGGCGGCGGCAGGGCGATGGAGAAATATCTCAATCTTCTCAAATGGTCGCTCGTCAACCGTTGGAAGACGATCGGGCTGGGCCTGGCGGCCTTCGCCGCGACGATCGGGCTGGGATGGACGATGCCGACCGAGTTCCAACCAGCGCTCGACGTCGACTATAGCCAGGTGAAAATCGAGCTGACGCCAGGCGCGCGCGTCATCGAGGACACGCAGAAGGTCGCCGACCAGGCCGTCGCCATCCTGCGCAGGCAGCCCGAGGTCGAACACGCCTTTGCCGATATAGGCGACAATAGCGATACGCGTTTCGCGACCATCTACGTCACGCTGAAGCCAGCTAAGGAACGCGGGCGAACCAGCATCGAGTTCGAGCGAAACACCGCGCCGCTACTGGCCCAGATTCCGGATGCGCGCGTGAACTTCCAATCCCAGACCGGCGGTTTCGGTCGTGACCTAACGGTCATGCTGGCGGGTGACGATCCGGTGAAGCTCCAGTTCGCAGCGCAATCGCTGATCGATCAAATGCGTGGCATAGCGCTGGTCCGCGATCCACGGATCGATGGCGACATCCAGCGTCCCGAACTGATCATCAAGCCGCGGCTCGACCTAGCCGCCGATCTCGGCGTGACCACGGCGGCACTCAGCCAGGCGATACGGATCGCCACGCTGGGAGATATCGAGCAGAATATGGCGAAGTTCTCGCTCAGTGATCGCCAGATCCCGATCCGCGTATCGCTCAGCGAGGATTCGCGCCGCGACCTTTCGACGATCCAGAACATGCCCGTGCAGACCACCTTCGGCGGCACCGTGCCGTTGCGCGTCGTCGCCGATATCCATTTCGGCACCGGCCCGTCGAAAATTCGACGGTATAACCAGGTTCGCCGCCTGGTGATCGGTGCAGACCTCGTGCCCGGCGCGGTCAGCGGTGACGCCTATGACGCCGTCTATGCAACGCCGATCATGAAGAATTTGCCTGTCGGGGTTCGTCAGGTGAAGGTCGGAGACCAGGAGTTCCAGGATGATCTGATCTCGGGCTTCATCATCGCCGTCCTGTCGGGTGTCATGCTGGTGTTCGCGGTGCTGGTGCTGCTGTACAAGCGGGTGCTGCCGCCGTTCGTGAACATGGGCTCGCTGCTGCTCGCGCCGCTCGGCGGGATCCTCGCGCTGAAGCTGTGCAGCATGTCGATCTCGATGCCCGTCTATATCGGACTGCTGATGCTGTTAGGCATTGTCGCCAAAAACTCGATCCTGCTGGTCGATTTCGCTATCGAAGAAATGCGCCGTGGTGCCAACCGCACCGATGCGATCCTGGAAGCCGCGCACAAGCGCGCCCAGCCGATCGTGATGACGACGGTGGCGATGATTGCCGGTATGTTGCCGATCGCGCTGGGGCTGGCCGGCGACAGCAGTTGGCGGTCGCCAATGGCGGTCTGCGTGATCGGTGGCCTGGCGCTGTCGACGCTGCTCACCCTGGTGATCGTCCCCGCAGGCTTCACCCTCGCCGACGATCTCGAAAAATGGATCGGCCCCAAGCTCGGCCGCGCGCTGGTCAACAACGAGCCGCACCGGATCGAGCCGGGCATGCCGCAGCCTGCAGAGTAGCGCGGTCGCTGCCGACTTGACGGATGTGGGCATTACGCAGCACGCATCGGGGCTCTTCATGGGCAAGGCAGACTGCCATCGTTTCGGTTGAACATTTGCGCGCGACAGCCATTTGGTCGGCATGACCATCTTGCAAGCCACGGGACTCGACCGCTTCAATCCCGCACAAGGCGGGGTACGCGGCATGCGGGTCGTCGCTTCGGGGCTGCTGGTCATCATGGCCGCGCTCTATCTGTTCGCCCGCGCGCATGAGGCGACGGGTGCGTCGGCCGGCTGGGGTTATCTGCGGGCCTTCGCCGAAGCGGCGATGGTGGGCGGGCTGGCCGACTGGTTCGCGGTCACCGCGCTGTTCCGCCACCCGCTCGGACTGCCGATCCCGCACACCGCGATCATCCCGCGCAACAAGGATCGCATCGGCAACAGCCTGGCCGCTTTCCTGCGTATCAATTTCCTGACGGCTTCGGTCGTCGCCCGGCGGATGGGACAAGTCGATGTCGCAGGCGCGATCGGCCGGCTGCTGTCCGCTCCGCCGGCGGGCGGGCGGACGCGCGCCGGCGTCGGTCGTGCGCTGGCGACGATCCTGGAGTCGCTCGGCGACGACCGCTTCGGAGCGATGGTGAAGGGCGCGCTGGCCAGCCGCCTGCGCGGGTTCGACATCGCCCCCCTGCTCGGCCGCACACTGGACGCCGCAATCGTCGAGAATCGGCATGCCGAGATGCTCGACGGGATCATCGGCTGGGCGAGCCGTATCCTGCTGCACAACGAAACGATGATCCACGAGATGGTGCAGGCGCGCGCCGGCAAGATCATGAAGTGGACCGGGCTCGACGAAAAGCTGTCGACCGCGATCGTCGAAGGGCTGCACAAGCTGCTCGACGAAGTGTCGACCGACCCCGAGCATCCGCTGAGGCTGAAGGCGCAGGAGGGACTGGAGCAGTTGGCGGATAAGCTGCAGCATGATCCCGAAACCCGCGCCACGGTGGCCAAGCTGAAGGCCGATCTGCTCGAAAGCCCGGCCGTCACCGCCTGGCTGGACACGCTGTGGCAGGGCGCCCGGCTGCGCCTGATCGAAGCCGCCCGCCATCCCAATGCCGCGCTGGGCGGACAGGTCGGAGAGGCGCTCCGCACCCTGGGCGCCACGCTGCAGAACGATGCGGGCCTCAAACGAACGATCAACCGCTTCACCCGCCGCATGACGGTCGGCCTCGTTGCCGATTATGGCGACCATATCGTCAAGCTGGTATCGGAGACGATCCATGGCTGGGACGCCGGGACCGTGACCCGCCAGCTGGAGAACGCCGTGGGCCGCGACCTGCAATATATTCGGGTCAACGGCACCCTCGTCGGAGGACTGATCGGCATAGGCCTGCACCTGCTGGCCGGGATCATCTGACCTAGAGTCGAGCGCGAATACGCAAAGCAACCGGTGCAACAGCAATGCCGGCGAAGCCAAGCATTGGCCTGTCAGGGCAGACAGGCCGGCCAGGTGGAGGGGAGCAAACCCCAGTCCCGGCCCCCCGATCCCCGGCAACACCGGCATTACCAGCGCGATCCTAACCATGACTGTCGACAATGCCTTGTGAACGATTGCAAATTTACGATTTGTTACGTCCAGAATGGTGCAGATCGGGTGAGATCGCGCGATGACGAGAGAGTTTATGCGCGGAGCGCGTGGCCGGCACTTGGCATAGACCGTTACGGCGGGCATGCTTACCCGCATGGATCGACCCAACCGGCCCCTCGCTGCATCGGACGACAGCATGCGCATCGCCGTCCTGGACGACGAGCCGGCGGCGCGCGCTTTCGTCATCGAGACGTTGGTCGAAGCGGGCCATCATTGCTACGAATTCCAGAACGCCCGCGCGCTGTCTTCCCGGCTGCGCCAGGAAACCTTCGACCTGGTCGTCCTGGACTGGAACATGCCCGACAAGAGCGGCATCGAGATCATCCGGTGGATGCACGAGAATATGGACAAGCCCGTCCCGTCGCTGTTGCTGACCAACCGCAACAGCGACGAGGACATCGTCACCGGACTCCAGGCCGGCGCGGACGACTATGTCATCAAGCCGGTGCAGCCGCCGGTGCTGCTGGCGCGCATCGCCGCAATCCACCGCCGCACCGGTCCGCGCGAGGCGCCTGGCGCAAACGAGAGCTACGGGCCTTACACATTGCACCCGGGACGCCAAACGGTGACGGTCGAGGATGAGTCGATCGTCCTGACGGCGAAGGAGTTCGAACTCACGGCCACGCTGTTCCGGAACCTGCATCGGCCGCTGTCGCGCTCCTATCTGCTGGAGATGGTCTGGGGCCGTAATCCCGATCTGCCGACACGAACGCTGGACGCCCATATCTCGCGGATCCGCGCCAAGCTCGGCCTGCGCCCCGAACGCGGCTTTCGCCTGGTACCGGTCTATAGCTATGGATACAGGCTGGAAGCGCTCGAAACGGAGGCTAGCGGAAGCTGATACAGGAACGGGGGCATCGTCATCTGCTGGCACTCATGGGCGCGCTGCTCGCGCTCCTCGTGAGCGTGCCGCTGTCCGCCGCGCCGGTCGACCCACCCTATCGCTATACGGTGCGCAACGGCGACACGCTCTATACGCTGGCCGCGCGGTATCTGTCCAAGACCGGCGACTTCCTGACAGTCCAGCGGCTCAACAAGATCGCCGACCCCTATCACCTGCCCCCCGGCATGGTGCTGCTGATCCCCGATGCGCTGCTCAGGACCGAACTGGTGATCGGCGAAATCGCATCCTTCCGCGGTACTGTGAAGGTCGACGACATGCCGGTCGCAGTCGGCACCAGCGTGCGCCAGGGCATGCGGGTCGAAACGGGGGCCAACGCGTTCGTGACGGTCAGGCTGCCGGATGGAAGCGCTATCTCCCTGCCCTCGCAAAGCCGGATACGGATCGACAAACTGCGCCGGGTACTGCTCTCGGGCGGGCTAGACCGCAACTTCGTCCTCGAAGCGGGGCGCTCGCGGTCGACCGTCACCCCGATCAAAGACCCCGCCAGCAATTTCCGGGTGACGACGCCGCTGTCGGTGTCCGCCGTCCGTGGCACCGACTTCCGCGTCGCGTTCGACGCCGCGGAAGGCCGCGCCCTGACCGAGGTGGTCGGCGGCACTGTCGGCGTCGCGCCCGATGCGGACAAGGACCAGACCGAAGTTCCTAAAGCGTTCGGCGTGATCGGCACCGCAGCCGGCATCGAGGGGCCGATCGCGCTGCTTCCCGCGCCGGTGCTGCTACAGATGGCAAAGACCGCGACGGGGATGGTCGTCACCATCAAGCCGGTCGAGGGCGCTGCGCGCTATCGCACCCAGCTTGCCACCGATACGGCGTTCCGGGACGTTTTCGACGAGGCGATCACCGAAAAGCCGAGCGCCAGCTTCACCCTCGGCACAGACGTTTCCTTTTTCGTCCGCCTGACGGCGATAGCGGCGTCGGGGATGGAGGGCCTGCCTGCAACCTATGCGCTGGGCCAGCGGATTGCCGCTGCGCCCGGGGAATATCCGTCTAGCGTGACCGGCAATGACCGAACCGAACCAGCGTCCAGTCCCGGCAAGACTCTACGCTGAATGGCTGGCGGTCGCGCTGGCCGCCACCCTGCTGGTGTCCGGGCTGGTGCTAGGGCGGCTCACGGAGCGGCTCGACCATATCGTCTACGATCATGCGCTGAGCGTCGCCGAACGCCCTCCACCTGACGACATCGTCGTCGTCGCGATCGACAACCGCAGCCTCCAGGCGATCGGCCGCTGGCCCTGGCCGCGCCAGATCCACGCGCGGCTTCTCGACCGGCTGGCAGTGGCCCGCCCGCGCACGGTTGGCTATGACGTGCTGTTCGTCGAGCCCACCGCCGACGACTCCGTTCTGGCCGCGGCGGTGCGGCGCAGCCCGACATATCTGCCGCTGGTGATCGACGTGCCCGGGAAGGACGGCGCCGCCTATGACGTGGCGCTGCCGGCCGGCGGGCTCGCGGCCGCGGCGGCCGGAATCGCGCAGGTCAATCTCCACTTCGACGGTGATCGCGTGATCCGCAAAGCCTATCTCGAGGAGGGCGGCAGCGGTCGCAGCTGGCTGCAACTCGCCGCGATGATGGCGAGGTTGATGCCGACGCCCGATACCGAGCGCGGCACGGCCGGGCTATGGCAAGCGCGGCCGGTGCTGATCCCCTATGGCGGCGCGGCAGGGCACATCCGCACTGTCTCGTTCGTCGATCTGCTCGAGGACCGCGTTCCTGCCGAGCTGCTCACCGGCCGTCATGTGCTGGTGGGGGCGACCGCCGACGGGATGGGCGACAGCTATCCCACGCCCACGTCGGGGGCGACCAGCCAGATGGCCGGGGTGGAGATCCAGGCGCAGCTGCTCGATGCGCTGCTGCGCGGAGAGACGATCACGCCGGCATCCGACGGCTGGACGCTGGCGGTGGCACTGACGGCGCTGTGGGCGCTGCTGATAGGTTTCCTGCGGCTCAGCCCGCGCGGCACCGCCAACCTCGCGCTGGCCATCAGCTGTGCGATGCTCGCGCTGACCTTCGGCCTGTTCCGGATCGCGCATGTCTGGCTGCCGCCCTCCGCCGCACTGATCGGACTGTTGTTCGTATATCCGCTATGGGGCTGGCGGAGGCTGCAGGCGGTGAGCAGCTACATGACCAGCGAGTTGCGCCAGCTTCAGCGCGAGGACGACGGCTTACCCCGCAAGCAGGGCCCGGGCGGCCGGCGCGAAATCACGCTCCAGGCGAGCCTGCTCGGCCAGGCCATCGATCGGCTGCGCGATCTGCGGCGTTTCCTGTCGGATGCCATCGGGCGCTTGCCCGACGCCTTGTTCGTGACTGACCTCGCCGGCAGGCTCGCGCTCACCAACGCGGAGGGACAGCGGCTGGCGGCACGGCTGGGCGTCACCATGGATCGCGGCGCCGACCTGCGCACATTGCTTGCACGGTTTCACGCGACCGATGGCGGCCCGCTCTCCCCCTTCGCCGCCGATTCCCCCATCGAAGGCAGCGCCGAGGCAGCCACCGAAGATGGCGGAAACTTCGCCACTCGCTATGTCGCCCAGCGCGACGCCGCGAACATCCAGGTGGGGTGGATTGTCCGCATCGTCGACATCAGCCCGCTCAAGCAGGCGGAGCGCCACCGTGACGAGGCGCTGCAACTGCTCAGCCACGATATGCGCGCGCCGCAATCCGCGATTCTGACGCTGCTGCGCAGCGCGGAAGCTGGCCTGCCGGAGCCGATCGCGGCGCGGATCGAAAGCCTTGCCAATAGAACCCTCGACCTGGCCGAGGACTTCGTCCAGCTCGCTCGCGCCGAAGCCAAGCCGCTGGACAATGAGCCGCTCGATCTCAACGATGTCGCGATCGACGCGGCCGACACGCTGTGGCCGGAGTCCAAAGCGCGCGGCATCCGCGTGGAAGTGGAGGGAGTCGACGAGCCGCACATCGTGGATGGCGACCGCCAGCTGCTGACCCGGGCAGTGATCAACCTGATCGGCAACGCGATCAAATATAGCGATCAAGGCACCGTCCGCTGCACCCTTTCCGCCGGCGCCGGTTGTGTCCTCTTGACCATCGCCGACGAGGGCGTCGGCATGACCGAGGAGCAGTTGGGCAAGCTGTTCGCCCGCTTCCACCAGGGCCCGCGCGAGGGCGTCGGCCTCGGCCTCGCATTGGTCCTCACGGTGGTGGCGCGGCATGGCGGGACGATCGGTTGCGACAGCACGCCTGGCAAGGGCACCACCTTCGCCATCAAGCTTCCGCAGAGCGAGGCGGAGCCGGCCATCGAGGTGTAGGTCCAGCCGAAAAGCAGACCTGCACGCCCTGCTCTATTGTCCAACCGCCGCGCCGGGCGATAAGCTCGGCGCGAACATAGGGGGAGAGGCCGATGGCGACGATCGACGAGAGCACCGCGCCCGCGAGCCACCGGGCGACCCGCCGCGAAGTGCTGGTCATCACCGCGTCGTCGTTGGGCACCGTCTTCGAATGGTATGACTTCTACCTCTACGGCCTGCTCGCCACCTTCATTTCCGCGCAGTTCTTCTCGGGCGTCAATGAGACGACGGGCTTCATCCTCGCGCTTGCCGCCTTTGCCGCGGGCTTTGCGGTCCGGCCTTTCGGGGCGCTCCTGTTCGGCCGGATCGGCGATCTCGTCGGCCGCAAATATACCTTCCTCGTCACCATGGGGATCATGGGCCTGTCGACCTTCGCGGTCGGCCTGCTGCCGTCCTATGCCAGCATCGGCGTGGCCGCGCCGGCGATGCTCGTCACGCTGCGGCTGCTCCAGGGGCTGGCGCTGGGCGGAGAATATGGCGGCGCGGCGACCTATATCGCCGAACATGCGCCCAACGAGAAACGCGGGCTCTACACCAGCTGGATCCAGACCACCGCGACACTGGGCCTGTTCGCGGCGCTGCTGGTCGTCATCGGCATCCGCTTGGCCATCGGCGAGGACGCCTTCGCCGCCTGGGGCTGGCGGCTGCCCTTTCTCGTCTCGGCGATCCTGCTCGGCGTCTCGCTGTGGATCAGGCTGCAACTCGCCGAAAGCCCGGTCTTCCAGAAGATGAAGGATGAGGGAACGACGTCAAAGGCACCGCTCACCGAGGCGTTCGGCCGCTGGAGCAACCTGCGCTGGGTGATCGTCGCGTTGGCCGGCGCGGTCGCCGGGCAGGCGGTGGTCTGGTATGCCGGGCAATTCTACGCGCTGTTCTTTCTGGAAAAGACCCTGAAGGTCGACGGCGCGACGACCAACATCCTGATGGCCATCGCGCTCGCCATCGCCACGCCGGCCTTCGTGTTTTTCGGCTGGCTGTCGGACAGGATCGGCCGCAAGCCCATCATCCTGGCGGGGTGTGCCATCGCGGCGCTCTCCTATTTCCCGCTGTTCCAGGCGCTTACCGTCGCCGCCAACCCGGCGCTGGCGCACGCGCAGGCGGCTGCCCCCGTCCGGGTGATCGCCGACCAGGACGCCTGCTCGGTGCAGTTCGATCCGGTCGGCAAGAACCGATTCGACATGAAGAGCTGCGACATCGCCAAGGCATGGCTTGCCAAGGCCGGGGTCAGCTATCGCAACATCCCCGCCCCGGCCGGCCAGGCGGCCCAGGTCCGCGTAGGCGACGAAATAGTGACTGCGCCACAGCCCGCGGCGATGACGGCCGACGCACGCAAGGCCGCGATCAAGGCGTTCCAGGATGATCTCGGGGCAGCGCTGGCCGATGCCGGCTACCCGTCCAAGGCCGATCCGGCGGCGATAGACAAGCTCATGGTGGTCGCGATCCTGACGGCGCTCGTGCTGCTTGTGACGATGGTCTACGGCCCGATCGCCGCGCTGCTGGTCGAGCTGTTCCCCAGCCGGATCCGCTACACGTCGATGTCGCTGCCCTATCATATCGGCAATGGCTGGTTCGGCGGCTTCCTGCCGACCACCGCCTTCGCGATGGTCGCAGCGACCGGCGATATCTATTATGGGCTGTGGTATCCGATCATCGTCTGCGCGGTGACCGTGGTGGTGGGGCTGTTCTTCCTGCCCGAGACGAAGGGGCGGGATATCCACGAGTAGCGCCGCCGATCTGCGGTCAGCGCCCCGTTCGCGTCCAACGCCTAGCCAGGTTATTTGGAACGCCAGCCGCCATCTACGCGCAGCGTGGTACCGGTGATGAAACTGGCCGCGTCCGACGCGAGGAACAATACCGGCTCGGCGATTTCTTCCGGAGCTGCAAACCGGCCCATGGGCGTCACAGCCTTCACCATCTCGTCCACTTCGGAAAAATTATCCATCACCTCGAAGATGTTCGTGCGGACGCCGCCTGGCGCCACCGCGTTGACGCGAATTCCGCGCGCGGCGACCTCACAAGCGAGCTGGTTGACCAGCCCGGCCACACCATATTTGGAGGCGGTGTAGGCCACCCCGCCCGCCAGGCCGCCGAGACTGGCGACCGACGAGGTCATTACGATGTTGCCCTTGGTGCGCGCGAGATGCGGAAGCGCAGCGCGCGCGCCGTAAAAGCTACCCGACAGATTGACCGCGATATTCCTGTGCCACAGCTCGTCCGTCATATCGTCGCAGGGCGTTCCGGCATCGATGACGGCGGCATTCCCGAAATACACGTCCAGCTTGCCGAACAGAGCCACGGCGCGATCGAACATGCCGTCAACTTCAATGCGATCGCTTACGTCGACCTTATGCGCCTGGGCGCTTCCTGCCGCTTCCCTGATGATCCCGACCGTTTCCTCCGCGCGATGCTCGATTATGTCGGCGACCAGGACATTCGCGCCTTCCCGGGCGAAGGCGACTGCCGTCGCCCGCCCGATCCCGGAACCTCCGCCCGTAACGATTACGGATTTGTCGCTGAAGCGCCGCATCAACATTGTCTGCCTCTCCAATCTTCATCTATCCACCTGGGGTGGCGCGACGACGCTTGGCCGCCGGCCGTCCAGAAAATCAATGCACATCGGCCAGAGCGCGTGTCATGATTCTGCTTCCCGTTCCAGCGGCCGCGGCCTTGGGAGCGCAGATTTTAGATGCGCGCGGCGAAGCTTCAGCCAACGCACCCCTTCGGAGCTTCGATATGAAGTAGTTCTACGCCGCGATGCATATGGAGGCGAACAACGCCTGTGGCGTCGATGGTCCCGATCTACGGGCCGCTTCTCGCTGAAGAAAACGCAAAGTAATCAACACTGGTGACCCCAACGGGACTCGAACCCGTGTTTTCGCCGTGAAAGGGCGACGTCCTAGACCGCTAGACGATGGGGCCGTGTAGCGCTGAGGGGGGCCGATTAGGGCAGCGGCGGCAGGTGGTCAAGGCGGGTTGGGGGATATTTCGCACCGCCGGCGAAGCTTGGCGGTCAATCAGCCCAGGCGGCGTCCTCGATATGGAGTTCGGCGGCGGGGCGGCTGCCCCAGTCGTCGATCTTCGGGCGGCCGGCGATCCACAGGGTGCGGTCGCGGCCGGCGCCGAGCAGCGCCTGGCCGAGCGCGCTGTCGGCGGCGCGGAAGGCGATCGTCTTGATCGAGCGTCCGTCGCGGCCAGAGACGATGGCGCGGACATGCCCCTGCCCCACCACGTCGGCCTTGACGATGCGGATGGCGCCAGCGGCTATGCGCGGCGCCGGCCATCCCGCGCCATAGGGGCCACCGGCCTCCAGCGCCTCGACCAGCGACGGGGTGACGCCGCCGGGCGCCACCACCGCATCGAGCAGCAGCGCACGGTCGTCGCGCGCGACGGCGACGTCGCTCGCCAGCCGGGCGTCCAGAAAGTCGGCGAGGGCATCCACGCCACCCGCGCCGACGGTGAGCCCCGCCGCCATGGCATGGCCGCCGCCGGCGACCAGCAGCCCCATGTCCTTGGCCGCGAGCACAGCTGCGCCGAGATCGACGCCGCCGATCGAGCGGCCCGAGCCCTTGCCGACGCCATCCGTGTCCAGCGCGATGACGATGACGGGGCGGCCGAGCTTTTCCTTGAGCCGGCCGGCGACGATGCCGATCACCCCGGGGTGCCAGCCGCCGCCCGCGACCACCGCCACGGCACGGTTGCCCTGGGTGAGCGCCACGACCTCGGCCTCTTCCTGGACGCTCTTCTCGATCGCGCGACGTTCCTCGTTCAGGCGGTCGAGTTCGGCGGCGATGACGCGCGCCTCCTCCGGATCTTCGGTAGTCAGCAACCGCACGCCGAGATCGGACTTGCCCACCCGGCCGCCGGCGTTGATCCGCGGACCCAGCGCGAAGCCGAGATCGGTGCAGGTCGGCGCGCGCGTCAGCCGCGCCGCCTCGATCAGGGCGGCGATCCCGATGTTGCGACGGCCGGCCATGACCTTGATGCCCTGCGCGACGAATGCCCGGTTGAGCCCGCGCAGCGCCGCGACGTCCGCCACCGTGCCGAGCGCGACGATGTCAAGCAGATCCATCAGGCGCGGCTCCGCGCGGGTGGCGAACCATCCCCGCGCGCGCAGCAGCCGGACGAGCGCCGCGCCGAGGAGGAAAGCGACGCCGACGGCGGCAAGATGTCCGTGCGCGGCGCCGTCCCTCTCGTCGAGCCGGTTCGGATTGACCAGGGCGAAGGCGCGCGGCAGCTCGGCGGCGCATTTGTGATGATCGACGACGATCACGTCTATCCCGGCGTCCTGCGCGAGCGCGAGCGCCTCGAACGCCTGCGCGCCGCAGTCGACGGTGACGATCAGCTTGGTGCCCGCTTCGCCGATCCGCAGCAGCGCCGCGCCGGACGGCCCATAGCCCTCCATGAGACGGTCGGGGATATAGGCAGCGGCATGCAGACCCAGATCGCGCAGCAGGCGGACGAGCAGCGCTGCCGACGTGGCGCCGTCGACGTCATAGTCGCCGAAGATGGTGATCGGCTCGCCCTTCTGGACGGCATCGGCGAGCCGTTCCGCGGCGGCGTCCATGTCGCGGAAGATCGACGGATCGGGCATGAAATTGCGGATCGTCGGGACGCGGTGCTCTTCGATCCCGTCACGGGGGCAGCCGCGCGCGAGCAGCAGCTGGGTTACGAGGCCGTCCGGTTCGAAATCGGCGTCGATGCCGTCCACCGTGCCGCCCCGCCAGTGCCAGGGCTGGCCGAGGATCGAGCGGGTGATGTTGAGGACGGGGGATCGCATGGCGGGACGTTAGTGGGGGATCGGCAAGCTGGGAACCCTCTCCCCGCTCAGCAGCGCAGTCGCATATGCCAAAGCCGCGAGAGTCGCGGGCGCTCCCCTCCAAAACATCGTCATCCCGGACTGGATCCGGGATCCCGCTTCTTCTTTTGTCGCCCGTTTACACGGGGGGCAAAGGCAGCGGGATCGCGGATCAAGTCCGCGATGACGAACAGGGGAAAGCCGTAAGCCAGCTGCTATGAACTGCCGCTCCCTCTCCCCTGACGGGGACAGGGGTTCAAGGCTCAGCCCTTGTGGTGTTCGCCCTTGACCCAGCGGACGGTGCGGCTGGAGGCGCGCATCACCACGCTTTCCGTGGTCATGCAGCCGCCGGCGCGACGCTTGACGCCCTGGAGCAGCGAACCATCGGTGACGCCGGTCGCCGCGAATATCGCGTCGCCCTTCACCAGATCATCGAGCTCGTAAATCCGGTCGAGGTCGGTCACGCCCCATTTGCGGGCACGGGCCTTCTCGTCGTCATTGCGGAACAACAGGCGGCCCTGAAACTGGCCGCCAACGCACTTCAGTGCAGCAGCCGCGAGCACGCCCTCTGGCGCGCCACCCGAGCCCATGTAGATGTCGATCGTGGTGTCCGGATCGGTGACCGCGATCACGCCGGCGACGTCGCCGTCGGGGATGAGCACGATACCGCAGCCGATCTTGCGCAGCTCGGCGATCAGCTTTTCGTGGCGGGGGCGGTCGAGCACGCAGGCGATGATCTCATCGGGCTGGACACCCTTGGCCGCTGCAAGTGCGTTGACGTTCTCGGTCGGGGTGCGATCGAGACCGACCAGCCCCTTCTCAAAGCCTGGGCCGATCGCCAGCTTGTCCATGTAGACGTCGGGCGCGTTGAGCAGTCCGCCCTCTTCCGCGATTGCCAGCACGGCCAGCGCGTTAGGGCCGGCCTTTGCGGTGATGGTGGTGCCCTCGAGCGGATCGAGCGCGATGTCGATCTTCGGGCCGGTGCCGATGCCGCAGCCGACCTTCTCGCCGATATAGAGCATCGGCGCTTCGTCGCGTTCGCCTTCGCCGATCACAACGGTGCCATCGAACTCGAGTTCGTTGAAGGCAGCGCGCATGGCTTCGACCGCGGCATGATCGGCCGCCTTCTCGTCGCCGCGTCCGACCAGCTTCGATGCGGCGATCGCCGCAGCCTCGGTGACGCGCACCATCTCCAGAACGAGCACCCGGTCGAGCGCGTTACTTGCCTTCACCATGCGGGATTGCCTTCTCTATTGGGGAATGGGGAGGGGTTAAGCGAGGCTTGTTGCATTGTCGAGAAGCCGCGCCGCTATTCGTCCAGTATGTGCATGAGCATAGGTTTACCGGCGAGGCTCTGCGATCCGTCCAGGCGGTCGAGCGCGTCGGCGACCGCGCGCTCGGGGCCGACATGGGTCACCATCGCGATAAGGACATTGCCGTCCTCGGCTGCGCCCCGCTGTATCAGGCTTTCGATCGACACGCCGGCATCGCGCATCGCAGCGGTGATTTCGGCCAGCACGCCCGGCCGGTCGGCGACCGTGAAGCGCAGATAGGCGCGGCCGCGCCTATCACCGGCCGGCGCGGTCGCCGGAGTGGCGAGCGACGCCACCGGCATGGCGAAGGCCGGGCCGGTCTCGCCGCGGGCAATGTCGATGAGGTCAGCGACGACGGCCGAGGCAGTAGGCCCCTCCCCCGCGCCGCGCCCCGAAAAGAACAGCCGACCGACGAAATTGCCATGCGCGACGACGGCGTTCAGCGAGCCGGACACATGCGCAAGCGGGTGGCTGAGCGGCACCAGGCAGGGGTGAATCCTCTGGAACAGCCCCTTGGCATTGGCCTCGCCATGGCCGACCAGCCGGACCCGGAAGCCGAGTGCGGCCGCCTCGGCGATGTCCGGGGCGATGACATGCCGGATCCCGGTAATCTGGATCGCGTCGAAATCGACGGCGGTGCCGAAGGCGAGACTCGCCAGGATCGACAGCTTGTGGGCGGCATCGACGCCGTCGATGTCGAAGCTGGGATCCGCCTCGGCATAGCCCAGCCGCTGCGCCTCGGCGAGCACGGCGGCGAAGTCGCTGCCCTTCTCCTCCATCTCGGTCAGGATATAGTTGCAGGTGCCGTTGAGGATGCCGAATACCTCGGACACGACATTGGCGGCAGCGCCCTCGCGCAGGCCCTTGATGACGGGGATGCCGCCCGCGACCGCGGCCTCATATTTCAGGGCGACACCGCGCTGCTCGGCCAGTTCGGCCAGTTCCAGCCCATGATGGGCGATCATCGCCTTGTTGGCAGTGACGAAGGGCTTGCCCGCCGCCAGGGTTTCGCGCGCGAGCGTGAGTGCCGGGCCATCGGCGCCGCCGACCAGCTCGACCACCACATCGACATCTTCTGTCGCCGCCAGCGTCGTCGCGTCGTCCACCCAGCCGAAGCGGGCGAGATCGACGCCGCGATCCCGCGAGCGATCCCGCGCGGACACCGCGACCACCTCGATCGCCCGTCCGGCACGACGCTCGATCAGCGCACGATTCTCGTCGAGCAGCTTGATAACGCCAGCTCCGACCGTTCCCAGACCTGCGAGCGCAACCCTCAACGCCTGCGGCATGCATGCTCCCTTTCCATTCAATCGGTGCGTCCTAGGGTGGCCCGCCGATATCCGCAACGGCGCACGCACAGCAATACTTGTTCCGTCATCACAATATCCCGTTTCCGAGGCGTTGGCCGCAGCGACAGGAACGTAGGCTACTAACTCTCGTTAGTGTCGCGTCCCTCTTCCGGGATATTCGCAGGAGATTATGCCATGGGCGAGAATCGTCAGGGCGGCAGCGACCGCAACAGTCACAGCGAAATGAGCCAGGATCCGAACCGCCAGCAGGACCAGCAGCGCGAGAGCCAGCTGGAACGGCAGCGCCAGAATCAGGCCCAGGACCAAGGCACGCAAGCCGGTAAGGGCAATCAGGCCGGACAAGGCTCCGGCCAGCGCGGGCAGGAGGATCAGCAGCGCCAGGGCTCGGTGGATCGCCAGCAGAACCAACAGCGCGACCAGCAGCGCGGAACCGATCTCGACCGCCAGCAGGGCGGGCAATCGGGTCAGACCGGCCAGTCCGGGATAGATCGCGACAGCGACCGCCAGCGCTGACGCGCGGCACAGGCTTTGAAGAGCCGACTGGGAGAAGGGGTCGCGAAAGCGGCCCCTTCGTTTATGTGGGGGAGGCTGTAACTATCCTCCCCGCCGTTACAGCAGCGTGCGCTCCAGCGTTACTTCCGCATTCAGCAGCTTCGAGATCGGGCAGTTCGCTTTGGCGCCATCCGCCAGCCTGGCGAACTCGTCGGCGGCGATGCCAGGCACCTTCGCCTGCAGCGTCAGCGCTGACTTCGTGACCTTGAAGCCATCGCCTTCCTTGTCGAGCGAAACCCTGGCGGTGGTGTCGAGTTCGCCATCGCCATATCCCGCACCCGCCAGTGCGAAGCTCAGCGCCATGGTGAAGCAGGAGGCATGCGCCGCCGCGATCAATTCCTCGGGATTGGTACCCTTGCCGTCCTCGAACCGTGTGTTGAAGCCATAGGGCTGGTGGTCGAGGACCCCCGATTGGGTGGAGACATGCCCCTTCCCTTCCTTGCCCAAGCCCGAATAGTGCGCCGAACCGCTGCGAACGATCATCGTGAATCTCCTCTGATGGATAGCCGGCACGGTAACGCGCGACGCAACCAGTCTCTACCGGCTGGCGTAAATGGCGATAACCGATAGAGACGGAGGCATGATGACGAAGCTGACCCTGGCCGGCCTGGTCCTGCTGATATGCGGTGCGCTATTGGCTGCGGCCTGCGCGCCGGTCCGTGCCTTCGACACGGTAATGCCCAAGGACAGCGAAAGCCGGAAGGTCGCGTCGGACATGGCCTATGGCGACGGGCCGCGCCGTCAGCTCGACATCTATGCTCCGGTTGCGACCGGCAAGGGCCGGCTGCCGGTCATCATGTTCATCTATGGAGGCTCATGGGCGAACGGCACGCGGGAAGGCTATCATTTCGCCGCGCGCGCGCTCTCCGCCGCGGGTTTCGTCACCGTCGTCCCCGATTATCGCCTCGTCCCCGAAGTCTATTTTCCCGGGTTCGTCGAGGATTGCGCCGCTGCGCTCCGCTGGACCCGCGCGCATGCGGCGGAATATGGCGGCGACCCTGACCGCATCGTGCTCGTGGGCCATTCCGCGGGGGCCTACAACGCCGCGATGCTCGCGCTCGACCCCCGATTCCTTGGGCGCGATCGAGCTGCGATCAAGGGATTTGCCGGTCTCGCCGGGCCTTATGACTTTCTCCCGCTCGATGGCCCGATCCCGACCAGGACCTTCGGCCGCTGGCCTCGCCCCGAGGAAACCCAGCCAATCCACTATGCCGATGCATCGGCGCCGCCGATGCTGCTGCTGCACGGCAGCGACGACGATACGGTGTGGCCGAAAAACTCGATCAACCTCGACCGAAAGCTGCGCTCGCTGGGCGTCTCGTCGGAGCTCAAGATTTATCCCGGCCTCGGCCATGCCGGCATCGTCACCGCGCTGGCGCGCCCGTTCCGCGGCCGGGCTCCGGTACTCGCCGACGTTACACGCTTCGCGCACCGGGTGGCTGGGAACTGAGGTTCCGACAGCTTTTTCAAAGGTCAGTCGAGCTTGAGGATGTGGCGCGCGCGCGCGCGGATCTCTTTGCGTCTTTCAACGGGGACCGCGAAATAATTGGTGGTGCGGCGCGGATATTGGTGGCTGTCGACAAAGCCTTCCAGGGTCAGTCCGGGCGCCTGATGGGCCAGCCGGTTGGGGACGTAAATCGCGTATCCACGGTCATCGAGGAGAGTCCACATGCCGGCCTTGTCATAGCCGAGCAGTTCCTCCGGAGCACTTTCGAACATGATGACCGGACGGCACCGTTCGAGCATCGCCGTAGCGCCACGCAATACGCCCAGTTCCGCTCCTTCCACGTCGATCTTGACGATATCGGGCGATATCCCAAAGCCGTCGAGCCTGCGGAGTGGGACTTCGATTTCCCGAATATCGTCGCGGCCTCCAGCCAGCGAGCTGTAGCCCGATTGCGCCAGGTCGACGAAGAACGATGCCGTGCCCTCGCGGTCCGACAAGGCGCAGCACTCGACCCGAACATCGCGGAACTTCGCGCGGAGCCGAGCGGCCTTCTCCGGAATGGCCTCGAATGCGACGAGCTTTGCGCCGGGGCCATGGCGCTTCACCTGCGCGATCACCGAACCGATATGCGCGCCCACATCGACGAATGTGCTGCCTTCCGCGGCAAGGCGCGTGACGATTGTGCCGGCAAGCTGATCGTTAGCCAGCGTCCCCAGCGACTCCCTGGCGGAGGTCAACAGATGGTAGCGATCGCGCAGCGCCAGCGCCGCTTGTCCGAAGACCGATCCCAGCAGGTGCTGCCGCATCATCTGGTCAGCGTTTCGTCGCCGCGATCGCGTCCAGCACGGCCTTGCGCTTGGGCGTCTCCGCCATGGGCTGGCCGCTATATTCGGCTAGGCCGAAATGCATCGAGGAACCTGCCGGGCTGACCGAATGAAAGAGCATCAGCAGATCGCCGAAGCCGCGATCCCATCCGGCGAGATAGAGCCGATAGGCGTCGCCCATGCGCGGATCGCGGTTCAGCCGGGCTATCAGCGCGCGGTCCTTGCCGGCATAGCTGGCGTGCTGCCCACCTTCATAGCCGATGTAGCGCAGCCCCCGCGCATCGGCCATCTGCTTGAACTGGCGCGCCGAAGCGAAGGTCGACTCGATCGAGCCTTCGAGCTTGGGAAACAGCGGCGCGATATCGCTGGTGTCCACCAGCGGATCGTTGAGCAGCCGTTGTCCGAAGTAAAGCGCGGTCGACAGCGCATCAACGTGGCGCGTGGTGTCCTGATAGTCCAGCGCATATTGAAACAGCTGCGGCCAGCTGTTCTGGCCGGACAGTACCCGAACGATCCGCCTGGGCTCGCGCGCATAGACCCGTTCCCAGATCTTGAAGCCTTCCACCGAATGCTCGGCATAGCGGCGCATCCGCGCCTCATCGCTGGTCTGGCCGAGCTTTGCCTGCAGCCCTTCGGCCAGTGCCTGCCGTCCGGCGGGGAAGCCCATGTTCCAGATCTCGTTGCCGATCTCGACATAGGCGGTCCGGGCCGGGTCGAGATGATCATGCACATATTGCGCGAAGCCCTCCATATAGGCTGCATCGGCATTCCACGGCATTACGAACCAGGGATCGACCCTCGCCAGGTTGGCGAGCGCCACCAGATGCTCAACCGCGACCCCCTGCGGACTGCCCTGGATCGTCGCGGTTGGCAGCGTCCGTGCCGGCCAACTAACGGCAGCGTTCGCATTTGCCATCTGCCAATCGAGAAAGCGCACCGCCTTGTACGGCCGCAGGCTGTCAACAAAAGCTGGATCGAACAGCAGCTTCGGATCGGCATCCGCCTCGCGGCAATCGACATTTCGAATCGGATCGGCGGGATCGGTGGCCTTGACGCGGAAGCCGGTACCAGCAATCTCTTTCTTCCACAGGAAAACGATCTGCCCAGGGCCGGTTTTCATGTCGACCACGTTGATACCGTCGACGACGCCCGTTCCATCAAAGCGGCAACGGATTGTCACGTCGCCGCGGTGCGCCGCGGCGGGCCTCGTCAACGCCAGTGTCGCCTGCTCGCCTGGCGGCAGCGCAAGCAGCGTGCCGTTGCGATCGACCAGCTTGGGATCGACGGCGGACCAGGTTGTGGTCGAGCGCCAGGTGCCGCTCGCGACCACGAGGTTCATGAAGGAGCGCTCGTTGGTCCAGTAAACGAGCGGCGAGAGGTTGATGCCGAATGCCGTAGCCCGGCGCGGCAAAGGCGTCGCGGCAGTGGCCGCGGATTCGACCGCGTTGGAGGCGGGCTGCTGCTTGCTATAGCTGGTGACGATCGCAATTCCGATGCAGAGCATCACTGCCGCCAGCGGCACCAGAACTCGCTTCATCACCTTCTCCGACCGCGTTGCCTCCTATTGAACGTTGGTCAGGCAAAAGGGAAGTGCGGCCCCTGGGCACTCCGCGCCCGCGCCCGATCGTACGATCAGCCTCTTGGCGCAGCGGGGGCCCATGTTCTACACATGTCCGAATGCTTACCGCGCTGGCCATCCGGGACGTCGTGCTGATCGAGGCGCTCGACCTAGAGTTTGGGCCGGGCCTCGGCACGCTGACGGGCGAGACCGGCGCAGGCAAATCGATTCTGCTGGATGCGCTGGGCCTCGCGCTCGGCATGCGGGCCGACAGCGGGCTGGTCCGGAGCGGTGCCGCGCAGGCGACGGTCTCGGCGAGCTTCGAGCTGGAGCCCGATCATCCTGCCCTGACGCTGATCGGCGAGAATGGCTTCGATGCGGAACCGGGCGAGGCGCTGGTGATCCGTCGCGTCGTCAAGGCCGATGGCGGCAGTCGCGCTTACATCAACGACCAGCCCGCCTCGGCCGCAACGCTGCGCGAACTCGGCGGGATGCTCGTCGAGATCCATGGCCAACATGACGACCGCGGGCTGATCAACCCGCGGGGACACCGAGCCCTGCTCGATGTTTTCGGACGGCTCGACGTTGCCAGCGTCGCCGCCGCGCACCGGGCGTGGCGGGTGGCCGAGGACGCGCTGGACACCGCGCGAAGCGACCTTGAGAACGCGGCGCGGGACCATGAATGGCTAGATCATGCCGTCGAGGAACTCTCTCGCTTCGCGCCCGAGCCGGGCGAAGAGGCGATCCTCGCCGGCGAACGATCAGACATGCAGAAGGGCGCCAGGCTGGCCGACGATCTCGAGCTCGTGACGGCCCATCTCGATGGTTCGGACGGCGGACTCTCCGCGCTGCGCCAGGCGGCACGGCGGCTCGACCGCATTGCAGCCGATCATCATCTGCTCGGCGAGGCGCTGGAAGCGCTGGACCGCGCCGTCATCGAGGCGAGCGAGGCGGAAGACAAGCTCGCCGCCGCGGCCGAGGCGATGCGCTTCGATCCAGCCAGGCTCGAAATGGTCGAAACCCGGCTGTTCGAGCTGCGCGCCCTCGCCCGCAAGCACCGCGTCGACCCCGATGGTCTGGCTGCACTGCGCGATGAACTAGCCGCGCGGCTCGACCGGATCGAGGCCGGCGGCGCCGGGCTGGCCAAACTGGAAGCGGCAGCGCAGGCGACCCGTCAAGCCTATGACGACGCGGCGGCCCGGCTAAGCGAGGCCCGGCGCGCCGCCGCGGTACGGCTGGACGCAGCCGTCGCCGGTGAGCTGGCCCCGCTCAAGCTCGATGCGGCGCGCTTTCGCACGGTAATCGAGACGCTGCCGGAGAGCGGCTGGTCTCCAGCCGGGCGCGACCGGGTGGAGTTCGAAATCTCCACCAATCCCGGCGCCGCGTTCGCACCGCTGATCAAGATCGCCAGCGGTGGCGAACTGTCGCGCTTCATCCTCGCGCTCAAGGTGGCGCTGGCCGAGCAAGGTGCCGCCACGACGATGATCTTCGATGAGATCGATCGCGGCGTCGGCGGCGCAGTGGCGAGCGCGATCGGCGAGCGGCTGCAACGGCTGGCTGGGAACGCTCAGCTGCTGGTGGTCACCCACAGTCCGCAAGTCGCCGCCCGCGGCCGCAACCACTGGCTGATCGCGAAGAGCCATGACGGCCTTGTCACCCGCACCGGCGTCCGCCCGCTCGACGCGGACGAGCGGCAGGAGGAAATCGCGCGCATGCTCTCGGGCAACGAGGTCACCGCCGAGGCGCGGGCCCAGGCGATGCGCCTGCTACAAGCGGCCTGAGCCTTTGGCGTTGCCGGAGCGTCACTGCGGCCGGCGGTTCTTTCGCCCAATCGCTGCGATGATCAGCAGGAACGCGGCCAAACGCGGGAGATAGGCCCAGCTACGTTCCTCCAGATAGATTTTAGCAAAGGCGATGGCGCCCTGGCTCACACCCAGCAGCGCGAACGCGATGGCGAAGGCAAGGAACAGCTCGTCGCCGGTTCGGCGCCAGAAGCGGAAGAAGAACAGACCAGCGAGCAAATATCCGAAGGTGATGGCCCCGGAGAGAAAATCGATCAACGGCATCAATCCTCTCCATTCCAGATGAAGCCAAACAGCAAGGTCGAAACCGCTGCCAGGCTCAACAATGTGCGCGGCAGTTGCAGATCGACCGACTGGATCACGAGCAAGTCGAACACGACGGTCAGGTTGTTTAGCGCGAGCAGCACGAAACAAGCCGCACTCCAGAGCAACAGATGCGCTCCAGAGCGGCGATAGCTGCGCCCCAGCATCACCGCGCACAGGCTGCTGGTCGCAAAACAGAGCAGATAGACCGCAGGCGGAAGATAAGAGGGCATGCTAATCCTTCCTTATACGGAATGCATCGGCAAAGGCGGTGATGCCGCCCGAGCCGGCGCGGACGATCATGCGCCGCACCTGATCGGGTGACGTGGCGTAGAAATCCCGCGTGCTGACCACCATCGCATTCAACCCGTCGGATGCCGGCCCATAGCGCACCCGCCGCTCCGGCTCGATTGAGACAAGACCTGCCGCCACCAGATCTTCGACGGCGCGCGCGACAATCAACTCGCTGGCTCGAAGTGAGGCGATGAGATCTGGTTCCGACCACAACTTGTCGCGATCATCCGCCATCAACAACAGAAGTTCGAGGGTCCAGACCGATCGAAACGTCGAACGGATGAACTCGGTGATGTCCAGCTTTGACACATTCGCTCCAGCTGCCCTGATGAAAGGACAGCGCCCCTCCAAAGACGCTGCGGCCCTAAGTAGGGTGCTTTGGCGCGCGATCACAAGCCATCGAATATGGCAACGAAATTTAATGAAGACGACCGAAACGAACGTGCTATGAAATAGCAGCGGGCCGGGGGGCCGAGCAAAACTCAAAACGGGGGGAGACGAACAGGGAGCCATCAGTGAACGCCGAAACCCCCATCGACGGTCTCGACCGCCGTCACTTGGTGTCAGCGCTGCGCAGCCTTCGCCGCGGCGATTTCTCGGTCCGCCTGCGAGATGATCTCTCAGGGCCGGACAGCGAGATTGCACAGCTGTTCAACGAGGTCGTCGAAATCAACCAGCAGATCACCCAGGAGCTGGGGCGGCTCTCGATTGTGGTCGGCAAGGAAGGCAAGATCACCCAGCGTGGGCGCGTTAAATCGGCGACCGGCGGGTGGGAGAATGCAATTCGCTCGGTCAACGAGCTGATCGAGGACATGGTGCAGCCGACCGCCGAGGTCGCGCGCGTGATCGGCGCCGTCGCCAAGGGCGACCTTTCCCAATCGATGACCGTCGAGATCGACGGCCGGGCGCTGCGCGGCGAATTCCTGCGCATCGGCAATGTCGTGAACACGATGGTGGGCCAGTTGGCCTCATTCGCATCGGAAGTGACGCGCGTCGCCCGTGAGGTGGGCACCGAAGGCAAGCTGGGCGGCCAGGCGACCGTGAAAGGCGTCGCCGGCACCTGGAAGGATCTCACCGACAACGTCAATCTGATGGCCGCCAACCTGACCGGCCAGGTGCGCAACATCGCCGAAGTGACCACCGCCGTCGCCTCGGGCGATCTGTCGAAGAAGATCACCGTCGAGGTGAAAGGCGAGATTCTCGAGCTCAAGAACACCATCAATACCATGGTCGATCAGCTCAACAGCTTCGCGTCAGAAGTGACCCGCGTGGCCCGCGAGGTCGGCACGGAGGGCAAGCTCGGCGGACAGGCGCGGGTCGAAGGCGTCGCCGGCACCTGGAAGGATCTCACTGACAACGTCAACCTGATGGCCGACAACCTTACCGGTCAGGTGCGCAACATCGCCGAAGTGACCACCGCCGTGGCTTCGGGCGATCTCTCGAAGAAGATCACCGTCGACGTGAAGGGCGAGATCCTCGAGCTCAAGAACACCATCAACGTTATGGTGGACCAGCTCAACAGCTTCGCGTCGGAAGTCACCCGCGTCGCCCGCGAGGTCGGCACCGAGGGCAAGCTCGGCGGGCAGGCGCAGGTGCCCGGCGTGGCCGGCACGTGGAAGGACCTGACCGACAACGTCAACCTGATGGCCGACAATCTCACCGGGCAGGTGCGCAACATCGCCGAAGTGACCACCGCCGTCGCCTCTGGCGATCTTTCCAAGAAGATCACTGTCGACGTGAAGGGCGAGATCCTCGAGCTCAAGAACACGATCAACGTCATGGTCGACCAGCTCAACGGCTTCGCGTCCGAAGTGACCCGCGTCGCCCGCGAGGTCGGCACCGAGGGCAAGCTCGGCGGCCAAGCGCAGGTGCCCGGCGTGGCTGGCACGTGGAAGGATCTGACCGACAACGTCAACCTGATGGCCGACAACCTGACCGGCCAGGTCCGCAACATCGCCGACGTGACCACCGCCGTGGCGCGCGGCGACTTGTCGAAGAAGATCACCGTCGATGTGAAGGGCGAGATTCTCGAACTCAAGAACACCATCAACGTGATGGTCGATCAGCTCAACAGCTTCGCCTCGGAAGTGACCCGCGTCGCCCGCGAAGTGGGTTCGGAAGGCAAGCTCGGCGGCCAGGCGCAGGTCGAAGGTGTCGCCGGCACCTGGAAGGATCTCACCGACAACGTCAACCTGATGGCGGGCAACCTGACCGGCCAGGTGCGCAACATCGCCGAAGTGACCACCGCCGTGGCTCGCGGCGACCTTTCGAAAAAGATCACCGTCGACGTGAAGGGCGAGATCCTCGAACTCAAGAACACCATCAATACCATGGTCGACCAGCTCAACAGCTTCGCGTCCGAAGTGACCCGCGTGGCGCGCGAAGTGGGCTCGGAAGGCAAGCTCGGCGGTCAGGCTCAGGTCGAAGGCGTCGGCGGCACGTGGAAGGATCTGACCGACAATGTGAATGCGATGGCAGCCAACCTGACCGGCCAGGTGCGCAACATCGCCGAAGTGACCACAGCCGTGGCGCTCGGCGATCTTTCCAAGAAGATCACCGTCGACGTGAAGGGCGAGATCCTCGAGTTGAAGAACACCATCAACACCATGGTGGACCAGCTCAACAGCTTCGCGTCCGAAGTGACCCGCGTGGCGCGCGAGGTCGGCACCGAGGGCAAGCTCGGCGGCCAGGCGCAGGTGCGCGGCGTCGCAGGCACCTGGAAGGATCTCACCGACAACGTCAACCTGATGGCCGACAATCTGACCGGCCAGGTCCGCAACATCGCCGACGTGACCACCGCCGTTGCCCGCGGCGACTTGTCGAAGAAGATCACCGTCGACGTGAAGGGCGAGATCCTGGCGCTGAAGGATACGATCAACGTCATGGTCGACCAGCTCAACGGCTTCGCGTCGGAAGTGACCCGCGTCGCCCGCGAGGTCGGCACCGAGGGCAAGCTCGGCGGCCAGGCGCAGGTGCCCGGCGTGGGCGGCACCTGGAAGGATCTGACCGACAACGTCAACCTGATGGCGACCAACCTGACCAATCAGGTGCGCGGCATCGCCGACGTGGTGACCGCGGTGGCGCAGGGCAACCTCAAGCGCAAGCTGACGGTGGACGCCAAGGGCGAGATCGCGGCCCTAGCCGAAACAATCAACTTCATGATCGATACCTTGTCGACCTTCGGCGACCAGGTCACCAACATGGCCCGCGAGGTCGGCATCGAAGGCAAGCTGGGCGGCCAGGCGCGCGTGCCGGGCGCCTCGGGCCTGTGGCGCGACCTGACCGACAACGTCAACGCGATGGCGACCAACCTGACCAACCAGGTGCGTTCGATCGCCGACGTGGCGACCGCGGTCACCAAGGGCGACCTTACCCGCTCGGTCGCAGTCGAAGCCTCGGGCGAAATGGCCGCGCTGAAGGACAACATCAACGAGATGATCCGCAACCTCAAGGAACAGACCTTGAAGAATGCGGAGCAGGATTGGCTCAAGACCAACCTCGCGCGCTTCTCGCGGATGCTGCAAGGCGAGCGCGATCTCACCACCGTGTCCAACCTGATCATGTCCGAACTGGCGCCGCTGGTGAACGCGCAATATGGCGTGTTCTACGTCGCCAAGCGCGAGGAGAACGAGACCGTCCTAGAACTGGCGGCGAGCTACGGCGCCGAGAGGCGGGAGGAACTGAAGCCCGCCTTCAACCTGCGTGAAGGGCTGGTCGGCCAGGCCGCCGCCGACAAGCGCCCGATCCTCCTGAAGAACGCGCCCGCCGACTTCGTCCGGATCGGATCCGGCCTCGGCCACGCGGCGCCCGCCAACGTCAACATCCTTCCGGCGCTGTTCGAGGACGACGTGAAGGCGGTGATCGAGCTGGCCTCGTTCAGCGAGTTCAACGAAACCCACCAGAGCTTCCTCGACCAGCTGATGGAATCTGTCGGCATCGTGCTCAACACGATCGCCGCCACGATGCGCACCGAGGGCCTGCTGAAGCAGTCGCAGCTGCTGACCCAGGAACTGCAGGCGCGCCAGACGGAGCTCACCACGAAGCAGGAAGAGCTTCACGCAACCAACGAAGAGCTCCAGGAAAAAGCGCAGCTTCTCGAAAACGAGAAGCGCCAGGTGGAGGCCAAGAACCTCGAGATCGACATGGCCCGCCGCGCCGTCGAGGAAAAGGCGGAACAGCTCGCCCTCACCTCCAAATATAAATCCGAATTCCTGGCGAACATGTCCCACGAGCTGCGCACGCCGCTCAACTCGCTGCTGATCCTGTCGAAGCTGCTGGCGGACAACCCGCAGGGCAATCTCAACGAGAAGCAGACCGAGTTCGCGCGCACCATCCACTCGGCCGGGTCGGATCTTCTGAGCCTGATCAACGACATCCTCGATCTGTCGAAAATCGAATCCGGCACGGTCTCGATCGAGCTCGGCGACATGCCGATGAACAGCCTCAAGCAGCATATGGAGCGGACCTTCCGCCAGCTTGCGGCCGACAAGAACCTCGATTTCCGGGTCGAGTTCGAAGGCGCCCTGCCCGGCGCGATCCGCACCGACGAAAAGCGCCTGCAGCAGGTCGTGCTCAACCTGCTGTCCAACGCGTTCAAGTTCACCGCGCATGGCAGCGTCACGCTCGCGGTTCGCAATGCCACGTCCGGCTGGAGCACCAATCATCCGGTGCTGCGCAACGCCGACGGCGTGGTGGAGATCGCAGTCACGGACACCGGTATCGGCATTCCGAAGGACAAGCAGAAGCTGATCTTCGAGGCGTTCCAACAGGCTGACGGCACCACCAGCCGCAAATATGGTGGAACCGGCCTGGGCCTGTCGATCAGTCGCGAAATCGCGCGACTGCTCGGCGGCGAGTTGCAGGTTCGCTCCACTCCCGGCACAGGTTCGACCTTCACCCTGTTCGTCCCCACCCAGGCGATTGCGCCGGCGGCGATCAGCGGCGGCGGCGCAACGGCGCGCTACGACAATAGCGGCGCGAACGTGCCTAATGCCCTGCCCGCGCCGATGGAGGTAACCGACGACCGCGATGGCATCGGCGATGCGCCTTTCGTCCTGATCGTCGAAGATGATGCGGCTTTCGCGTCCATCCTGCTCGACGTGGCCCATGAGGCCGGGCTGAAGGGCGTGATCTCCACCGCGGGAGCCGGCACGCTCAACATGGTGCGCAAGATGCAACCGAACGCGATCACGCTCGATCTCGGCCTGTCTGACATCGACGGCTTCGTGCTGCTCGACCTGCTGAAGCATGATCCGCAGACGATGCGCATCCCGATCCACGTGATTTCGGGTGCCGACAGACTGGCGGAGGCTGAAGCCCTGGGGGCGGTCGGCGTCACCGAGAAACCGGCGACGACGCGCCAGCTCAAGGATGTCTTCTCCGCCCTGGCCGAACTGGCGCGAAACCAGCCGCACATTCCTTCGCTGACTCTGCTCGACCGCGACGGCACCAGCCCGTCGCCGCGCGCGGTGCCCGAACTGGCCGGTGCGAAGATCCTCATCGTCGATGACGACATCCGGAACATCTATTCGCTGACCAGCGTACTGGAGAGCTATAATGTCGAGGTTCTCCACGCCGAGCGCGGGCAGGACGGCATCGTCATCCTCGAGCAGACGCCCGGCATCGATATCGCGCTGATCGACATCATGATGCCCGAGATGGACGGTTACGAGACGATGCAGCAAATCCGGCATCGTCCGAACCTGGCCGATCTGCCGCTGATCGCCGTGACCGCCAAGGCGATGAAGGGCGACCGGCAGAAATGCCTCGACGCCGGCGCATCGGACTATATCGCCAAGCCGGTGGACATCGAGCTGCTGCTCGCGCTGCTGAGGGTATGGGTTGGCCGTTCGCGCGAATGGTCCGCCAACGAACTCGCGCATTCGGCCGCTGAATGATTGCGCCATCGCCCGTGAAAAGCGACAGCGTCCCGGTGAAGGTTCACGATGCCCTCGGCGACGAGCGGGCGCGTATCCTCGTGGTCGACGACGATGAACGCAACCTGCTCGCCCTGCAGACCGTGCTAGAGGACGTCGCCGACGTCGTGCTTGCGCGATCGGGCGAGGAGGCGCTGCGGCACCTCCTGAAGGGCGAGTTCGCGGTCATCCTGCTCGATGTCTATATGCCGGTGATGGACGGCTATGAGACCGCCCAGATCATCCGAGCCCGCGAGCAGACCAAGCGCATCCCCATCATCTTCCTGTCGGCGGTGAACAAGGAGACCGAGCATCTGATCCGCGGCTATTCGATGGGCGCGGTCGACTATGTGTTCAAGCCAGTCGAACCTGTCGTGCTGCAATCGAAAGTGGCGGTGTTCGTCGACCTGTACCAGATGCGCCGCGAGATTCAGCGCAAGGCGCGCGCCGAACAGCTGCTGCTGGACGAGAATTTACGGGCCAATGCGGAATTGCTGAGGACCGAGCAGCAACTGCGGCTGGCCGAGCAACGCCAGCTTGCGATCATCGAATCACTGCCGATCATGCTCTATCTCGAGGACCCGAACGCTTCGCCGCGAGTGCCGAAATATGTCAGCGGCAACTTCAAGGTTCTCACCGGGTTCGAGTTCGACGATCTCCAGCATTCTCCCGAACTCTGGCGCAAGCGGCTCCATCCCGACGACCGCCAGCGCGCCGAGCAGGCGATGGCCGGCCGCGCCGCGGGCCAGGGCCTCGCGGTGGAATATCGCTGGCAGTGCGCCGATGGCAGCTACAAGCATTTCCTCGATCAGGCCGTGATCGTGCGCGATGCCGAGGGCCGTCCTTTTGAACTCGCCGGCACCCTGCTCGACGTCACCGACCGCAAGGAACTGGAAATCCAGCTACTGCAATCCCGCAAGATGGATGCGATCGGCAAGCTGACCGGTGGCATCGCCCATGATTTCAACAACCTGCTCGCAGCAGTTTTGGGCGGGCTGGGCATGATCGAGCGGCGGGTAACGCTGGAGGAGGACCAGCGCAAGATCATCACGATGACCAAGCGCGCTGCCGAGCAGGGCGCCGAACTGGTTGCACGGCTGCTCGCCTTCGCCCGCAAGCAGCGGCTGGAGCCGGCGCCGATCGACGTCGCGGCATTGGCCGGCGCGGTCAACGATCTGCTCGCTCACACGCTCGGCGGACTCACCCAGCTGCAATGGAATACCGATAGCGACGTTTGGCATGCTTATGCGGACGATGCGCAGCTCGAACTCGCCCTGGTGAACCTCATCATCAACGCACGCGACGCCATGCCGCAGGGCGGTACGATCACCGTCTCCGTCTCGAACCAGGCGCTCGCGCACGACCAGGCCGGGCTACAGGCGGGCAGCTATGTCGTCTTCGAGGTCGCGGACACCGGATCGGGCATCGCGCCCGACCTGATCGAGCGCGTAATGGAGCCGTTCTTCACGACAAAACCGGTGGGCAAAGGAACCGGGCTGGGGCTCAGCATGGTCTATGGTTTTGCGCAGCAATCGGGCGGCGCGATGCGGATCGACAGCCGCCTGGACGAAGGCACCAAGGTCCAGATCTGGCTGCCGCGTGCGCCGGAAGCTTTGACGCAGCTGGTGGAACTCGAAAGCCCGACACTGCCGATGGAGCCGGCCAAGCCACATTCGATATTACTGGTCGACGATCACGAGGGCGTCCGCGCCACATCGGGAGCGATGCTCAGCGACATCGGTCACCGGGTGACGACTGCGGGCGATGGCTTCGAGGCGCTGAAGCTGCTGAGCGACGGTACATGGCCGGTGGACGTCCTGATCACCGACTATGCCATGCCACAATTGGCGGGAACGGAACTGGTCCGCCGCGCCCGGAAAACACGACCGGGCCTGCCCGCAATCATCATCACCGGCAATGCCAATGCCGCCGATCTCGGAGAATTGGGTGACGGCATGGCGCTGCTCTTCAAGCCCTTCACCGCGGATCAGATGCAACGCTCGATAGCGGCGCTGGTCCGCCCGCCGCGGGAGAAAAATGTCGCGTGAGCCACAATCGGTGGGCGCGTCGGGAGGACTCATCACGCCCGGTTCAAATTGAACGAAACGGACGCTAGAACGCGGCCATGACCACCGAATCCCAGGCTGCCGACCGGCTCGCCTTCCTAGCGGCCGAGATCGCGCGGCATAATGCCCTCTACCATCGTGACGATGCGCCGGAGATCTCGGACGCCGAATATGATGCGCTGATCCGCGAAAACGGCGTGCTGGAGGCGGAGTTCCCTCAGCTCGTCCGGACGGATTCGCCGTCGAAGCTGGTTGGGGCGGCGCCGTCCGGTCATCTCGCCAAGGTCGCGCACGCAGCGCCCATGCTCAGCCTCGACAACGCCTTCGGCGATGAGGATGTGGTCGATTTTGTCGGTCGCGTCCGCCGCTATCTTAGCCTCGCGGCCGACGAACCAGTTGCGCTCACCGCCGAGCCCAAGATCGACGGGCTGTCCTGCTCGCTACGCTATGAAATGGGTGTGCTGGTGCTCGCCGCAACGCGCGGCGATGGCGCCGTCGGCGAGGACGTTACCGCCAACGTCCGGACGATCGACGACATCCCGCAACGGCTGACG
Organism: Rhizorhabdus argentea; assembly: GCF_037861105.1. Classification (NCBI taxonomy): domain Bacteria; kingdom Pseudomonadati; phylum Pseudomonadota; class Alphaproteobacteria; order Sphingomonadales; family Rhizorhabdaceae; genus Rhizorhabdus; species Rhizorhabdus argentea. Next base: position 172,530 of record NZ_JBANFK010000008.1, read on the forward strand.
GGCGACGCCCCGGCGGTGTTCGAAGTCCGCGGCGAAGTCTATATGGCGAAAGGCGACTTCGCGGCACTCAACGTCCGCCTGCGGCAGGACGCCGAAGACCCCGCTAAGGCGCGGCAGTTCGCCAACCCCCGCAATGCCGCGGCTGGATCGCTGCGCCAGAAGGATCCGTCGGTCACCGCTTCCAGACCCTTGCGTTTCCTTGCCCATGGCTGGGGCGAGGTTTCGGCGCTTCCGGCGGAAACGCAGAAGGGCGTGATGGACGCCATCGCCGATTGGGGTGTGCCGGTTTCGGACGATCTCGTCCGGGTCGACGGTGAGGCCCCTGCCCTCGCGCATTATCGCGGCATCGAAGCGCGACGCGCCGATCTTCCGTTCGACATCGACGGCGTGGTCTACAAGGTCGACCGTCTGGATTGGCAGAAGCGGCTCAGCTTCGTCGCCCGTGCGCCACGCTGGGCGATCGCCCACAAATTTCCCGCCGAGAAGGCGCAGACGCTGCTTAATGCGATCGACATACAGGTCGGCCGCACCGGCAAGCTGACCCCGGTGGCGCGCCTCGAGCCGGTGACGGTGGGTGGGGTCGTCGTCACCAACGCAACGCTGCACAATGCCGACGAGATAGGGCGGCTCGGGGTCTGGCCCGGTGACCGGGTTGTCGTCCAGCGCGCCGGCGACGTGATCCCACAGATCGTCGACAATCTGTCGCGCGACGAGAGCCGTGGCAGCTGGCCGTTCCCGGAGGTCTGCCCCGAATGCGGATCGGCGGCCGAGCGAGAGCCGGGCGAAGTCGACTATCGCTGCACCGGCGGGTTGATCTGCCCGGCCCAACGGGTCGAGCGGCTTCGCCACTTCGTGTCCCGCCATGCCCTCGACATCGAAGGCCTCGGCCTCGTCCATATCGAAAGCTTCTTTCGCGACCGGCTAGTCGAAGCGCCCGCAGACATCTTCCGCCTGACCAAGGACATCCTGCTGTCCCGCGAACGCTGGGCGGAGGTGTCGGCGGCGAATCTGATTGCCGCGATCGACGCGAAGCGGTCGCCGCCGCTCGATCGCTTTCTGTTCGCGCTGGGCATCCGGCATGTCGGCGAGGTGACGGCGCGCGATCTCGCCCGCCGCTATCGCAGCTGGAACGCGCTTAAGGCGATGATCGATCGCGCCGTCGCCGCACGAGAGGCCGCCGTCCAGGCCATAGGCGAGAGCGATCAAAAGTTCGCGGCGCGCGTGGCGAAGGAACTCGCCGCGATCGTCGAAACGCCCGGGGTCGGTCCCGAGGTGGCCTTAGCCCTGATCGATTTCTTCGCTGAACCGCATAATGCCGCCGCCGTTACCGATCTGCTCGGCCAGCTTCAACCGGCCGACGTCATCCATGAGACGCGCGCATCCGCCGTAAGCGGCAAGACGGTGGTGTTCACCGGCTCGCTCGAGACGATGTCGCGCGACGAGGCCAAATCCCAAGCCGAAGCACTGGGCGCCAAAGTATCGGGATCGGTTTCGGCCAAGACCGATCTGGTCGTAGCCGGCCCGGGCGCCGGTTCGAAGCTGAAGAAAGCCGCGGAGCTGGGCATCGATGTTGTCGACGAAGCAGGATGGGCAGACATCGTCGCGGCGTCGCAGTGAATCCCGCGCCGGTTTCTCGGTGACTGCTTCCGCAAAAGTACGAGAGCCAGCCCTTTTCTCTTGCGACCGCCCCATAGGCGCTTAATAAATCCGCATGGGGGTCGTCCGGCATCGTATTCCGTTCCTGGCCATTGTAGGTCTTACGGTCGCTGTCCTGGCTGTCATCGCAGCGCTATTTCTGGCACGCGAGCAGAGCCGATCGGGAGAATGGGCCGCGCATTCGCTCCGCGTGGAAGTCCAGCTCACCGAACTGACCGACCATGTGCGCGCCATCGAATCCGATCACCGCGGCTATGTGCTGACCCGCGATCCGCGGATGAAGGCCCAGCTTGTCCAGCTGACAAGCGAACTGCGGCCGGCGGTCGATCGGCTGCAGCAAGAGATCCACGACAATCCGACGCAGCTCGCCAATATCGGTCCGCTCCGCAAGACCCTCAATGCCAAGGTGGCGTTCGCCATGCGCGGCGTGGCCGCCGTCGACGCCGGTGAACTGCAGGATGAAGTCGCGCGGATAGAGTCCGGCGAGGGTTTCCGGCGCATGCAGGCGGCGCTCCGCGTGATCAACCGCATGATCAACGAGGAGGAAAAGCTGCTCTCCGAACGGCAGCATAGCGCCGAATTGCTGGTGCGGATTCTGGGCGGGACGCTGGTCGCCACGGTGCTGGTCGTGCTGCTGGTCGCCACGACCATAATCGCCGATAGTGCAAAACGGGAAGGCGAGCTTCTCACAGCTCGTGACGAAGCGATCGCAGCCGAAAAGAAGCTGCGCGATCAGATGGCCGCTCGCGAAAATGCCGAGGAACAGATCCGGCAGATGCAGAAGATCGAATCGATCGGACAGCTGACCGGGGGAATCGCGCACGATTTCAATAATATGCTCGCCATTGTAATCGGCAGCCTCGATCTCGCAAAGCGACGCCTGAACGATCCCGAACGGCTCGAGCGCAATATCGACGCCGCCTATGAGGGTGCCGAGCGCGCCGCCTCGTTGACCGCAAGGCTGCTCGCCTTCTCACGCCAGCAGCCGCTCGCGCCGCTGACGCTCGACGTCAACAAACTGGTCGCCGGCATGTCGGAGCTGCTGCAGCGGACGCTTGGCGAGGAATATATGATAGAGACGGTGCTCGCCGGCGGGTTGTGGCGAACCTTCGCCGATCCGGGCCAGCTGGAAAATGCGATTCTCAACCTGGGCGTCAACGCACGCGATGCGATGGCCGGCGGCGGACATGTGACGATCGAAACGGCAAACGCCTATCTGGATGACGAATATGCCCGCACGCGGGGCGATGTCGTAGCAGGCCAATATGTGATGCTCAGCGTCACCGATGCCGGAGTCGGTATGACACCCGAGGTCGCGGCCCGTGCGTTCGATCCCTTCTTCACGACCAAGCCGATCGGCAAGGGCACCGGCCTCGGACTGAGCCAGATCTTCGGCTTCATGAAGCAGACCGGCGGCCATGCAGCGATCTATTCCGAACCCGGCCAGGGTACGACGGTAAAGCTCTATCTGCCTCGCCATCATGGCGAGGCTGTCACCCCGCGCAACCGCCTGAGCGAAAGCGAGACAGTCGTACCCCAGGCACGGCGGGGCGAAACTATCCTGGTCGTGGAGGACGAACAGCGGGTCCGCCATTTCTCCGTCGATGCGCTGCGCGACCTCGGCTACATCGTGGTTTCGGCCGCCAATGGCGCGGAGGCGCTCGATGCGCTTGCCGAACAGCCGACGATCGACATGCTCTTCACAGATATCGTGATGCCCGAGATGAACGGACGAAAACTCGCCGACAATGCCCTGGCGATGCGCCCGGGGCTGAAAATCCTGTTCACCACCGGCTATACCCGAAACGCCGTCGTCCATAATGGCATGCTCGACGCCGGGGTAGCTTTCCTGCCCAAGCCTTTCAGCGTGACCCAGTTGGGGGTCAAGATACGCCAGGTGCTCGACAATGGCGGCGCGAACCGGCCGGTGTAACTCCGGATATCGGCCGCTCCAGCCGCCTGCGCCGGGACCACCGGTCTTGTGTGGGCCCACTCCTCTCTCTATCCGTCAAAGGATGTTCCACAAGATTATCGCCGCGCTGGCCGGCTTCATCATCGCGGTAATTTCCAGCACCGGCTATGGCGGTATCGTCATTCTGATGGCGATCGAGAGCGCCTGCATCCCCTTGCCGTCCGAGATCATAATGCCGTTCGCCGGCTATCTGGTGTCGACCGGGCAATTCAATCTCTACCTGGCGTCGACCGCCGGTGCGATCGGCTGCAATGTCGGATCGGTGTTCGCCTATGAGCTGGGCAAGCGCGGCGGGCGGGCCGTCGTCGATCGCTGGGGTCGTTATGTGCTGATGAGCCACGCCGATCTTGATCGCGCGGAGCGTTTCTTCGCGCGCTGGGGCGACCTGACGGTGCTGATCTGCCGGCTGCTTCCCGCCGTGCGTTCGTTCATCGCCTTCCCGGCGGGCGTTGCGCGAATGCCGCTGCTGCGCTTTCATGTCTATACATTCGTCGGGTCTTGGCCGTGGTGCTTCGGCCTGGCCTGGGTGGGCATGAAGCTGGGCGATCAGTGGCGCACCGATCCGCGGCTGAGCGGCCTGCTCCACAAGCTCGACGTCGTCATCGTGGGCATGATCGCCGTCGCCGCGATCTGGTTCATTTGGCACCGACTGAAGAGACCGGCGCGGAGCGCATGAATCCCGTCTACGCCGCGCTGCCGACAACCATCTTCGAGAAGATGTCGGCCATCGCGCGCGAGACCGGTGCGATCAATCTCGGCCAAGGATTTCCAGATGCGCCGGGACCGGAAGATATTCTAAGGGCCGCTGCGGACGCCCTGTTCGAACGGTCCAACCAATATCCGCCGATGCTCGGCATAGCCGAGCTGCGCCAGGCCGTCGCCGATCATTACCTCGCCCATCATGGCCTTGCGGTGGACTGGCCGTCCGAGGTGGTCGTGACCTCGGGCGCGACCGAGGCGATCTCGGCCGCGATCCTCAGCCTGGTATCACCGGGCGACGAGGTGGTTCTGATCCAGCCGCTCTACGACGCCTATATGCCGATGGTGCGCCGCGCGGGCGGCATCCCCCGGCTGGTCCGTCTCGAACCGCCTGCCTGGACGCTGGACGCGGCGGCTCTCGATGCGGTGATGGGCCCGCAGACCCGGCTGATCATCTTCAACAATCCGGCCAACCCCACCGGCAAGATGTACGACCGAGCGACGCTCGAGCTGATCGCGGAGCGCTGCATCCGCCACGATATCATCGCGCTGTGCGACGAGGTGTGGGAGCATGTCGTCTTCGGCGCCGAGCACATCCCGCTGATCACCCTGCCCGGCATGCGCGATCGCACCGTGAAGATCGGATCGGCGGGCAAGATCTTTGCGCTCACCGGCTGGAAGGTGGGCTGGATGGTCGCAGGTGAGGCGCTCGCCCGGCAGGTGGCCAAGGCGCACCAATTCATGACCTTCACTACGCCGCCCAACCTGCAGTGGGCGGTGGCGCAAGGGCTGGCAAAGCCGCGACCCTGGTTCGACGAGATGCGCGGCGGTTTTGCGCGATCCCGGGCTCGGCTGATCGAGGGGCTGGAAGATGTGGGCTATGCCGTTCTGCCGAGCCACGCGACATGGTTCGTGTCGGTGGACCTTACGGCCTCGGGGATCAACCTGGAGGACGCCGCCTTTTCCGATCTCATGGCCCTGGAAGGTGGTGTCGTGACGATCCCGGTTTCCGCCTTCTTTGAGGAAGCACCGGTCCGCAACATCCTGCGGCTTTGTTATTGCAAGGATGATGCGACGCTGGACGAGGCGGTAGCGCGGCTGGCCGCGATGAGGGAGAGATTGCTGCAAGATTAGCACGTCACCCCAGCGAAGGCTGGGGTCCATGTCTCTCATCAATCAGATGACGCCATCTGTGGAGACAGACACGGATGCCAGCCTTCGCTGGCATGACGCTGATCTTATTTATTGCGTAGCTTAGCGCCCACCGAAGCGCTTGACCGCGCCCTTGTGCGCACCCGGCGCGCCCTTGGGGCGGCTGAAATGGCGCTTGGGCTGAGCTTCGCCGGCGCGACCGCCACCGTCGTGGCGACGACGGTCGCCCTGCGGCGCCGGCGTGCTCGGCACCGGCTTGGGCAGCTTCGCCTTTTCGGCGATGAAGTTCTCGGGCAGCGGCTGGATATCGAGCTGGATCTTGGTCAGCTTCTCGATCGCCTTGAGATAAGGGCGCTCGTCATCGGCCACGAACGCAATGGCGATGCCGGCGGCGCCGGCGCGCGCGGTGCGGCCGATGCGGTGGACATATTGCTCGGCGACATTCGGCAGTTCGTAGTTGAACACATGGCTGACCCCGCCGACATCAATGCCGCGCGCGGCAATGTCGGTGGCGACCAGGATGCGGATGTCACCCTTGCGGAACAGGCCCAGCGCGCGCTCACGCTGCGGCTGGCTCTTGTTGCCGTGAATGGCTTCCGCCTCGATGCCCGCGGCGCGCAGGTTCTTCACGATCCGGTCGGCGCCATGCTTTGTCCGCGAGAAGACCAGCGCGCGATCGATCGGCTCGGAACGGATGCGCAAGGTGAGCAGCGCCTGCTTCTCGGTCGGGTTGCAGAAGGTGGCATATTGCTCGACCCGCTCTGCCGTGGTGGCAGCCGGGGCGACCGACACCTTCGCCGGGTTGGTCAGGAAGCGATCGCCAAGCTCGGCGATCGCCTTCGGCATCGTCGCTGAGAAGAATAGCGACTGACGCTTCTTCGGCAGCAGCTGGTCGACGCGCTTGAGCGCATGGATGAAGCCGAGATCGAGCATCTGGTCGGCCTCGTCGAGAACGAAGATCTCGACGAATTTGAGGCTGAGTGCGCGTTGGTCGATCAGGTCGAGCAGACGGCCCGGCGTCGCCACGAGCACGTCGACGCCGCGCTGGAGCTGACGGATCTGCTTGTTGATCGGCACGCCGCCGAACACCGTGGCAACGCTCAGGCGCAAGAATTTGCCGTATTGGACGAAGCTCTCGGCGATCTGGCTGGCCAACTCGCGGGTTGGTGCGAGGACGAGCATGCGACAACCCTGCGGCGGCGTATGCTTGAGGTTCTCGGCCAGGTGATGGAGCGACGGCAGCGCAAAGGCTGCGGTCTTGCCGGTGCCGGTCTGCGCGATACCGCACAGGTCGCGGCCTTCCAGCAGCGCGGGAATAGCCTGCGCCTGGATGGGAGTAGGAATGTCATAGCCCTTGGCGGCAAGCGCGCGCTGCAGGGGCTCGATAAGACCGAGTTCGGAAAATTTGGTCACAAATGCACTTTCATAGTGCGGGCGCACGAACGGACGTTCATGCGACAGCGGGTTCACATGACGACCCGCGTGAATTGGGAAGCCTCAGCTTGGTTTTGCGTCCTTGCGGGCCCGAGCCGGCCTGTCCTTTGGAATGGACAGGAGATCACGCTGCTCATGGGCCAAATGCTGCAAAACAGCATCGACGCAATCGGGCATATGATCCATGTTTGCGGATATTACAAGCGAAGGTGCGCACGATCATCCGAAAGTGGCGGAATCTCGCCTTCTGTGTCCTCCGGGCATCAGGTGCAACGCCGGGGTTCACGGCTCCGGGCGAATCTCAAACTGCGATGCTCTGCAGCATCGAGGACCGACGCGGGGGGCGACGGCTTGATAGACGGATCAGAAATCCGGCTTTTCGTAATGTTCGGGCGGGCCGACCAACTCCATCCGCTCGGACAGGATGACGCGTAGCGAGCGGCGCGATTTCATGCCCGAATACCATTGCTTGGTCTCGTCATGCCCGCGCCAGTCTATACCGCCGAGATAGTCCGCAACCGAGATGTGCGCCGCGCACGCAAGATCGGCGAGGCTGAGCAACGGCCCGCCGATCCAGCGCCGGCTGCCGACAAGATAATCGACATAATCGAGGTGGTCGTTGACCGCCTTCATCGCCTGACGCAGGACGCCGGCATCCGGCGGAGCGCGGTGGACGATACGCTTCAGAGCGCGTTCGTACAGCAACGGGCCGACGACATCGCCGTAGAATTTCTCGTCGAAATAAGCGACCAGCCTGCGGATCTCGCCACGCTGCGCGGCATTGCCGGGAATCATGGGCATCGGCTCGATCGTCTCCTCCAGATATTCGGAGATCGCGCAGCTGTGGATCAGGGTGGTGCCGAGCGCCGCATCGACGAGGACCGGCGTCTGGCCGACCGGATTGAGATCGAGGAATTCGTCGCGACGCAGCCAGGGCGACTCGCGCACCAGATCATAGGGAATCCCCTTTTCCTCCATCTGGAGCCGGATCTTGCGGGAAAAAGGACATAGAGGAAATTGGTAGAGCTGCCACATCGTGGCGCAACCTATCCGGCCGCGACAGACATGTCAGCAGGCGGAGGTGAGAAAAATAGTCCCTTCCCTTTCAAATGACGAGGAAGGGGTGGCTGCAAGCGGAGCCAACTTAACGATCGCCCTCCCCCGAAGGGGAGGGAGACCGCTTATTTCTATTCCGCCGCCACGACCTCCACCTCGGCATCACTCAGCGGATATTCCAGCCGGCTCACCATCTCCTTCGGGCAGACCTGCCAGATGCATTCGCGCCAGCGGTTCCAATCGTCGAGGATGGTGTGCGCCCATTTGCTGTCGGTGCGCTCGGCATGTTCGGCAATCAGCGCCTTGCAGCGCATCTCCCAATGGACCGAGGCGAAACGCTGCCAGAGGATACTGTCCGGATTGGCCCGACGCTCGAACTCACCATGCTCGTCGAGCACGAAGGCCATGCCGCCCGTCATGCCGGCGCCGAAATTCTCGCCGACCCGGCCGAGGATCACGGCGATGCCGCCGGTCATATATTCGCAGCCGTTTGCGCCGCAGCCCTCGACCACCACTGTCGCGCCCGAGTTGCGGACCGCGAAGCGCTCGCCCGCCTGGCCGGCAGCGAACAGCTTGCCCGCGGTCGCACCGTACAGGACGGTGTTGCCAATGATCGTGTTCGACTTGGTTTCCAGCGGGGATGACACCATCGGCCGCACGGCGATGATCGCGCCCGACAGGCCCTTGCCGACATAGTCGTTCGCATCGCCGAACACTTCGAGCGTGATGCCCTTGACCGCGAAAGCGCCGAGCGACTGGCCCGCCGACCCACGCAGCCGGATATGGACATGGCCGTCGGCGAGCGAGGACATGCCAAAACGCTGGGTGATCTCGGCCGAAAAGCGGGTGCCGACCGCACGGTGGGTATTCCGCACGGTATAGGTGAGCTGCATCTTCTCGCGCCGCTCGAACACGGCCTTGGCGTCCTGGATCATCTGCGCATCGAGACTGTCCGGCACTTCGTTGCGGAAGGTCGGGATGTTGAAGCGGCGCTTGCCCTCCGGCGCGTCCACCTTGGCAAGCACCGGGTTCAGATCGAGATCGTCGAGATGCTCGGCGCCGCGGCTGACCTGCCGAAGCAGCTCGGTGCGGCCGATGATGTCGTCGAGCGAGCGCACGCCCAGCTTGGCGAGTATCTCGCGCACTTCCTCGGCGATGAAGGTCATCAGGTTGATGACCTTCTCGGGGGTACCGACGAACTTCTTCCTGAGCGCCTCGTCCTGGGTGCAGACGCCGACCGGACAGGTGTTCGAATGACACTGGCGCACCATGATGCAGCCCATCGCCACCAGCGACAGCGTGCCGATGCCGAACTCCTCGGCTCCCAGGATCGCGGCGATGACGATGTCGCGTCCGGTCTTGAGGCCGCCGTCGGTGCGCAGCTTGACGCGGTGGCGCAGCCCGTTGAGCGTCAGCACCTGGTTGGTTTCCGACAACCCCATTTCCCAGGGCGTACCGGCATATTTCACGGACGTCTGCGGGCTCGCGCCCGTACCGCCGACATGGCCGGCGACAAGGATTACGTCGGCATGCGCCTTCGCCACGCCGGCCGCGACGGTACCGATGCCAGCCGAGCTCACCAGCTTAACGCAGACCCGCGCGCGCGGATTGATCTGCTTGAGGTCATAGATCAGCTGCGCCAGATCCTCGATCGAGTAGATATCATGGTGCGGCGGCGGCGAGATCAGCATCACCCCGGGCGTCGAATGGCGCAGCCGGGCGATCATCTCGGTCACCTTGAAGCCGGGCAGCTGCCCTCCCTCGCCGGGCTTTGCGCCCTGTGCGACCTTGATCTCGAGCTCCTCGGCCGCACCGAGATATTCGGCGGTGACGCCGAAGCGGCCGGAAGCAACCTGCTTGATCACCGAGTTGGCGTTGTCGCCGTTCGCATAAGGCGTGTAGCGGCTCTTGTCCTCGCCGCCCTCGCCCGACACGGCCTTGGCGCCGATCCGGTTCATTGCGATCGCCAGCGTCTCATGCGCCTCGGGGCTGAGCGCGCCCAACGACATGCCGGGTGTCACGAAGCGCTTGCGGATCTCGGTGATCGCCTCGACCGAGTCGATCGGAATCCCCTCACGCGCCCAGTTGAACTCTAGCAGGTCGCGCAGATAGACCGGCGGCAGATCGCGCACGCCGCGCGAGAATTGCAGATAGGTCGAATAGCTGTCGGTCGCGACCGACGATTGCAGGAGGTGCATCAGCTGCGCGGTATAGGCGTGCGCCTCCCCCCCTGCCCGCTGCTTGTAGAATCCTCCGACCGGCAAGGACACGACGACATCGTCGAACGCCGCTTCGTGCCGGAGCATCAGGTTGAGCTGGAGCGAGGTATAGCCCTCGCCCGAGATCTTCGCCGGCATACCCGGAAAGAAATCGTTGACCAATGCGCGGCTCAGGCCGACCGCTTCGAAATTATAGCCGCCGCGATAGCTGGAGATCACGGCGATCCCCATCTTCGACATGATCTTGAGCAGGCCGTCGTCGATAGCCTTGCGGTGCCGCTTGAGACATTCGGCGAGGGTGCGGTCGCCGAACAGGCCGCGCGCATGGCGGTCGGCTATCGCCGCCTCGGTGAGATAGGCATTCACCGTGGTCGCGCCGACGCCAATCAGCACCGCATAATAATGGGTGTCGAGGCATTCAGCCGAGCGCACGTTGACCGACGCATAGGAGCGCAGCCCCTTGCGGACGAGGTGGGTGTGGACGGCAGCGGCCGCCAACACCATCGCGATCGAGACGCGGTCTGGCCCGACATGCTCGTCGGTCAGGAACAGCTCGGCCTTGCCCTCGCGCACGGCAGTCTCGGCCTCGGCACGGACGCGCGTGATCGCCTGGCGCAGCGCATCGGGCCCGCCATGGGCGTCGAAGGTGCAGTCGATCTCCGCCGCCGAACTGGCGAAATGTTCTTTGAGCGCATGCCAGTCGCGACAGTGGAGCACCGGGCTTTCGAGCACGAGCACGTCCGCCTGCTGGCCCTCATTGTCGAGGATGTTGGCGAGATTGCCGAAGCGTGTCTTCAGGCTCATCACCCGCGTCTCGCGCAGACTGTCGATCGGCGGGTTGGTGACCTGGCTGAAATTCTGCCGGAAGAAATGGCTGATCAGCCGGGGCTTGTCCGAGATTACCGCGAGCGGCGTGTCGTCGCCCATCGAGCCGATCGCTTCCTTGGCCTCCTCGATCTGCGGGCTCAGGATGAGCTCCATGTCCTCCATGGTCTGCCCGGCGGCCACCTGGCGGCGCAGCAGTTCGGGCCGCGACCAGCGCGGGATCATGTCCTCTGCCGGGGCCGGCAGATCCTTGAGCAGCCTGAAACCCTTGACCCATTCGCCATAGGGCTGCTCGGCGGCGATCTTGTCCTTGATCTCGGCGTCGCCATAGAGGCGGCCTTCCTCAAGATCGATCGCGATCATCTGCCCCGGACCCATCCGCCCCTTGGCGATGATCGTGCTCTCCGGCACCACCACCATGCCGGTTTCCGAGCCGACGATCAGCAGATTGTCGGCGGTCCGAGTCGTCCTGAGCGGGCGCAACGCGTTGCGGTCGACGCCGGCCACTACCCAGCGGCCGTCGGTCATCGCCAGCGCAGCAGGCCCGTCCCACGGCTCCATTACCGAACCGAAATAGCTGTACATCGCCCGTCGCGGTTCGGGTATGTCGCTGTTCTGCCAGGCTTCGGGCACCAGCATAAGCTTGGCGGTCGGCGCATCGCGGCCCGAACGGCAGATCGTCTCGAACACCGCGTCGAGCGCGGCAGTGTCCGAAGCGCCCGCGGGGATCAGCGGCTTGATCTCGTCCGAATGCTCGCCGAAAGCGAGCGACGCCATCTTGATCTCGTGGCTCTTCATCCAGTTCTTGTTGCCGCGGATCGTGTTGATCTCACCATTGTGCGCAAGGGCGCGGAAGGGTTGCGCCAGCCACCATTGCGGGAAGGTGTTGGTCGAATAGCGCTGATGGAAGATCGCGACGCGGCTGACGAAGCGCTCGTCCTTGAGGTCGGGATAAAAGACCGAGAGCTCCTCCGCGAGGAAAAGCCCCTTGTAGATGATCGAGCGCGCCGACAGCGAGCAGACGTAGAAGCCCTGGATCTGCGCCTCTATCACCTTGCGCTCGATCCGCCGGCGGATCAGGTAGAGATTCTTCTCGAACTCCTCGAGCGACATCTCGTCCGGCATCGGCCCGGCGATCATGATCTGCTCGATCTCGGGCCGGGTGAGCTGCGCCTTTTCGCCGATCACCGACACGTCGACCGGCACCTGGCGCCAGCCATAGATGGTGTAGCCGAAATCGATGATCTCGCTCTCGACGATCGTGCGGCAGGTCTCCTGCGCGCCGAGATCGGTGCGCGGCAGGAACACCATGCCGACCGCGAGCCGGTTCGGCAGCGGCCGATGCCCGGCATATTCGATCGCGTCGTCGAAGAAGCGCACCGGCAGGTCGACATGGATGCCGGCACCGTCACCGGTCTTGCCGTCGGCATCGACCGCACCGCGATGCCACACCGCCTTAAGCGCATCGATCGCCGCCGCGACGACGCGGCGCGAGGGCTTGCCATCGGTCGCTGCAACAAGGCCGACGCCGCAGGCGTCACCCTCGAACTCAGGGCGATACATGCCTTCGCGGGCAAGGCGCTCGCGCTGGGACGCCATCCATTCGGGATCGCCCTGTATCTTCGCGCTGATTTCTCTCGGATCGGTCATGCCGCCACCTTCTGAGCCTTGGCCTTCGTCTTGAGATAGAGATGCATCCGCTCGGCGACATCGCGGCCATCGCGGATCGCCCATACTACAAGGCTGGCGCCGCGGACGATGTCACCCGCCGCGAACACGCCGTCGAGCGAGGTCTGCATCGACTTGTGATCGACGCGCAGCGTGCCCCAGCGCGTCACCGACAGCTCGGGCGAGCCGAACGCGCCGGGCAGATCCTCCGGATCGAAACCGAGCGCCTTGATCACCAGATCGGCATCGATCCGGAAATCGCTGCCCGGATCAGGTTCGGGCGTGCGGCGGCCCGAAACATCGGGGTCACCCAGCCGCATCTTGGTCGCACGAACGCCGCTGACGCCGCCGGTGCCTTCGAACGCCTCAGGCGCCGACAGCCAGACGAACTCGACGCCCTCCTCCTCGGCATTCTTCGTCTCGCGTTGCGAGCCAGGCATGTTGGCGCGATCGCGGCGGTAGAGGCATTTCACCGAGGCAGCGCCCTGGCGAACCGCCGTTCGCACGCAATCCATCGCCGTGTCGCCGCCGCCGATGACCACGACATTCCTGCCTTTCGCATCGAGCGAGCCATCGTCGAACGAGGGCACGGCATCGCCGAAGCTCTTGCGGTTCGACGCGGTGAGATAGTCGAGCGCCTCGACCACGCCGCTGGCGCCAACGCCCGGCGCCTTGATCGCGCGCGGCTTGTAGACGCCAGTCGCGATCAGCAGCGCGTCGTGGCGGCCTCGCAGTTCGGCGAGAGAGGCGTCGCGGCCGACCTCGAAGCCTTCGTGGAAGACGATGCCCGAATCCTTGAGCCGCTGCACGCGACGCATGACGATCGGCTTTTCGAGCTTGAAGCCGGGGATACCATAGGTCAGCAGGCCGCCGGCGCGATCGTGCCGGTCGTAGACATGCACCTCATAACCGCGCGCGCGCATCAGCTCGGCCGTCGTCAGTCCGGCTGGGCCGGCACCGATCACGCCAACGGACTGACCGCGAGCAGGGCCGACGGCGACCGGCTCCACCCAGCCATTTTCCCAGGCTGTGTCGGTGATATATTTCTCGACCGAGCCGATCGTGACCGCGCCGTGCCCCGAGAACTCGATGACGCAATTGCCCTCGCACAGCCGGTCCTGCGGACAGATGCGGCCACAGATTTCCGGCATGGTCGAGGTAGCGTTCGAGAGCTCATAAGCCTCGCGCAGCCGCCCTTCGGTCGTCAGACGCAGCCAATCGGGAATATGGTTGTGGAGTGGGCAATGTGTCGCACAATAAGGCACGCCGCACTGCGAGCAGCGCGATGCCTGTTCCTCGGCCTGGGGCGGCGCGTATTTTGGTGCAATCTCACCGAAATCGGCAACGCGCGTATCGGCAGCGCGTTTGGGTGGAAAGGCCTGCCCCACGCCTACGAACTTCAGCATCGGATCGTCTGCCATCGAACTGCCCCGCCAGAGCCGCCACGGCCGTCGCAAGCGCACAGCGCGCCCGGCGGGACGTGAGCCAGCTCTCCTCAAAGTGTTGGGACCTGCTCATCGCCACGAGTGCCGGCTGCGCCGATCACCTACCCATGGCAACAAGGGTCTGCCCTCGCATCTCTCACGAAAAGACGCGCGAGTCACGCGCTTTTCACGCCATAGGGCAGATATACTTACCTATTTATTGGGGAAGTGAAGCAACTCGTTGGAATTTCTCCTTGTTCGCGCCGCCAATGAGACCGGATCGGACCTACCTCGCTAGGAGCCAGATCAAGGCCGCCGACCCTACAACGATGCGGTACCACGCAAATGGCGCGAAACCGTGCTTCGTCACGACGTTCAGGAACCAGCGGATGACGAACATTGCGACGATGAACGACACGACGAAGCCGATCGCGATCGCAGTGGCCTGGGCATCGCCGAGTTCGTGCCGTGCCTTCCAGAGGGCGAGGGTCGTCGCGCCTACCATGGTGGGGATGGCGAGAAAAAAGCTGTATTCCGCAGCGGTGCGGCGCTCCACACCCAAGGTCAGTGCGCCCATGATCGTGGCGCCCGAGCGGCTTACGCCCGGGATCATCGCCAGGCACTGGATGAAGCCGATCCCCAGCGAAGTCCTGAGCGACATGCCTTCGACGCTGTCGCAGCTCGGTCGGCGCACGCTCCGCTCTATGACGAGGATAGCGATACCACCCAGGATCAGCGCGACCGCCACCACCATCGGCGTCATCAGCAGCGCCTTGATCGCGCCATAGGCGACCGCGCCGATCACCGCCGATGGCAGGAAGCCGACCAGCACGTTGCGAGTGAAGCGGATCGCCTGGGGATCGCGCCGGGCGAGTCCCGCCAGCACCGCCGCGAAGCGATGGCGATAGAGCACGACAACCGCGAGGATCGCCCCGAGCTGGATGACGATGTCGAAGGTTTCGGTGCCCTGCGGCACTCGCATGACCTCGCCTGCCAGGATCAGGTGCCCGGTCGAGGAAACCGGCAGGAACTCGGTGAGCCCCTCGACGATGCCGAGGAGGATGATCGACAGCAGCGACAGTTCCATCCCGTTCAGGCCGCCGACTTGGCGCGGGAGGCGAAGCGTCCATGCGGACGATACTGAACCAGCCAGGCTGGCGCGACCGCTTCCATCGGCGTCGGCGCGATTCCGAACGCCTCGAAGCCCGTGGCGCCCGGCGAGACGACATTGTCCTTCTGCAGCATCAGCCACTGATCGCGGGTGATGGGCGCCCCCGGTAGCCACCCGGCGATGGTGGCCAGGATGCCGCCAGCAGCGTCCGGCACAGGCACGAAGGTGGGATTTCGACCGGTCGCCTGAGCGAGCCACGCATTGAGCTCGGCCATCGTCAACACTTGCGGGCCGCCCAGTTCGTAGATCTTGCCGGCATGCGCAGGGTCCATCGCCGCCACCGCGATCGCTCGCGCGACATCCACGACCCAGGCCGGCTGGAACTTCACCCGGCCTCGCAGCACCGGAACGAACGGCAGCCGCTGCATGGCGGCAAATCGATTGAGGAAGGAATCTTCCTGACCGAACACCACCGATGGCCGCACGATGGTCGCAGCCGGGAAAGCCGCGCGCACGGCGCTCTCGCCCTGCCCCTTGCTCCGTCCATAAGCCGATGGCGATTCTGGATCGGCGCCGATCGCCGACACGTGAACCAGCGCATTGGCGCCCGCAGCGCGGGCGGCCGCCGCGACATTGGCTGCACCCTTGTGGTGGATCGCGTCGAAGTCGCCCTTCAGGATACCGACAAGGTTGACGACCGCATCCGCTCCTTCGACCGCTGCGGCCAGCGTCGCCGGCCGGGTTACGCTGGCCGGTACGAACTGCGTCTGGCCGAGGCCGCCGAGCGGCTTGAGGAACCATGCGTCGGATGGGTCGCGCTCGGCGATCCGAACGCGGGCTCCGGCCTTGAGCAATTCCTGCGCCACATAGCGGCCGAGGAATCCACCACCGCCGAACAGCGTGACAAGACGGCTCATCGTCATATTCCCTTGATGATCAGATTTCCTCCGCATTGCCCTGCACGGCAGCGGTTTACAAGGCGGTTGACAAGTCCTTGGCCACCCCGCTATCCGCCCGGCCTCCGCTCCGAATGCCCAGGTGGTGGAATTGGTAGACGCGCTGGCTTCAGGTGCCAGTGGCCGCAAGGCCGTGGAGGTTCGAGTCCTCTCCTGGGCACCAGGCGGTTTCCGACAAGGTTCGGGAACGACCGTTAAGCGACTGGTTGTGGGCGTCTTTTCCTGGATCCAGCGTTTGGCGAACTGATCGCGCCGCCCGTCTTGTCCTTATCATACCGTAATTCATGGCGCCCCTCTTCCTCTTTGGTGTTCCGACACGCTTCCAATTTTGTAGATGAGACAAATGCAGTGTCGCGCATGCCTATGTTCATCTGGCCAAGGCCAAACCGAACCCGAGCTTTTGAAGAAGCGGTAACAATTGCGTGACGCCATAAGGTTGCCGAGAAGCGGTGCGCGCCAGCTGCCGGATAGTGCGTTTTACGATGCTGCCTGGGCGTCAATCAGATTGCGCAAATCCCCTGTACACCGGTATGCGGTTGAGGTGCATTCCGCCACTTACGGGCAGATTGACCCCAGAAATGAATCCCGGCTGGGCTAACCAAACCACCACCTGGGCGTAGTCCTTCGGCAGCCCCAATCGCCCAAGTGGAATCTGTTCCATGAACGCCTCGTTCACGTCGAACCGATCAAGGAAAGGTGCGGTAGTTGATGTCTTGATCGGTCCCGGAAGAATTGAATTCACCCGAATTCCCCGCCCACCATATTCCACTGCAGCATAACGCACCAAGCAATCGGTCGCCGCCTTGGCACAGCCATAAGCAAAGGCTCCCAGCGACGGCTGGGCCGCTGCTTGAGCGGAGATCAAAGTGATAGACCCCCCATCATTCATGATCTCCGCCATATAGCGGACGAAATGGACGTGGCCGAGAAAGTTGACATCCAGCGAAGTCTGGAGCGTGTCTTGGTCCGAGTCACCGATCAAGCCGTCGCCCGCAAAAAAGGCGCAATTTATCGCGATGTCGATTTTTCCATATGCTTCGACTGCTGACAGTGACAGGGCCCTGATCTGATCCTGCTTCGCGCCATCACAGACTACGGCCAGCCCATCGATTGCATCGGCCAGTTCTTGAAGAGGCTCAATTCGCCTGGCAGCTACGACAACCTTTGCCCCTTCGGCGGCCAGTGCTTCTGCGATTGCCCACCCCGTGCCGCCGGATGCGGATGCGCCGAGTACCACGGCCACTTTGCCTTCGAGCTGCATAATCCCTCCACCATATAACATTGTGTTATTTGATACCGCACTTAGGACTATGTCTAAGATAGGTGTCCCAATGTCAATTGGGTGACGAATGCTGAAGGGGTCAGGCGCATGACGGGGTCTACAAAAATTTCAGCCGAAATTAGCGGTAGATGATGTCCAATAAATCCACGGTATGTGGCTATCGTCCTAGCCCTATCATTTGATATTCCTGTGAGGCCAGATTTTGGACTTTCACCTTCACGGGAGGAATCGGCGAGACAGAGGGGCACTTTCGAGCGCGAGCTTCAGCGCGTTCTAAACACGCGTGAGTCGGTCCGTGATCTCCAGCGGACGGTTCACTCAGGAGAAATTGAAGTCAAACATGAGAGGAGGAAAGAGGAATTAACGGCAATCAGCGGTGCACTGATACTACTGACCAATATTGTCATGGCCTTGGATTAAGATGGCATGCAGAGTCCTCCAACCTTCCCCAGATCCAAGCTCGACCCTCTCCTTAGCCGCATGGCACTGACACCTAGGGGCACATCAACATGAAGGGCTTGCTGCGATTCAGGATTGAGGAACACCATGGTCCTGTCGAACCACGCTGCATTTGCAGCCAGAAACCCGATATTCCTTTTAAAAGCCGCCAAATGAATCCGGCTCCGCGCGACGGGCGTTGGCGAGCCCTGTGCGCGGTTGGTAAGAGGAGCAAAAGCCCCGCGCTCCAGCCAGCGCCAAGGATGAAGCGGCCGCCCGAAAATGATCGAGCGTCGCGGATCCGGGTCGCCAGACTGATCGGGTGGTGTTCGGTGATGATCGAGATCGAGCTACCGAGCTTCAGCCTCTTCGTCACCGCCGCCACTGCCGTATGGGAGAGCAGCGGATCGTACATTCCCTTGAAGCTCTCCGGCACGGTATAAGCGGTGGCAATACCGAAATCGGGGCCGTTACAGCTCATGTGAACCCCCCATTAAATCATAGGGTGCTTTCGCTGCGGGTCAGGCCAGCCCCATTTCGTGGCGTAGCCGAAAAACGAGATCCTCCTGATCCCGGCGTGGCTTGACGAGGACCGGGGAACTTATCTCGGTTTCTTGGGGCACTTCGAGAACCAGGTTCTGGTCGGGAACCGCTGTTCGCGACGCGATCTTCCAGGCGCCATCCCGCCGTTCGAAAATATCGACATAGCGCCCGAACGACAACACATCGACCGGCCGGTCGCCCTCGATGGCGAGGCCGGCCGCCTTGGCGAACGCCGCCGCGCCTGCAGCCGAATAACGGGTGCAGACGGTCACCCGTGCTTCCACCAGCGCGCGGTCGATGCCGGCGAATTCGATCAGAACGTTGGTGACATTATGGCTGGCGTGCAGGATGTTCCGGTGCCGTTCCCGCATCCATTCGACCAGCCCAGGCACATCGCCTTCGTAAAAGGCGTGATTGTCGACGGCCCCCTCATGGAACAGGGACGGGATCGCTTCGAGATCGCTGCGATCGGCTGCGCGACAGAATTTATGCACGATGTCTGTTATCGCGAAGCGCGCTTCGACTTCCGCCAGCCGGTGTTCGATGTCATGCATAGGGCCTTCTCCCTCACGCCAGCAGATGCCCGAAACGGTCGTAATAGCCGGAAAACCGGCTACGGATCGCTTCGTCCGTGGTTCCGAATTTCTCGGCCGAATAGGAATAGCCGCCATGCTTGTTGCGCGGATTGCGTTCCGACCATTCGCGCATCCCCTGCTGGCTTTGCTCCGTGAGCGGCAGGCCGAACGCCTGGTAGATACGGCGTACGACCGCATCGTCGTTCGAGGTGATGTCGGAAAAGGCGATATCGAGGATTTGCAGATTCGGATCATTGTCGCGCCACGCCAGATGCTCGTCGGCAGACTGGCCATAATAGGCTGTCATCGCCTCGCCTCCGTTCAGGTCAGGTTCGACATCCGCGTAGAGCATATGCCAGTTGTGCGTGACGCCTGCGATCGAGGGCACGCATTTGACGGGATCGCGATGAGTGACGATGAAGCGGGGATTGTCGAAAATCCGGTTCACCTGCTTTTCCAGCCCGAAATGGATCGGCGTCTTGAGAAGCCACGGCTTCTTGCGATCTTCAGGATTTTGCCATTGCAGATATTGAAGCTGCATTTTCAGATAGTCATAAGCTGGCGCAGTATCGGCCTGTAACAGCCATCTGAAATGAGACGACGAGCCGAACACCGCACATCCACCCGTCCGGAAGGAATATTCGAAAAGCTGCATCTCCTCCTCGGCCTCGTCCGTGAACACAGGATGGCCCGTGATCATGTCTGGCGATACTTCATACAGCCATTTTTCATAGGCTCGCGTCTCCGCGATCCGCTGCTCCCGGCCGCCATCGGGCGCGCCGGGGATGCGGGCGAACATATGGCCCTTCCAATATTCGAGGAGCTGGAAATCGCCCGACGCAGCCAGCAGCCGCTGCAGTTTCGTGCTGCCGGTGCGGGGTAGCGACGTGATGATGATCGGCGCATCGATGACTTCGTCGAGAATTTCAGGATGCTCGGCAAGATCCTTTTGGAACCACAGGCGATTGATGAGGAGGCGCAGGACATTTTCACGCAGCGGCTCGACCCGGTCGGGGCGAACGGCAACGTCGGCATTGACGCCCTTCACGAGCATATCCAGACCTTCGCGGAAATCATCCGGCCCAAAGTCGGACAGGCCCGTCCGGTCCCGGGCAACCTGCAATAGTTCTTGAGCGTCCAGCACTTTCATTACCATTCTCTCCTTGATGCCCGCTTCCATGAGTCCACGCAAAGTATGTTGTCACTCGTACAGGCCAGAGCCTGATCGAAAAAGAAGCTGCGTTATATGAGTCCGTTGTGATTCATCGAATTGCGAGGCCGGCATGACACCAACCATGTGGACCGATACCACTAGGATCGGCGTGCCCGAGTTTCGAGGCATTAGAGACCTTGATCCGGATAGCGCCGGTAATAATCTACCATTTCGGCGATCGCATCACGCACGGTATAATCCGGCGAAAAGCCGAACTGACGGATCGCCCGGCTACCATCGACATTTGGCGGAAAAGCCGAACCATGGGGCGGCTGTGAGTCCCGACCAATATCGCAGTCGGGCACTATGTCCCGAATGATCGCGATAACTTCGTCTTCGGAAAAGGCTTTTTCGGTTGGCGTGTTGAACAGCCAGTGTTCGGATCTTGGCGCCAGCGTTGCATCCACGCAGAACTTGGCCTGATCCTTGTTATAGATCATTTGAACACCCGTTTTCGCCCATGAGGGAAATAGAGACGGGCGACCGACGGCGGCATTGTAAATGATCCGATTGTAATTGGCACCCCAGCTTCCCGTCAGCTTGCCGAGCCCGAAGGCGAAGGCAACGCGAACGCACGTGGCATCGAGACCGCGCTCGCGATAAATGGCGGTCATGAGCTCGCCATAATATTTACTGGCGCCATAAGTCGTAGTCGGAGCGATCCGGTAATTTTCGTCGACCGGCCTGCCGTCATAGTCCGGCAACGTGCCTACAGCGGAGATCGAGCTGCTCCAACACACCCGTTCCACCCCCTGGTCCATCGCGACGTCGAATATGTTCGCCGTACCCCGACAGTTCACATCGATCGCCTTCACGGGGAAAGCAACCGATTCGGGCCCGAGATAGCCGGCCAGATGAAGAATGCGGCTTATCTTCCGATCCCTGACGAGATTCGCCAGGAGGTCGACATCCAGAATGTCTCCGGCAACGATGTCCGCCTCCGGTGCGATGGCGGTAAGCATCGGCGCTTCGCTCTTTTGATCGAGAACCGTCACCTCGTGCCCGCGCCGCACAAATTCGGCAACGGCGTACATCCCGATATTCCCGGTGCCCCCGGTGACCAGTACCTGTCCCACTATGATCTCCTATGAAATTCTATCGCCAGTGCCAGTCGGTCAGGCTGCGGTAAGGCCGCCATCGACGCTCATCATCGTACCGGTTACGAAGCGGGCCTCACCGCCGGTGATCAGTATCGAGCGTCCTGCAAGATTTTGCGCCATTTCAGCTTTCCTCTGTTATGCTATCTTTGCCGTTGCTAACTTGAACCATAATGTGCGTTCGGTCAGTATCCGGGCCATCGCCAGAGTGACGCAACCAGACTTACAGGAACAAAGCCCGATGCAGTCGCAAACTATATAGCGCGTCGGGGTTAGTCGCGCCTGTTCCTGCCATCCGTTCCATGACTGCCGCGAACGACAGATCGCGCCGCTTGGGCAAGCGCGCCCGATCTGCTGCTAGCAAGGCAGCAGCCACTTCGTCTTTCGAGAGATCTGTGCAATAGACTGGTGCCCCTGGCTGCTGGCGCCATGACTCGGCAAGCGAGCCTGCATCCACAGGCTCAATTCCAGTAGCATCGACCAGCGCCATCGCAATTTCGCGATCATGCTGGCTGTCAGCCGCGACAGGAATAGCAACACGGTCGGGGTGTCCGGCTGCCTGCGCCTTCGTGGCGAGGGACTGCGAACCAATCGCGTTCCATGCCTTGGCGATTGGCCTGCCCAGACGCTCGGCGACCCAGAGGCTCTCCACCTGACCAGCGTCGATGGCGTCGATGTGTCCGTCGCGCTGAGGAAAATAATTGGAGGTGTCGATGACGATCACTTCCGGTGGCAAGCCCGCCACGAGCGGCGCGACCTCCGGGATGCGGTTGAGCGGGATGGACAGGATCACCACGTCAACATCGGTGACGGCGTCCTGCACGGTGACTGCTCGACCGCCCGACGACAGAATATCGGCGTCGATCGTCTCGGGCCCACGCGAATTTGCGACCTTGACCTCATGCCCTGTCCCGCTCAGTCGCTGAACCAGGATTTTTCCAATGTGGCCAGTGCCGATGATGCCGATTTTCATGATCAGTCCCTTGTCAGGTTCTTGGGTTCAGGCGACGGGAAACGCGAATGTTTCCAGGGTACGCCGAAGGTCATCGATCCGTCATGCTATTCATCGCTTGCATGGGCTTGAGACGCGCAATCTCCTGACTGGTCTTCGATCCGTCAAACGCGCAATCAAGCGTCAAAGCCAACACGTTTTTTGTATACCAGACATCAGCTCCTGCTTGGGTGCTTCAGCGTAACAGGTTGGTAAGCTGTTGCAGGCTGTTCCAATCCGCATTGACGTCGCGCTCACCGCCGACAGGC